>CAYFXU010000052.1:0-12956 GCA_964347145.1 uncultured Candidatus Bathyarchaeia archaeon
AGTTTGAAGAGGTCTACATCTTTGTAGATTAGTCTCTCCTCCTTTGTGGGTATCTTTCGTTCGACGCGTTCCTTTTCCGGCGTGTATATGAAGGAATCACCGAACTCTGCGACGTTGGCGAAGAAGCAGTAGGCGTAGATGGACCTGCGAGCGTCGAAATGAGCTGCCTTGAAGTCAGCTGTGACTGGAGTGAACGCTGGGTTGAAGAGTAGATCCACCGGTGGCTCAAAGTTCTTCAGTTCTACTCTAAAGTCCATGTCGAGGAAGTCCCGGCATATAGTAACCGCTATTCTTCCGAACTCGGTGTTGCAGACTAATGTTTTTCTGGGCATAGCTCCAACTTCTATTCCCTCTCTGAATCTTTTGCCTTTGTGACGTATGATAGCTGGAATGTGCTTCTCCTGTTGCCAAAGGATTCCGTCGGGTCCCACAACAACACTGATGTTTCGCCTTGTTTCCCCGTCGTGATATGATCCTGGAATTATGTACATCTCGTAGGCTTTTGCCAAGCTGGTTATGTCTTCGAGCATTTTACTGTAGTTTAGGTCAATGGTTAGTTCTGGGAAGAGTAGAAAGTTGACTTCTTTTGCGTGGGCAATTTCTATCATATCCTTGACCTTGGCTCTCACCGTTTCGACCTTGCCTTCTCGAAGTCTGAAGAGGCCTGTAGCCTTCTCTTCGTAGAATTCGTTTAGAATGTTACCCGTTTTGGACACGACTATTTGGGCGATGCCGACTCTACATTTACTCTTGGGGATTCTTGGGCATTCTTTGACCAAGTCCTTGTAAACAAGTTCGTATTTCTTCTTAGCCTTTTCCTCTCCGACTCTCCTCGCGATTGTACCCACCTTCACGTATGCTGCTTCCGGTCTGCATGTTCGAAATTGCCCAGATTCGTCGACGTAGACCACTTGCGGGTTCACCTTGAAGATACCAAAGTCAGTCGGCCGTGCCGAGATCCTAATCGATTCGACTTTGAGAGGCTCAAATCGCTTTCCTCTCATGTCTACCGAACCGTCTTCCATAGCATATTTACTAGGGGTCTCGGTCACCTTGAACCCTTTAGGGACAAGGTTGTCAATTCTAATCAGCAACCCAGAGTTCCTAGCAACGTTGACAAGGTCTAGTTGAATCCCAAGGTCTTCCTCCATAGTCACTTCTTCTGGAACTGTAAGATGGCCTTGGACGTTAGCTTGCTCAAATCCTTCTAGGCCAACAGCCTTTTCGTGGGTTGGTGTTGGGGTAACGAAACTAGCTGTTGATGAAGCAATAATCGGTGCGTGCAAGACTTCGCTTAATGACGTTGCTAGCCTTCGTTCCTCACTAACCTTTTCTAAAAGCCGGTGAACATGCGCGGATTTTTCAGGGTGCTTTGCGTTCATGTAGTATTCAGCTGAAGTCTTCAAGACCTTTTCAGCAATTGTGTAATATCTTGCCTTCTTTTCTGGATCTGTTTCTTGGTTGGCATTGTTCATGTAGATGTAACCATCAAGGAAGCGGTGCATTGCAATAGCGTATTCTGAGGCGGTTTTGAAGCCAGCTTTGATGTAGTAGTTTGCCGCACTTTCCAGGTTTCGAATTGCGGCCGAGTACAGCTTTGTGTCTCTTGTGTCTTCAAATCTTGTCCCAGCTTCAAGTGCCTTGCAGAAGCGACTATGACCTAAAGCCAATATTTTGGCTTTTTCGTTGAGGGTATGTGTTTTAGCTTCAATGAAGAGTTGAGAAGCTTCTAAATACAAGTCGGGTGAAGCTTCCGCTTCTGCTTGTGTCATCTTTTGCCAAGCCCGACAGAGGCGAATTATGGGCCTCAGTTCCTGCCGATCTGATTCATCTTCCGTGACGTCGGTTGCTTTTTGGAATTTTTCGGCTGCGGAACCATATTTTCTTGAGCTAGCATCATGGTCGCCCTGCCTGTCGAGAATTTTCGCTTCTTCCAAGGCGATCCTTCCAAGACAGTATTCCTTTCTTGTGTCTGAAGCTTCAATTAGCTCATCTACCATTTCCTTCTCGTCTCTAACTTGGATTTTTTCCAGTTGTACGCGCCCGTTCTCGATGGATTTCTTGGCTTCTCCAAATAGCTTTCCTGTTTGTTGAAATAGGTCTCTTGCTTCTTTGGTTTGTTCTCTTCGGCTAAGGTCTTCTGCTTCTTCTAGTCTGGCCCACGCCAAATAGTTCAGATGCAGGTAGTTCCATCGCTTTGTTGATTTAAGGAGGTCAGCGGTCTTCTCGTAGTGCTCTTTTGCCTGTCCATGTTGTTTTTCTACGTGATTGTGTCTTGCTTTCTCTATTTCGCTCCACGCTAGCATGTACAATGCGTAGTCCATGTAGAAGGCCTTAAGTTGAGGCGTCTTTCTAGCCGCAAGTTTGTAGTTCTTGTATGCCAATTCAAAGCTCTTTGCCGATTCGGAATACTCGGCAAGCTGATAGTAGGTTTTGCCAATTTGCCAATAGGCTTCGGCCACGCGGCTGGGCAGATTGGCCTTGTCATACGCATTAACCGATCGTTTGAAGGCAGCTAGACCTTCTCCCAAAAGGGTGAGGTCACCAGTGAGCGTGCATAGTTCGTTCAAAGTTTTTCCTGTTTTTATCTCATTTTCGCCTACGATAAACCAGTGTGGTTCTTCGGTGCGTGCCCATGGAGATTTCGTCCACTCTAGCCAATATTCACGGGCGCTTCGCATGTTTGTTGTCGCGTTTCTAAGAATGTTTATTTTTTCATCAACATCTTTTCCAACATTAGCCATCTCAAACTGATTCATGGCCAACGCCCAAAAAATGAAAGCGAGATTCACTTCTTTCGGTTCCACCAGTGAAACTGCTGATGCTTGTTTCAGTATGCCAATGCTTTGTTCCATAAGTTTTGCAGACCGACTTAGAAGGTTTCGTTTCCTATTGGTGTCGGTTTCAATCCTTGCTAGGCAGAATACTGCCACGCTGAGCGAACGCGTGATATGAAACATTACGGCTATTGAGCCTGAAAGGCGCGCATGGTCGAGACCTCTGTAACCCAGTTTGACAGATTTCTCTAGAAGCATACGCCTATTTTCGAGGTTAATCTCCAGTCCGCTTCGTCCTTCTATTGGAATTATCATTTGAAAGTAGGCCATTGCTATTCCTGAGTTATGGGCAACGAGATTGTAGTGACGAACAGCATCTTCCCAGTATTTGTCAAGCTTTCTATATTCTTCTCTGGCTTTGTCAGGGTCCTCCTCCGTGATTGCAAGAAAATTCGTCGAGAACTGTAGACCGAACAGAGCGTCCGCGATGAGAAGATTGTCTTTCGTTGAAAATCCGCACTGCAACGCTTTTTCGTAGTGTTGCTTTTCCTGTAGTCCGGTCGTGCCCAGAATGTCCAGACGAGAATCAGCTAGACAGAGGTTAGATAGCCCAATGAGATATTCATCGCTAATCTCCTCAGAAATCTCTATGGCTTTTTGAGAGTACCTCAAGGTCCTTTTTCGAAATTCTTCCCTTCTCTTGGCTTTAAAACTTCTAACGAAAGCCGCGTTCCTACAGAAGAACGAGGTTAGGATGTAAGTATGTGCGAGTTGACGTCTATCTTGGATTTTGGAGAAAATCTCTACAGCCTTCTCACCGTAGTCCACTGCCGTCTCAACTATCTTCTCACGCGACTCCGTATTCCACTCAATGTTCAAGCGATCAGTCAAAAAGATCAGGATGTTTTTGCATGTCTTCGCCACGTTCATGAGGTCTGCCGCTTTTTCATACACCTTCACCGCTTCCTTCTCAAGCCTCCAACACTCATCTAATTGTTCCCTCTTTGCAGATAAGTCTGTTAAAAGCCACGAATTAACGTATGTGACCATGGCCCTACAGTGATTGATTTCGGCGCGCGTTTCCGTTTCTTCAATCTTCTCAAAAAGCTCTGCTCCTTTCTGATAGAAATCTGCAGCCAGGTGCATGCGGCTCTTGAATTCCTTCTGGGTTTCTGCTTGGAAGGCAACTCGATAAAAGCAATAGCCAATCTGACTCTCAATCTCGCCAGCTCTCAACAAATCCTTTTTACTTAGTGCAAAACTTGAAGCCTTTTTATAGAATTCAACCGCGCGGAGCCAGTTGTAATGCTTCTCGTTTTCCCTCGCTTGATCAAGAATTTTCTTTAGATATTGGCTCCTGGACATAAATCACAACCGTTTAGAAGATGGATTGAGAGTCTGAGCGCACGAGCTCCACGAGTCCAGTTGCGAGTTTCAAAATATCCTTGGGAATAGGCGTCTCGTTCAATTTCCATTACCTCATGAACAACATAACATTTTTCCGCAGGTGTTGTCTATACAACGTCATATATACCATTTCATAACTAATATTGAATCAGAGATAAAATTTTCGGTTTTTTATGGAAAACTTAAACAAAAAATCGCGCGCATACGTGAGCTCGCCGGTGTCGGCACACGTACATGAGCGTAGCGTTTTGGCTTTATCTTCTTTCGGAAACATAGCGCCCTCTTCTCTCTATCTCCGAAATCTTTTCTAAAACATTTTTTGCCTCCTTTGCACCCACAACCTCACTGTACCCATCCATGACAGCTTCAAAACATTCTCTTGCATACCTGTAATGGGTGCTTTGAAAAGCTCTCCTCATGAGGTGTAGGTCGACTCCCTTAGTCTCCAGCTCCATTGACCTTTCACTCAACCCGAAGTCAACGAAAACAACCTTTCCATACGACGTCAAAATCATGTTTGAGGTTGTCAGATCGCCGTGGATAATTCCATGATTGTGAAGGCGCCCGATCAGCTGGCCAATGTGGCGACTCAGGCGAAGCCTCTCTTCGGAAGAAACATCGTCAAGGACCTGCTTAATCTGCTTCCCACTCACAAATTCCATAATAATGTTTGCTTCTGCTAGGTCGACCATGAAGATGGTGGGCGTGGGAACTCCAGCTTCCTTAGCTTTATGAATGAGGTTAGGTTCATGCACGGTCCGTTGAGATCGAATTTGCTTGTCTAACTCTTGGATGCGATACTGTTTCGGCAATCGTCGCTTCATTATCACTTTGCGGTTGTGCCACTCTTCCAAGTATAAGTTGGCTTCTGCACCCTTCTTAACTAGCACGGCTCAGCCCTCGATCCAAGGCGCGTAAACTTCGTCCAGTCGCCACTTCAACTTGACGTAACTCTTTTCTATGGGAACCGTTATGTTGCTCTTGTAGGCAAGGATTCCAGTCCAGGCGATCATGGCTCCGTTGTCTAAGGCATACTGTTTTGGAACCACACAGAATCGAGCGTTATGCTCCTTCGCGATCACGTTAAGCATCGATTGTAGTCTCTTGTTGGCTGCCACTCCTCCGGTTAAGAGAACCTCTGGTTTCTCCGCGTGAGCTAGAGCCCTCTCGGTTACTTCGGCTAGCATGGAGAAAGCTACCTCCTGAAGACTGAAGCAGAGGTCTTGTAGACGAAGGTTTTTCTTATGAAGCAATTGCACAGCAGCCGTAAGAAGCCCGCTAAAGGATAGGTCCATTCCCTTCACTGTATAGGGAAGAGAAACAAAGGTCTTGCCTTTGCTTGCCAAATCTTCAACCATGGCGCCGAAAGGCGCCCCCCGTCTTTGGCTTAAACCAGCTTCCCTGGCAAAAACGTCTAGGCAGTTCCCGACAGCAATATCCAGGGTCTCGCCGAAAACACGATATTTTCCGGCTTCAAAGGCAGAAACGATTGTGTTTCCTCCTGAAACATATAGAGTAACTGGATCAATTGCCCCGGTTACGAGTTTGCCTATTTCAATGTGCGCCACGCAATGGTTGACTCCCACCAATGGAACTCCAAGGTAGGAGGCTAGGGCGCGTGCTGCGGTTGCGCCCGTACGGAGACAGGGCCCTAATCCGGGTCCTTGAGAAAAGGCGACAAGGCTTACGTCTTGAGGCTTTATTCCTGCTGTTTCGAAGGCTTCTGTCAAAACCTTTTCAGCAACTTCAGCATGGTGTCTAGCCGCCTCCCTTGGATGGATCCCTCCCTTCTCGGGCACGTATGCGCTGTTTGCGTTTGAGAGAACTTCGCCGTCGAAAGAAAGAATTGCAATGCCGAAATCATCTGCTGTGGCTTCTATGCCCAAGCAGTAAGACGAAGCTGAATTAGGCATCGACAACGTTTTTGACCCCCTTGAAATGAAGGCTAAGATTGGAAACCAGACGTGGAGCATGTTTGCCCAATTTTCATGTAATGCCTATTTAGCCTCCTATGTTAAAATGTTTTGTAGTTTTGCTTGTAGGTTATGTCCCACCTTCATGAAACTGGTAATTCGGAAAACAACATACATCTTTTTATGTTTTGAAGTACCTATTTATTATGAAGATGACAAGGAACCGATTGATATGCCAAGACGAAACGATTTGGAACACAAGGCCCTACACCTGATTGCTAACACTGGGAACCAAGGAGTGCTTCAGTCTGAAATGTGGCGAAAATTGGATGCAACCAGCAGAGAAGGCTCTAGAATAGCCTTGAAACTGGAGAACAAGGGTTTGATTCGTCGTGAACGTGAACTCTTCAGCGGGAGATGGACGTATAGGCTATATCCAAAGAGACAGCCAGCCTCCATAAACTCCATCGTCGATTGCCCTTGCCTAATGTGCCCAGATGACCCAAGGTGTGGGGTTTGGAGCACCATTTCACCCAACGAATGCGAGAAATTGACAGAATGGATTCTGAATCTTGTGCAAAGGGAAATGAACCCTTCGGGTGAAACCTAATTTTGCCCAGAGCATGGGTCAAAGAACGTAAGAGAGAATATTATTATCGGAAAGCAAAAGAGGAAAAATTTCGGTCACGGGCTGCCTACAAACTTCTTCAGGCTGTAGAGAAGCACCGGTTCATCAAGCGTGGCTACGTGGTGGTGGATCTAGGGGCTGCTCCAGGCGGGTGGACGCAGGCCTCTGGAAGGATTGTAGCCAATTCAGGTTTCGTGCTTGGAATTGACCTTAAACACATCGACCCTATTGACCTACCCAACGTTCGCCTCGTCATTGGCGACGTAGCAGATTCTCAGATGGCTCAAACTATCAAGGAGTTCTTGCCACGTTCAGCAGACGTTGTGATCTCAGATGTTTCACCAAACATTTCCGGAATCTGGGAGCTTGACCACGCCCGTCAGATTGACCTGGCAAGGCGGTCCTTGCAGATTGCAGCTTCGGTTCTCAGGCGAGGCGGAAACTTCTTCGTTAAAGTTTTTCAAGGAGACATGCTCAAAGATTTTGTTGAAGAGGTTAGCCAATATTTCAGTCTTGTAAAATCGTTCAAACCCAAAGCAAGCAGAGCGAAAAGCGCGGAGTTATACGTACTTGGAATGGGTTTCAAACGACCTGAAACGTAATAATGCGCGCGCGCCGTCCGCATGCCTCTGCTATCTGCAACATTGACGTCCAATAATCGTACAGAACGATTCAGTTTTCAGAGTTTCATCATTTCCGCACGTTACCATTTTGCGGGGGCGAATCAGAGTAACTCTGAAACATCATCCACACATCCAAGGGCCTACGCTCTGATAAAAGCTTTGTTCCGTAGGCGCCCTATGCGCGCGCGCGCAAAACGTGCATACGCGTACACACGAACGGAAGACATAGCTGGGGGCGTCTTTTTAATTCCTTTCGCGTCGTCAGCAATAAATTGACAAGCTTTAATAGGGTACAGATGAATCTTTCAAAACCATGAAATATGCGGTGAAGATGCCTTGAGAATAGTCGCAGCGGATTCAGGGGCAGCTATCTTAAACGACCGCTTCGAACCCCTGATGGTCGTGGCCGCGGTTGCTGTTCTTGTGGAATCCCCTTTCAGAGAAGCCAGTCTCTACCTTGCCGACCCCATCTTCGCCAACGTGGAAAGAGGATACCTTCTTGTGGTTCATGAACTCGAGCTTTGTCAGAAACTTTTGAAAGAAGCGAAGGCAGACGTTGTTCATCTGGACGTGACATTGGGCGGCATAAGCTTGGAAGACCTTTCTGTAGTCGGAATCTCTAAGCTAAGAGTTTCCAGCAAGGCGAGGGGGCAGGTTTTGAAGATTTTGCCAAAAATAAGAAAAATCGCTGCAGATATCAAACGTGTTCACGGCATAGATGTGCTGGCCCTCGGAAAAGAGAGCGTCCCCGTAAGAATAGCTGAACTGACCTCAGGCGCTCACGCCATCCTATACTCCATGGAAAAGGCCATTAAAGAAAACACCAAGCTAAGACTGGGACTTCCGGTGAAGTGCCAACCGAGATTTCTTGACGACGCTGTAACGTTGAAGTCTCTGGTGCCGGCGGAACAGGATGTTATTGGTTATGCTAAAGACCTCAAGGGAGTCTTGGGGAAAGTACAGACGTCAGATATGCTCAACCCTTGTGCACGAGGATTCAGATTGTTAGAAATGATGCCTAAGGTTTGACATCGATTTCTAAACTTCTTCCATTTTGTTATTCCTTGTTTTTACTACTTCGAGACTCATGTCAAGGGCCTTCACGCTGTCGGTTATTTCTCCAAGACTAAGAATGTCGACTCCTGTAGCGGCGAATTCAATGATGTTTCGCTTGTTTATTCCGCCGCTGGCTTCAATCAAAACCTTGCCTCGAAGCCCCTTCTTATCAAGTAACACCAGCGTATTCTTGATTTGGTGGGGAGAAAAGTTGTCAAGCATAATTATGTCGGCTCCGGCCTTCGCAGCTTCCAGCGCCTCATTTTCCGTGGAAACCTCAATTTCAATTCTCTTGGAAAACGAAACGGCCTCTCTAACCCTTTTCACAGCCCCAGCGACATCTTCAACAACCGCCAAGTGATTGTCTTTTACGATGATCAGGTCGTCTAGATGGAGACGGTGAGTGTCGCCTCCGCCGAGCATTACAGCTCTTTTATCGAAATACAAGAGGCCCGGCGCCACTTTCCGGGTACAAGCTATGCGAGTCTTGTAGCCGGCACTACGAACCTTCTTAATCAATCGGCTGGTTGCGGTGGCGATGCCACTCATTCTAGTCATGAGGTTGAGGATAGTTCGTTCAATCGAAAGGAGCGTCCTAGCGTCCCCAACCATCTCTAATACAGTAGTTTTCTTCTCAACTTTGGATCCATCTGACACGATGACTCTGACTTGAAAACCAAAACTTTCCAAGAAGGCTAGCGCTTCCCCTATTCCAGCTATCACCCCCGATTCCTTTGCGACAACTTCTGCTTCAACAATCGTTCCAGAAGGAACAGTGAGAAGGGTCGATATATCACCCTGCCCAAGATCTTCTTCTGAAAGCTTGCGTATTTTCTCCTCCAAAATCTTCTTAGGAAGAAACGTCGGCAATCCCTCCTTCGGCGGCTTCAACTACCATTTGAACTGCCGTGTCTAAGCCATCCAACTTCATAACCTCTTCCTGAATCTCTTCTGCTCTTTCTTGAAATCGACCATTCTCTATGATTTTTCGAACGGTTGTGAGGAGCGTATGTTTGTTAAGATCGTCTTGGTCGATCATTTCGGCGATGCCTAGTTCAACAGCGTTCTTGGTGTTGTTAAGTTGTTCGGTGTGGCTCGGTGTGGGCACAAGGATCAAGGGCTTCCCGTAACAAACAGACTGAGCCATGGTTCCATGGCCACCCCTGGCGACTACAAGATCGCAAGCTTTTAAGTAATCAAAACGGTTGGGCACCCATCCATAGACAACCACGTTTCCATCCTTAATGGGCTCTGTTGACGCGTTTGGATAGCCAAGAGACATAACTACCTGATAATCATTCGGAAAATCTTTAAAAATTTGTCGAAGAACACCTGTGAAATATGCGCGTTCTTTCACGGGTCCACTGATGGGTGCAAAGATCAATGGTTTTTCTCTTGCTAAACCAAGTTTTTTCCGAATATCTTTTCGTTCTGGCAAGTCATCGGGACGCACAGGTAGGACAGGTCCTATGAGCTTTACACGCTTTCGATAGGCCTTTGGAATTCGCAGGTTTCCAGTTGAAAGAGTGCAGGGTGGGGGAAAATCTGGAATTAGCGTTTGTATCCCGGTGGTCCATATTTTTCCAATAATCGTGAGTGTGAAGGCGTCTGCTAGTCTGGCGAGTCTCAGAAATCGCTTTCGTCTTGGAATGATCACCTGAAATTGGTTTAGGATGCAAAGTTCGGGTATACCCAACAGTTTTGCGGCTACCAGAGGGGAGGCTCGCGAATCCGATACAACCACGTCGGGCTCAAATGCCTTCATGATTTTCATTTCAGCGTCAACTTGCTTTAAGAAAGTGAAGGATGCGAAGAAGGGACCAGGGTTGACCGTTGTTTGCCTGAAATCAACGGTTCCGTCAGGTTTGACCACAAAACCGATTGGTGGAGCTTCCACAACTGGAAACCCTTCCTGTTGAACGTATCGTAATCCCTCCTTATAGGTTGAGAACAGAACTTGTGCCCCATCTTCTTCCAGCCTTCTAGCTATGGGAATACAACGACCAACATGGCCCAAGCCCACACCGCACGGGGAGAATTGAACCCTCATTAAATCTTTTTCCTTACAGTTTTTTCAGTTCTATTTCACTTTTGGGCGATACTTCCTCAAAAACTATTGCTTGGAAGTCGTAGGTTTGCTTTTGTTTTTGCACAATATTTATATATTTTGATCTCACGTGCGTCGCACAACGTGCACGCCGATCCAGATTCAGTAGTTTGGATCAAATAGCAATCAGTAAACAACGGTCCGTGGGAACTCTTTGAAGAGTATGTTGTAAGAACCTTTAAGTAGAGCGCGAGCGAGCACGGTCACTCTAGGTTCGAAAAGTGAATGACCGTTACAGAATAATTTGTAACGTGTCGTGAGCTCAGTGATTGTGGGCTAGGAGAGATGCTCGTTAGTGCTCTTTTGTTGAAGGTTGCGATTCGAGTTTTGTTGATGGAGATCTTGGTTTCGGGTTTCAACTTTTTTGTGTTTATGAATCTTATGCACGCATTGGATAACAATCTAGCTGGAGCTACGTGTTGTTGGCACTCGTTCCTAGTTCATGACATTCGAGACATTCGTTGATGTTGTCCGTAAGTTTTCCGTCTTCTATTTTTTCGAGGTGAGATGAGGGAAACTGGGGCGCACCTGCTGCACCTGTTTCGTGGCATTCGAAGCAGGTTGTCCTACCAGCATGGGTCTGATCGGATGGTATCTTGGGAGCACCTGGAAAAGTGAGGATTATTAGTGCAGTGATTCCTGCTCCTACTGCTATCAATATGACCAGTATGACTGCCAGTTTTTTTATTAATCCCAACTGTTATCACCTCCGATAGCTCTTTGAATTAGTTCTGCGATTTCTTTGCCTAATTTTTCAAACGTCTTTTGAACTCCTTTTTCCAGTGGTCCCTCTCTTCCTTCCACTATAGCCGATTTACGAGATCTTATCATCTTGACTTTCATTTTTTTCATTTTTTTCTCGATTCTCTTAGCTGCGCTATTCAAATCAAATCTATTAAAGCGAGATTGCACTCTGGTATCGAAACAAAAACCTTTTTTCCCACTGATGTCAATCGTTTCCAATTTTTCAAGAAATTCTTTCATTGGTTCAGACATGCCGAGATTATGGGTAGGACCACCGACAGCAAGGAAATCATAGTTTTGTACTTGATAGATATCAACCTCGTCAATACTCAAACAATCAACTTCAATACCAGATCCTTCGATTCCTTTGGCCAAACTGTTAGCTACAGCTCTTGTATTCCCAAAAAGAGAATGATATAATACTAGCGCGCGAGCCATGTCAAATCACCGATTTTTCATCATACTTACTTCCTGAAGGCCTCATTATAAAGTCCCTGCACGACAGAACTGCCAAGGCGCGCACAAAGATAGGAGTTTCCGGCGGAGTTCTTAAGTGTGTGTGACTGTGGCATAACAGTAACATAACGTTAAATATTTGTCCTTGAGAAATGCTAGCAATAGACAAGGTGATGAATCTTGACTGAAAAGATTGTAACGCCTCCGCACATGTTTGCGTGCCTGGATGTCGAAGGTGAAAACTACACTATTGAGGTTGAGCTGCCCGGAGTGAAGAAGAATGACGTCAACCTCAGCATGCACGATGACGTTATCCACGTCCTAGCAGAAAGGGAAGACCTAACGTTCCATGGACACTTACACTTCCCCATAAGAGTCGACCCTCAGAAAGCTAGGGCCAAATTCACCAGCGGACTACTCAAGGTGACGGTTCCAGTAAAAGAGAAACGAACTCCTCCAACAAAGATTGAAGTAAAGTAAACGATTCCGTCTGCGCACGCTAGGCGGTGAATTTAATGAGAAAACCTAGACCAGAATGTGCAGAGTGCCTAGAAGCTTGGAGACGAACAGGAAAACCACCAGAATGCTACAAAACTCGCTCTTGTCCCAAAGGTGTTTCCCCGGTCCCAGATAGAGACCAACTAGACGCTTGGACACTAGCTTTCAAACGCTAGATCAAAACATGTGCATCTTTCTATTCGACGTATCCGGCTACGATTTTTCCACATCTTGGACAGTTAACATGAGTTGTGGAGCGCTCAGAATCCCAGCTGGAAACCGGAGCGTCTTTCCTAGGCAAAACGTGATCGCACCTATCGCGCGCTGAGGTATCAGTTTTGGAAATATTCCGTGAATGCGCTTGTTTCGACTTTGGAAACTTTCCATTTAAGCTGCCAATTGAACGGATTATTAAGAAAGAAGATAGAACGGTGATCTTTGTGACTAAGACTATTAGGTTTGTCAAGATCCGCTGTCGCATATGCGATTATCTCACGTTGATCCCGACATTTGGAGAATTTAGAGTTTCAGGATCGGTTTACTGTGAAGACTGTGGAAAACTCATCCTGATAGAATATGCGCACGTGCCTGCATAGAGATATACAAACACTTTCTACACCTCTCGCGCAAAACAGACATCTTCGGTTCTCCATGCGCGCGCGATAGGGCCGTTTTAATAGCGTCACTAGTAACTCACCGTAAAAAAGAATTTGACACTCCAATGCGCGCGCACTCTTACCTCTGCTA
>CAYFXU010000053.1:0-3527 GCA_964347145.1 uncultured Candidatus Bathyarchaeia archaeon
TTTGCAGGGTTATTTGCGAAGGCGACAATGACTTCGGCGCCCCAAGAGCTGGGCAACAGGTTGAGAACGGCTCTAACCATTCCGCCTGTAGTGGGATTGGCGAGGGCTTCCAGCAAGCCCCCACCTATAATTGCATACATTACTGCGATCATGGGTAAAGCAAGGACAAGCGAGAGGGCTTTTCCGATATCTCTTCCTCGGGCGGTTTTTGAAAACTTTGTTCGTACGATGGCGGCAATCACTGTGCCGATCCAGAGTGCAGAAAGAAATGTGACGACGAAAATTATGACCGTTATCGCTATCTGAACCATGTCCAGCCCCAACGGGTTTAGAGCAGCCGTGAAAGAACCAGCTATCACCGTGAAGGCGATGGCGTAGAAAGGCATTATCCCTAGAAATTCTCCCAGCAAAACTTCGCTTGGCTTTATTGGGGCCGCAAGAAAGATCTCCACTTGTCCAGCTTGCATTCCCTGCAGTGTGTAGGTGATTGGAAGTATTATGAGATAGAAGAAGATCATGAATATTATGAGCGGTACCATTGCTACAGCAACCTGGGACAGGAAGAAAGCGAGAATGTCGTCGACGAAGAGGTCAACTACTGCTGGTGCAATGAACGCCACATAAATCGCCAGCAGTCCAATGACCAGAAAGGGAAAGTAGGGTCTTATCTTCCGTATGCTGTTCATGCGGATGCGGTATTCGTTCCTCGCAACCACTAGCCACTTACGAGCTGCCACCTTTCTGTTCCCTCCACGCTAGAAGCTCCTTCTGCTCTATACCGCCGGTTATGGCGATGAAGGCCTCTTCCAAGGTCTTCGTTCCTGTCTGAGCTATGATTTCATCGACCGTGCCCAACGCGATGAGTCTGCCTTGGTTGATGATGCCTATTCGGTCACACAGCTCCTCCACGACGGGGAGGATGTGACTGCAAATGAAGATTGTCTTTCCGGCACTGTCGGCCAACTTCTTGATCAGGTCCTTCACCATGAGGGCGGCGCGAGGATCTAGCATGGAGGTGGGCTCGTCAAGGAACAAAATAGGAGGATCGTGTATCAGGGCTGATGCGATCAGAATCTTCTGTTTCATGCCTCGACTGTACCCCTCGAGGAGATAGTCACGCCTGTCATAAAGCTCGAACAGCTTCAGAAGGTCATCTATTCTTTCAGGAAGTATGCCGCCGGGAACATCGTAGAGGGCTCCCATGAACTCCAGGAACTCGTGGGCACTGAGCTTCTCATACAAGCCAGGCGACTCGGCAAGCAACCCAGTGACCCGTTTCACCTCTGTATCCTTCTTGAGAATGTCGTAGCCGTTCACCGTAGCGGAGCCGCTAGTGGGTTTTATGATGCAGTTCAGCAGGCGTATGGTTGTAGTCTTGCCAGCCCCGTTTGGACCGAGTAGACCGAAAGTTTCTCCCTCATAAACTTCGAGGTCGAGCTCATCAACAGCTTTGACCTCACCGCCCTTACCGTAATGTTTCGACAACTTGTCTGTACGAATCACAACCTTCATCATTTGTTCCTCTCCGATAACATCAACCACGAGAAATGACATATGTCATACTTATATGCCTTTCTACAGCAATACATATTCGCCACGCACATTGAGCGCGCGCGCTTTGGGGGCAGTTATAGCCTTGTTTGAAATAATTCGCTGCTCTTTCTGAGAATTGGCGCTCGCGCGACTCGCGTTTTGTTTTACAGCCCCAGTGTTGAGTTTCACTTTGACCTTGTACTATCCCAATGTCTACAAGCCAGCATACCGCTACCTATGCATTGTGGGAGCCTACTTTGGCACGCTGAATCTAATAGGGCCCATAATAATTCCAGGGTACCCTGTCTGGGTGGCTTTCCTTCACATACCCTTGTTTTCCATCTCGACCCACGGCTTGGTCTTGGAAAGAATGAAAGCCAAGGCGCACTGAGCAAATCCGACAAGGGCGTGACCCTCATCGTCAGATTTGAACCCCAAACCAAATAACATATCTCCTTCACCTGCCATATTCCATTAGGCGCGTCTCACTCTGTTGTGAATTTGCACACCAATAGTGCGGGCACATGATGTGATGCTAGATGTATGGCACCATCTAAAAGGGAGTGAAATAGTTCGCGCCTAAGAGGATGGTGCGGTCTTGACTTCAAAAGTCGCAATAATCAAGTTTGATGAAAACGAAGCGGAATCGCTAGGGCAAGCTCTCCATCTGATTGGTGGAATAAACAATTTGAACACTGCTGAGAGATCTGTGGTTGTCAAGGTTGGAGTTTTCAGTCATAAAGCAGAAAACCATTCATCGGTTAATGTAGTTGACGCTATCATTAGTAGCTTTGATAAAGCACCTGAGATTTTTCTGGCCGAATCAGATAACTACCAAGGTAAAGGTTTGGAGAGACTTCAAGTCTGGAAGCAACTTTTCAATAGTAGAATAATGCCATTTAACCTTTCAGACGACGGAGACGCACTGGACGTAAGACTTGGCTGTCGAAAAATGAAGTTGTCACATATACTCTTCAAGCCCAACGTCTTCGTAGACACACACATTCTCCGCTCCTTCGAGAGAGGAAGTATTCTAAAGAATCTTTTCGGATGCATCTCAACATCAAAAAAGGTTAAGTTTCATAAGATGGAGATTTTTTGTTCACTTCTTGTCGGCATTTTCGAGGCAATTGGTGGAATAGATCTCGCGGTGATGGATGGCACTTGCTTTTGGAGCGGGGCAGGTGACTTTCCTGTGAGAACAAACACTCTTTTGGTGGGCAGGGATGCTGTTGCTGTAGAAACTGTTGGAGCTGTACTCGCTGGCCTGGAACCCAAGAATATGCCTGTTATACAAGAATTCGTGAAGAGAGGTCTCGGAGAAGGTGACATAGACAATATCAAGATCCTTGGGACTCCCTTTGAAGATCTCAAAGAGGAAATCATAACCGCTAAGAGAACTCAAAAGAAGATGCGCACACAGGCTCGCGCTTTAGGACCTCAAACATGGGGTGGAAAAGCCTATCTCGCACTTGAGAGCCTCATCCAAAACGAGTTCTTCAAACTGCCTAATAAGAGAACAAGAAAAGACGTGGCTAAGGCATTAGAAGCCATAGGTTTACCGACTGAAGGCAAAGAGCGAAGAATTGCGAATTCTCTTTCTAGAAGAGTAAAGAAGGGAGTCTTGAAATCAGCTAAATATCCAGATGGACAGGTTTACTGGACAGAATAGCCACACGCGCAATCAAAACGCATCTTTTTTGATACCACCCCCATTTTCCTTGCAGCCATCGGTGATTGTCTATGCAAGTCACTGTTCTGGTATATGCCGCAAGAAAAAAGGAAACTGCTATAGTCTACGCGCGCAGAGACACTCGCGCGCAGGAGTACCCATCTCAATGATTCTTCGAAGAGCAGATGCCCGTGCACATTTCAGAATTCAGCCTTTAAGTATTCATTCCAGTGTTTGTTGAGCCATTGTTCGCGCGCGCGTGCGCGCGTCCTTCTTGCAAGTTCTCTACGTCAACTTTTTCCGCTAGTAACTTTCTGAATCC
>CAYFXU010000053.1:3627-12817 GCA_964347145.1 uncultured Candidatus Bathyarchaeia archaeon
GTCCTTCTTGCAAGTTCTCTACGTCAACTTTTTCCGCTAGTAACTTTCTGAATCCATACGTTTCCACCATCTCCAATGCTAGCTTGAAGGTCTTCCGAATTCTCCCAGTGAACCAATCACAAGTGCGACAATATGAACCACAATAAGAAACATACCTTCTCTTCTCCTCATCATAGTTCACAACGCTCACCCGATCCGACAATACATCCTGGGATTTCTATTAACTCTTGCGCATGCGCCGAGCGCACTCAAAAAGGATTAAATAGTGTGGGATTGTTCTTGTTTCAACATCATCTATGAGGGAAAAAAATGGTTTTAGAAACAAACATTCTATTGACAGAAGAAGAAACTAAGCTCAGAGACGAGATCAAAGACTTCGTAAGGAGCATAGACCCCAACTACGTAAGAGCGATGGAAGCCGAAGAAATAGATTATCCAAAAGAAGCTTTGAAAGAAATGGCCAAAAGAAACATCCTTGGACTCAGATTCCCAAAGGAGTACGGAGGAAGAGAGTTAAACTGGGTTTCAGAGTGTGTAGCGCTAGAAGAAATCGGAGTCTTGGGTTGCGGTATTGCTTGCGTCTATTCCCTGCCCATTATCGTTGGTGAAGCTTTGGCTGCCTTCGGAACAGAGGAACAGAAGAAAAAATACCTGACACCCATCTTAAATGGGGAGATTACCTCGGCTGAAGGATTGACAGAGCCTCGAGGCGGCTCAGATTTCTTTGGAACCATAACCACAGCGGAGAAACGTAATGGAGTCTACGTGCTTAATGGTGAGAAACGCTTCATCGCAGGGGCAGTAGAAGCTGACCTTTTCCTCCTCTACGCCAGAACCGATCCCAAGGCTCCAGGTCATCAAGCCTTAAGCGCTTTCCTCGTCGAGAAGGATATGGGTGTGGAAATAGCTGAAAGATATGGGCTGATGGGTTTCCATGGTATGGGAACCGCCAGAATAGTTTTGAAGAATGTGGAGGTTCCTGAGGAAAATCTTTTGCTCGGAGAAAATGCAGGTGCCTTGGTTTTTAACCGGATGATGGTTCCAGAAAGGTTGACGTCAGCCGCGGGCTCTCTTGGTGCTAGAGCGTTCCTGGAGACAACCATGAAATACAGTGACAAGAGAAAGGCCTTTGGGACCAAAATTAGGAGATTTGAAGGAGTAAGCTTCAAGGTGGCCGAGTGCCTAACCAAGCTGGACGCGGCACGAGGCCTGGTCTATATGGCAGCCAAACAAGCAGACCTAGATCCAGACTCGAGGGAGACGAGGAGACTTGTTTCAGAAGCCAAACTCTTCGCTACACAAACAGCTTGGGAAATCGTAAATGATGCTATGCAAATCCTAGGTGGGATAGGATACACCTACGTTTACCCTGTTGAAAAGGCGCTTCGGGACACTAGACTAGGATTGATCTGGACGGGTTCCAACGAAGTTATGAAAATGCTGATTCAACATGAGGCCTACAAGAAACTCTTGTCCGTAGAAGGCAAAGACCGAGACCTCGAGTTGGACGCTATAGAAGCGCATAAAATAGCGGAAAAAGTCTTCGAGTAGAGATCAAACCTCTGGGCAATCTTCTGTTTTTTATGGGCTCAGCAAGTGTTATCTTTCATTGGAGAAAGTCAAAAAACATGAGGCAACCAAAAGAGGAAATTGCGACCGACCAAGAGATGTATTTGTGAACTGTTTCCATGCTTCCTCTTGGAGCTCAAGCTCTCACCTGTACTTATGAGGGAGCTCTCTTTCAAGGGGCTCCTATCTAAACCACCATATTTTGAATCTTATTTTCTAGGCAGCAGGCAGAACTATTGATTTCGCAATTTCGTAGGCAACCTTGTAGTCAAGTATACCTTTTGAAGACTCCACCGCTCGTTTGAACAACTCTGCTTCAATCTGGCTTTTGAAAGGTCCTATGGCTAGGGCGCCTATCCCCCAGATGCCATGCAGAAATTCAACGCCGTTGTCAGTGGGTTTTAATCCCTCGACCCCTAGGGGTGGAACAGCGTTGATGTCTCCAACAACCTTGCATCTCTTCCCGTAATCCTTGAGCACATCCAAAGGCAGCAATTGAATTCCAGCAGCTCCGGCTGACAAAATGATTTCGGCCTCTCCAATGGCTTGGCCGATCTCCTCAGGCGCGCTGGCTTGCGCACCACAAGCTCTCTCAACCCCAATGTCCTCATTGATACTGCTTGCAACTGCTGAGGCTCGCTGAATTTTCCGCGATGTGACAACAACATTCATCCCCTCCATAGTGTATAAACGAGCCGCAACCTGTCCGACTGGTCCAGTGCCAGCCAAAACAGTTGCGTTTTTTCCATTGAAGTGGCCGAATCCTTTTTCCTTGAAAACGGCCAGGGTTTTTGCCACTGCTGCTGATGCGGTTGTGTATGCTCCCCGGGGATCCACAATAATAGCGAGTTCAAAGGGTGGAAACATGGACTTCTTTGCAACTTCCAAGATCTCAATAGCCTTTTCAATGTTTTGTCCTCCGATGAAAACCTTGGTGTGCTTTGCCCCTTTCGGACCCCGTGGAAACATGGCGTCTTGAATAATCTTCTTCGCGTCATCGGGCTCGACATTGCTGTAGGGGAGAATTTGCACGTCTGGATATAGATCAATCGCCGTTAAAATGTCGAAAGGACTCGTGTGCTTGTCGGTGTCTAGGAATATCAAAACGGTTTTTTTAGCTGGTTTAGACACGTTTTTCACCCTAACATTTTGTCAGAGTATTCCATTACATACATGGTCTGTTTTAAAACTTGCGTGGTGCGGGAAACATCAGGCGCGAAAAAGTCTCAATCAAGTGGAAAAATTCTCAAATCTTGGAATCACACAGACGGAACGAATTGTTAAGATGCAATGTGATATGTACACTGCGAAGTGTTTACCTTTCTGAAGTAGATTGCTCTCAGTGACCAAGGAACAGTTACAGCATTTCTGCGATAGTGAGAAACGGAAGTGCATGGAAATGAACAATCAATAACATTAATAGGTTGCGATAAGAAAGTAAGTTTTCCAAAGTTGGGTAGATTGTGTCCAAGTTAGAGGTTTCACTATTAACTGGTCGAACAATAGATCAAGGTAAAGGAAAGGAAATGGGCAAACTCTCAAAAGAATACTTAGAGAGCGTGGTGATCTGCCAAATAGACCCCGACGACATGAAATTTCTCGGAATAAAAGAAAACACCAACGTGAAGGTCACCACAAGTTTTGGTTCAGTGACCTTGAAGGCCGTGAAATCCGCCAGGGCGCCGCATCCCAAAATTGTTTTCATTCCCTATGGTCCTTGGGCAAGCCTAATCATGAACCCAAAAACCCATGGAACAGGCATGCCATCCTTGAAAGGTATACCAGCAGAAATCGAACCGGCACCAGACGATGAGGTGCTGAGTCTGCAAGATCTGCTCAACCAATTTTACGAGGGGAGACGGCAATGACAGTCGTCACTGGAGTGACATGTCCGGTTTGCGGCACATTTTGTGACGATATAGAGCTGGTTGTGAAGGACAGTGTCATAACGGATGTCAGAAATGCGTGCGCCATGGGAGCAGCTAAGTTTACGAACTACGCTACTCATCGGAATTTAACACCCCTTGTTAGAAGAAACGGCGAATTGATTCAAGTTTCAGTGGATGAAGCGGTTGAAAGGGCAGCAAAGATTCTCGCAGACGCTAGTTACCCCATCTTGTACGGTTGGAGTAACACAAGTTGCGAAGCAATTCGCGTGGGTTTGGAGTTGGCAGAAGAGGTTGGTGGAGTCATTGACAATACGTCTACTGTTTGCCACGGCCCATCTATTCTAAGCGTTCAAGATGTTGGAATCGCATCTTGCACGCTTGGACAGCTGCGCCATCGAGCAGACCTCGTCTTCTATTGGGCAAGCAATCCATGGGACGCCCACCCGCGCCATATCGAGAGGTATACCATGTTTTCAGAAGGCAGATTCCAGAAGAGCACTTGGAGAGGTTACCTCTCACGCCTAAGAGGTATCGTATCAAGAAAGAGACTTCAAAGAGCGGCCAACTTGGTCCTGAGACGCGACATTTTCGCAGCCCCCGAAGTCAAACATCACTTGCCCTACAGCATGTTTCAGAAGAAAAGAAAAATGGTGGTCGTGGACGTTCGAAAAACTCGCACCGCTGAGGCAGCTGACTATTTCCTTCAAGTTGAACCAAACAAGGACTATGAACTTCTACAAGCCTTTCGTATGCTCATCAAGGACGAGGAACTTGACGTTGACGAGGTTGCGGGCGTTCCAGTGGAAATCCTCGAGGAGGTCGCTGACATTATGGTGGGATGCGAATTAGGCGTCTTCTTTTTCGGGTTAGGATTAACCATGAGCGAGGGGAAACTTCGGAACGTCGACGCCGCCCTCAATTTGACTCGAGATTTGAATCAGCGTACGAAGTTCCTCATCATGCCTATGCGAGGACACTTCAACGTCACCGGTGTAAATGTTGTATTCACGTGGCAAACTGGATACCCCTACGCTGTCGACTTTTCCCACGGCTATCCACGATACAATCCCGGTGAAACTTCGGTGATCGATATATTGAGCCGTGACGAAACCGACGCGGGCCTCATCGTTGCATCGGACCCAGTTGCGCACTTCCCACGGATGGTTGCCCAGAATTTGGTTAAAAACCCTCTTATTGCCATCGACCCAGAAGTGACCCCCACAACACTGATGGCTGACGTGGTGTTACCTTCGGCTTTTGTGGGAATAGAGGTTGAGGGAACCGCTTACCGCATGGACCACGTTCCCCTGCCACTAAAGAAGATAGTAGAACCTCCAAAAACCTGTCTTCCCGACGCAGAAATACTGCAAAGAATTCTTCACAGAGTTCGCAAGTTAAGGAGAGGCTAGAATTGACGGAAATCCTCATCAAGAACGGACTCATTTACGATCCGTTGAATCACATAGACGGAGAAAAAATCGACATTGCAATCAAAGATGGAAAAATCGTTGAAAAAGTTGATGAGAAGAAGGCTGAGATCATCGATGCTTCAGGAATGATAGTAATGCCCGGCGGAGTTGACATTCATTGCCACATTGCTGGCGCTGAAGTGAATTCCGGTCGCCTCCTGAGACCTGAAGACCATGTTAGGGATGTGGAAAGCAAGACGGCTCTAACCAGATCTGGCGTGGGCTACTCCATCCCCTCAACCTTCACAACGGGATACCGTTACTCCAGAATGGGCTACACGACGATTATGAATCCTTCCATGCCGCCGCTCGAAGCCCGCCATACTCACGAAGAACTTGATGACACACCTATGGTTGACAAGGCTTCTTACCCGCTGTTAGGAGATTGGTGGTTTGTCCTAGAACATTTAAGAGACGGCCTAATAGAAGAGTGCGCTGCCCACGTGGCTTGGATGATGTCAGCTACGAAGGGATACGCCATAAAAATAGTTAATCCAGGTGGCCTAGAAGCGTGGGGCTTCGGCAGAAACGTCAATAACCTCGACGACCCTGTTCCATACTTCGGCATCACTCCGAGAGAAATCCTTCGCGGTTTATGTAGAGTAAACAAGCTTCTGAATATGCCTCATACAATTCACGTGCACACGAACAATCTTGGAAAACCAGGGAACTACATGACAGCCCTGGAGACCATGAAATGCGTGGAAGACTTGGCAGACAGGAACATACCGGTGATACACATCACCCACTGTCAGTTCTGCGCATTTAAAGGATCAAACTGGCAAAACATGAGTTCTGGAGCAGAGGAGATTGCAGAATACGTTAACAATCATGATCATGTAACCCTTGATATGGGACAGGTAATCTTCACCGATACCACGACCATGACGGCTGACGGTCCATTTCAATATGGTCTTTATAATCTGACTGGAAACAAATGGGTCAACCACGACGTGGAAACCGAGACGAGCTCAGGCATTGTGCCCTTCAGGTACAAACGCAAAAGCGCCGTCCATGCAACTCAGTGGTCGATCGGGCTTGAACTGGCCCTCTTAATCAAAGACCCGTGGAAAATCTACATGACAACCGACCATCCCAACGGCGGCCCCTTCACAGCCTACCCAAAAATCATCGCTTGGCTTATGAGTCGAGTGGCCAGGAAGAAAACGATGAACAAAATCAGCACACGGGCGAGGCGAAAAAGCCTACTTCCCAGCATTGACAGAGAATTAGGCTTCTACGAGATTGCCATTGTTACTCGGGGAGGTCAAGCAAAGGCTCTCGGCCTAGAGCAGAAGGGCCATCTTGGAGTCGGTGCAGACGCTGATGTTGCACTGTACAACGTAAACCCAGAGCAAGTTGATCCTTCCAAAAAATACAAGATTGTCAGAAGAGCGTTCACAAGGGCCGCCTACACTATCAAAGACGGCCAAATCGTTGCGAAGGAGGGACGGATTTTGAGGAATACTTTTGGAAAAACATTCTGGGTTGACGTGAAAACTTCGCTGCCGATGGAGATTAATGATGATCTGAGACGTAAGTTCCGAGAGTATTGGACCGTAGAATACGAAAACTACTCAATTCCCGACAGCTTCTTACATGTTTCAAATCCAATCCCCGTTAAGGCGGAGGTTTGAAATTGTGATCACACTATATCCAAAGCGCACATTCAAGGTGCCCGTTGAGGCAGAGTGTATCAGCCCCGATGTTTTCGCCGAAAAATCAGTCAAAAAGATAGCCGCTCTGCAAATTTGGGAGGGAAACCGGAAACGAACCGTTGGCGACCTTTTCAAGACAAAACGTGAGACTAATCCTACGTCAGACGAAGTCACCATACGGATTTTCGGGGACTCCAGCAAGATTCGAAGGATCGGCGCCAAAATGTCCATAGGCTCTATAATGATTGAAGGTGATGCTGGCATGCACCTCGGCGAAGAGATGAAGGGGGGTGTCATCACCGTTACCGGCAACGTAGACTCATGGACAGGATCCATGATGAAAAACGGAACCATTGAAATCAAGGGAAGCGCTGGCGACTACATCGGAGCATCATATCGTGGAAGCACCCAAGGAATGAGCGGAGGAAAAATCGTCATACACGGAAACGCTGGATCCGAAGTCGGATGCTTCATGAGGAAGGGACTCATCAAAGTGCATGGAAATGTTGGACGGTTCGCTGGCATCCACATGAGAAACGGAACCATATTTATTAAAGGAAACTCTGAGGGAAGAGCTGGCGCTCAAATGATCAACGGAAAAATCGTTGTGTGCGGTTCTATTCCATCCATACTTCCCACCTTCACCATCGACGAAATCAGACCGAAGGTCAAGGTCAACGGAGAAAAAATAGAAGGTCCCTTTTATCGATTTATCGGCGACCTAGCGGACGCGGGCGATGGAAAACTATTTGTGTCCAAAACAAGAAACCCCCATTTAAGTTCATATGAACAATATTTGTAATGCAGCTTTGATGCATCCTTTTGGTGTTAGAATGGAGGCAAAGAGACTGCCGACGCCGAAACTAAGCGTGAATCGTTCTGCGTGGAGCCTTGTAAAGAAACTGTCGGCCCAAGCTGAAAAGTATGGGGTTGCCATCAAAGAAACAAAATCGGGCGCAACTCTGATCGACGCGGGAATCAAAGCGAAAGGAGGACTCCTTGCTGGTAGAATCATAACAGAAATCTGCCTCGGCGGCTATGGCAAAGCAAGAATTCTTTTCAAACAATATGATGATCTAAGACTTCCATCTATCCTTGTTTACACGGATCATCCGGCTATAGCAGCGTTGGGGTCCCAGTTTGCTGGCTGGCAGGTCAAAGTTGACAAGTATACGGCCATGGGTTCGGGTCCAGCCAGGGCGCTGGCTCTAAAGCCCAGAGGACTCTACGAAAGGATACAGTATAGTGACGCATCAGATGTGGCTGTGCTAGTTCTTGAAACAGCACGTGAGCCCCCTGAAAAAGTGATAAGGCAGGTTTCTGATGAATGCAAAGTCCAGCCCGATCACTTGTCTGTAATTCTCGTGCCGACCTCAACCCTAACTGGCTCCACACAAATTTCGGGAAGAATCGTAGAAACGGGAATGCATAAACTGATGGAACTGGGGCTTGACCCCAAGCTGATTACCCATGCATGTGGATACGCGCCCATAGCCCCCGTGCATCCCAAGTTTGCTCAAGCCATGGGGAGAACGAACGACGCGATAGTGTACACCGGAGTCGCATACTATACAGCAAACTACGACGACGACAAGGAATTGAGGAGAATAGTAGAAAAGGCGCCGTCTTCAGCCTCCAAAAGCTATGGAAAACCCTTCATACAAATCTTCAAAAAAGCTGGTTACGATTTCTATAAGATTGACCCTGGGCTGTTCGCTCCGGCAGTCTTGGTGGTTGACAATGCTGAAACAGGTAGCATTTTCAAAGCTGGAAAAATTGATGTGAACGTGTTTAAGAGATCAATAGGGCTCATAACCTGATGCCCATCGTACGGGTTTTCGCCATGCACGAGGAAAAAGTCGGTGGACGGGTTATTATCGGGTCGCTGAAGGGAAACATGCAAGGTTTAGGAAAGGACATTGTGGTGGCAACGCTAAGAGCGAATGGATTTCAAGTGGTAGATTTGGGGATAGATGTTCAACCTGAAAGATTTGTAGATGCAGCTATCCGAGAGAAGGCAAAGATAATTGCGATCTCAATCTCAGTGGGTGAAACGGTTCTTTCACTAAGAGACGTCGTCAACAATTTGAAACAAAGGAAGTTAAGAGACGATGTTAGAATTGTTATTGGGGGGCAAGCTGTTTCCGAAAAAATCTGTGGAAACTATGAAGTTGATGCATATGCTCGGGATGCTCTGGACTGCGTCAAAAAGGTTAGGCGTTTGCTTGAACTTCAGAAAGCCCGGCTTCACGCTGAAGTATAGTTTGCTTCCTGTCTCCTCTTGCATCTCGTCCTTGAAACCAAGCACCTCTACTAAATTGACCGGCGCTTTTATTGGCCTACTTGGTTTGGATTTCGTGCCACCTTTTGTAAAGCGTGTGCTTAATTTCAAAAAGATCAAGGACCCTTCCTACAACAAAATCAACCAAGGCTTCAATGCTTTTCGGCTTATGATAATATGCTGGCATCGCCGGAACGATCAAGACACCTTGGTTTGCGAGATCCCACATGTTCTGAAGATGAATTACGTTTAGGGGAGTTTCTCGGGGGACAAGAATCAGTTTTCTTTTTTCCTTCAGTGTCACATCCGCCGCTCTCAAGATGA
>CAYFXU010000054.1:0-12707 GCA_964347145.1 uncultured Candidatus Bathyarchaeia archaeon
GAAGACTGAAAAGTTCACCTTGCTTAATTTCAAGATTCAAACTATCAACAGCGGTGACATCCTCGAATTTCTTTACGAGATCCTTTACGATAATTGTAGAAACATCTCTGGATTCTATCTTTTTCTCCAGGGGTTTTTTCTCAATGTTCCGGATATCTTGGGCGGACACATTTAGAGCAAGGAGTTCCACAACAAGTGCCTTAGACCAGGTCGTAGGAATATTGATTTTCTTCAACTTGGCTATGTGATAAAGTTCCTTCTCATCTAGCTTTTCGAGCACGCTAATGATGTCTGAAGACAAGCGAATCCCTTTTTTACCTTATATGGAATTCTTTTTCAATTAGAAGTAATGAACATTTGGGTTTGGGCACCTGCAAGTATTGTTCCTATTATGTTTTTGTCGATATCGCGCACATGATTTTTCACTGAGATGACTTTTCCACACTCTTCACATTGAACAGATCCTAAGCCTTTAGATTCTTCGCGCGCGCAACAAAGTATTTTATACTGAAAATCTTTGACCAATCATATCCGAGGATGAGGTCTATCTGTTGATCGAAAATGACATCCACAACATATTGGTCATAGGTGTGGACGTTGTTTCCTTAGCCACTTCCGCGAAAAGGGCGGGTTACAATGTTTACGCCGTAGATTATTTTGGGGATCAAGATCTTAAACGCGTGTGCCACGAAAGTCTATCAATTGTCAAGCAAACGCCGGGGGTAACCTGTGGACAATTAAGCACCAACTTTGATCCAGAAGCTCTCCTCCATTTAACATTGGAGCTTCTAGAAAAGAACACGATAGACGGTGCCTTGTTGATCACTGGTCTAGACGATTCCCCAGGCGTCTTGTTTGAGCTCAACGATGCGATCCCCATACTCGGAAACCATCCTCACATTATCGAAAGAATACGGGATAAGACAGAGTTTTTTCAGAAACTTAAACGCCTGAGAATATCTCATCCAGAAACAGGAGTAGTTGAAAATTTCGAAGAAGCGAGAAATAAAGCCAAAGATATTGGATATCCGGTTTTGGTTAAACCTTCAAAGGGCTTTGGGGGAGTAGGCATAAGAAAGATTCAGTGTCTCAAAGAATTGAAGCAGCCGTTCCAAGACGCTTCTCTCATCGATGAAAAAGTATTGATTCAAGAGTACATTTCTGGAACAGACGCAAGCGTCTCCCTGATTTCATCTACCAACGAAACCGTTGTTTTAACGCTAAATGAGCAACTCTTGGGGCTGGACGAGGTTGGTCAAAGAGAACCTTTTGGTTACTGCGGAAACGTTGTTCCCCTCGCAGCATCCGGATCAGTCATGAATCGATGTAAAAACATCGCTGAACAAATCGCCTCGTGCTTTGGTCTCATTGGAGCCAACGGCATAGATTTCGTGATCTCCACGGAAGGCATACCCTACGTTGTTGAAGTTAACCCTCGATTTCAAGCGACGCTAGAATGCGTCGAACGGGTTTTAGGAATAAACATGGTAGAGACTCACATGAAAGCTTGCCTCGAAGGAAAACTTCAGACCAATGTGAAGAAGACCGCTTTTTTCTGCACTCGACTGATTATGTTTGCCCCACAGCATTCGGTTGTGCCAGACCTAAGCGTGTTTGAAGAGGCTAGGGATATACCCTTGTTAGAAGTCCTAATTGAAAAAGGGGAACCAGTCTGCTCAATAGTAGCTGAGGGAGCAAACCGCGAATCTTCATTAAGAAAGGCGATGAACACAGCTGAGCAGATTCACGAATCATTGCGGCCACGAAGATGATCGACAACATGAAGAACGCGGTCCTCCTCTAGGATGCCAGACTTCCTGATAACTTTGACTAGCGGAAGTCCAACTGTTGTTGTAACTAAGATGGATAGCGCTACCTGTATGGGTGTAACAGCAGCTCCGGCAACCCATATGAGACGTAGGACGGCTACATCGATGTCTTGCCAGAAGATCTTGTAGGTCTGACAAGGCACGAAAACGAAGATTCTGAATAATACATCAGCCTCTAATCCAACAAATGCACACAAGACAACGGCAGATAGCAGATGTCTTCTCGACCCAAGTTTCCATGAACCATTCCTAACTATAATTGCGGCGGATACTAGGAGACTGGCGTATGCCAAATAGACGTCCCACATCCCCCAGATGGGAAGTTGCCAAGCAACTGGGATGGCGAAATATATTCCAAGCAACACTGTATAGTAAGCCGAAGTTATCTTCCACCTTCCTCTAAACAAGAAACCCGAAACCATAGCTCCGATGGGAGCCCCAAAAGCAAAGAGAAATTCGTGGGGTCCCCTGAAATAGAAAAAATGCCCAATCATGACCCCGATGAAAGTGGAAAGGAACCCGGCGTAAGGACCGAGTACAATTCCAGTAAGAGGCACAATCACAAAAATCCAAGAATACCAGACACCTTCTGTAAATTGGGGTACGCCCATAAGAGAATCGAAAATAACGTTCAAGGAAGCGAAAATAGCAATGAGAGCAAGAAGTTGAGATTTTCTCATTTTGTTACCTTCGTAATGGGGCTACCATTCGGTCTCCAGCCTTTCAATTTTTTCGCTCTTCCCAGTGTCTAGAAATTCTCTGATTGTTTCTGCCAAGTTTTTTCCCACTCCAGAGATTTTCTCCAGCTCATTTTCGTTATGAATATCGCGGATACTCCTCTGTAGTTCCTCAATATTTTGTGCGGCCTTGTGATATGCCCAAGCAGCATAGGGATTCCCAGTTCTTCTTTCCTTGAAGTAGGCTATGAGCAAGAGTAGACTGGCAACTTGGAAGTTCTCTTTTAAGGGTCTTTCAAAATCTGGGGGAGGAACATAGGTTTTGATATTGAATTCTTTGCAAATCTCGAAAGTCTTTCTGTTTATTCTCAACAAATATTCGCGGCTTGGGTCTCGCGACTCACGATAGAGCTTTTCGTATTTCTCGATTAGTTCAGGCCAGTTTTCCTTGAGCAACTCGAGCCAACGAGTCTTTTGGTTATTTCTTAGAGTCATTCCAGCGCCGGGCAGCAGGTACTCCGCCCCATTTTCAGATGCCTTCCTTATCACCTCTCGGATGTTGTTTTCATCGTCCAGCAGGTATGGAATAATTGGCGTGAAGTCGACACCTGCCATTATGCCAGCTTCCTTCAGTTTCTTCAAGGCTTCCAGCCTTCGCTCTGGTGGTGGAGAAAAGGGTTCCAGCAACGAAAGCAGATTCTTGTCGAAGGTTGTGACTGTAAAGGAAATGGCGCACCAAGAGTTCGTTGATATTTCAGATAGGATATCGGCGTCTCTGAGCACGAGATCGGATTTGGTTCCGATGTGAACTGGAAAACCGTTGTCTTTTAGTACTTCCAGAATCTTTCTCGTAATATCATATTTTCTTTCAGCGGGTTGATATGGATCTGTTACTCCGCTTAGTGCGACAACATCCTTCTGGGCTTTCTCCAATTCTTTTTTTAGTAGTTCTGGCGCATTGGTTTTCACGTATATAACTCTTGAAAAGTCTTCAACCTTCTTGTGAATCAAATATTTCTCGGTTATGGCGTCGCAGTAGTTGCAGGCGAATTGACAACCACGGTAGGGGTTTATGCTATATTTGCACCAAAACCAATTGTCTCGATACTTGTACTTGTTTAGAACAGTTTTCGCTTTGGCTTCCTTGAACTCTACCATAGGCTATGCCTTTTCTGGAACTAACGTTTAAAACAATTCTATAGCTTCAACTAGAGAAACAGCAAGATTGCTAGTGATGAACTTTTCGTCCACCAATTTTCCGTCAGCGTCATTCAAGCCTCTGCAGCATGGAATGAACTTCAACATGAAGATGTTCGAGCCTACCTTGTCAAAGTCGAAGGGATAAAGCCTACAGAGGATCGGCCTGAAATCGTAGATAGAGCATTCGTAACGGTCTCGTTCTGCATCGAATTTGAGGAAAATACACGAGCCGTCTTCTCGGTTCTTGAGGCTGCCACGCATGACGAGCGCGCCCTCAAGCTCGATATTCACGAGTTCAAGAAAATCTTTCTCATGACAACCAGCCTCCTTTAGTCGCTCAACATCCATTCTAGTGAGCTTTGGTCCGCCCAACCTGCAGCAAAAAGTCGCACACCTCTTGCATTTGAATCGAAAACGTTTTTGACAGAGAGATAGATTTCTGATCTTTCTCGATTTTGAATCCAGAGTGATTTTCGCCAAGACTTCGCTCAACGTTGATCAAACATCCTAATGCAAGCATCATCCTCTTTTAAATTTTTGACGCCCCCAACGTAGGTGACTAAGGAAGAAAATGTATGATACCTTTGCAGGGAACAGTAAAGTCTAAAAACCCAACATGCCTTAAACTATGTCAAAATGCAGTTGGGGTGGAGGTTCTGGCTAGGGGATCCAGAACGTGCGCACGCGCGCGAATTAGAGCCATGGCAATTCTCCTTCGAAACACCACCTGGAAATGTGGAAGGATGGAGCGGCTTGTAGTCAGCTACCTACGACACCAGCTTCAAAGGTGTGGACGCGCTCAAACTCCGGTAAAGGACATGCTGCAATATTTCAAGCTGAGTGGAAAACAAAAGAGCGAGTTCCTTGAAGCAATAAAACGGCTGGAAAGACGACACATAATCAAAATAAGGGGATACTAGAGTCACACTTTTTCTTCATTCCGCGCGTCGATTCTGACACTTGAGACACCTTCTAGATAGGCACAGTCTTGGTTGGAGATTTTCAAAAGTCGAGGCGCGCGCGCATTAGACCTCGCCCAAGTTTCCCTTACTTGCTGGAAACATTCAGGTTCACGCGCGTATACTCGAAAACACATCCTCTATCGGAAAAATACAATTATCAGAATTCTCTTATTCAAAAGTGATCGCTAATGTCCTCACGTCATGATACAGGATGGGATAAGGTCTATCATCGTTATCGCCCCGAATGTTTGCCGTGGGAGATAGGTAAGCCTAGAAGGGGTTTGGTGGAAATCGTAGATTCTGGACGAGTTGCACCTGGCAAGACCTTGGATCTCTGTTGTGGAGCTGGAACAAATCCAGTTTACTTGGCAAAGAAAGGATTCGAAGTCACTGCATTAGACGTATCTGACAGGGCAGTGGAATATGCCAGACAGAAAGCGCATGAAGCGGAGGTTCACGTAAATTTTCTTGTGGGAGATTTTTTGAATCTCCCTTTCAAAAATGAAGAATTTGATTTCGCCTTTGATTTTGGCTGTTTTCATCATGTGCAAGCAAACGCTAGAAGCGCCTTTATCAAAGGAGTCTATAGGGTTTTGAAGCCAAAGAGTACATATTTCCTAGTGTGTTTCAGTTACAAGAATGGGGCAGCTTGGAATCATTTCAGGAGAGAGCAGGTCGTTGAGCTATTTGGAGATCATTTCGAGATTGAATGGATCAATCACGTCTCGTCTCTTGAGGGCGACGGCATTACACGATATTTCTTCGAAGTGTTGATGAAAAGATGCGTGCGCACCCCTTATAGAGAACTCTAAATTGCCGGCATCTAACTAGTTGGACGCACTTAAACCAGCGGGACCTGGGCCGACAATTCTAAAGTCAAAAGGGTTCAATCAAAACTCCCTTGAAGTCTTTCCCATCAAGGAGGTCCTTTCTGTTCTCGAGAAAAAATGATGAAAAATGTTGAACAGGCGAGTATCCATACTGCATATGACCGATTAGTGATAGAAGTTGAAGCTATTGATGTTCCTTGATGTGGATAGGCGCCGCCCGCCTAAAGAGCAGGTCTAAAGTTTTCTGATTTCCATTCTTCCCAGTTTCTTATCCAAGCCTGTGAAGAGAACCGTGCCATGAGCTCTCGCCAGTTCGGCGTATATGTTCAGGGGATCTTTGCTTTTGTTTAGATTGTTGGCATTGTATGCGCAGATGGCAATCATTGGGATTTCCATGACCTTGTGTAATGATTTCTCGTATTCTATGAGTTCTGGAACTAATTTGTGTTTGAAGAACCATGCGGTTTCTCCAGTGACTCTTAATCCCTCAAACCCATTTTTCAACGCTGTGTTGAAAAGCTTGTTCCATGAATTTATCGTGGCAAGTGGACTGTATTTTCCATCTTCTAAGTAAATGTCTTCGTATCCAACGATGTGCAAAGCGCCTGTCTTCTCGGTTTTTTCCACATCGATGGCAAACCGTTTCATAGCTTCTCTTATTTGGTCTGGGCTCTCCTCACTGGTTACATACACTGCCGCTTCTCCCTTTTTCAATCCAGCTCTAAGGTAGTTGAAGAGAACGTTGTATTTGGCTTCTGGAGTTTGATATACAAATATCAGGTGGTTTGTGGGTCTCAACCCTTCCATATAATCGATCAGCTTTTCAGGAACAGTAGATGTTTCAATAGCTTTCCAGCTTGTGGAATTATGCCAAAGATTTTCGAAATCTCCTTGAAGGATTCCCACAAGGCTCTCGCTGTCTGTCCATAGACAAGGATTTTCTGCCATGTTTGCCTCGGTGGTGGTTGACATCAAAGCTTCTGCGAAATCAGCTGTAATGTAATGACCTGATAGCAGATCAGTATATCTTAAGTCGACCAAATTGCCAGGTGACACGTACTCTTCTATGATTCTCGGAAGGGAGTCTTCATGCTCGGGCACTTCGGATATTATCCGAACCTTAACCCCTTTCTTTGTGGTGATCTTGAGTTGTTGAGTGAAAGCGTGCATAAACTGCATGATTTGTTTTCTGGAAAATACAATGTCAAATTCTCTCTCAGATCGTTTCATCATACTCAACATCTTGTTTGTTATGCTTTCTCGTTTGGAGAGGAGAGCGAAATGCGACTTTTCTTCCAATTCCAATCTCGGCGTGCGTGCGAAACGCTCCAAAAAAGTCTTTTTTCTGGTCTTCAACGAGGAAACTCTTTCGCGAGCTGCGTCTTCTTCATGTTTGATCAAGGTGGAAAGAGCGTCTTCCACAGAGGTGGCCCTAATTCTTGTTGGCTTTCCCAACAACCTCTCAACTAATCCCATTTTTTCGAGCTTCGGCAACATTCTGTAGACATCTTCCCGACGCACCTTCGACACTTTAGAGATTTGGCCAACTGTAGCCAACCCCAGTCTAGCGACGCTTATGTATACTTTTGCCTGGTTACGGGTGAGACCTAAGTCTGACAACATCTCAATATTCTTCTCGGGACGAAACACAATGAATCAAGTCCTCGCTCAAATCCGCGTCCAATGTAACATAAGATTCACAGAAATTTAAGAATTTCCACAATTATGCGCGCGCGCACAAGACATATCTAGGCCGCAAAGATTAGAGTCTAAACGTTATGCTGGAAGATCCGCTAGTTCAATTGCTGATTCTAATTGCTTCAATCGTTGGCTTGGCTTCCGCCAGTCATTTTGCCATCAGGTCAATCGAACAAGTCATCGAAATGACAGGTCTAAGCGATGAATCAGCAGGTTTCATAATCCTGGCAGTGCTAACCTCTACCCCCGAGATAGTCGTTGCTCTTTTTTCAGTTGTTCAAGGAAATCCCGCCATAAGCATTGGTGACATCTTAGGCTCCAACCTGTTCAACATAGGGGCTGTCCTCGGCATCCTGGGTGTCATTGGATACCTCAAAACTTGTAGCACCAACCTACTCGTGGAACTTACGGATATGCTTTTCATAACCGCACTCATTCCTTTGCTCCTTGTCATAAATCAGTATCACATCTATGATATTCCAAGTCCAATTATCGGCATGATCCTCCTTCTCACTTTTGGAATAAACACGCTTCTCATGGCACGAAAAAGAACGCCACAAGTCGACTTGAATGGCGACAAAGCAAAAAGCACCAAGAAGCGAGGCATCGTAATAACGACACTCTTGCTAGGCATCACTTTTGTTATATTATCCGCTCGTTTGACTGTCTACTCCGCCACAAATATCGCAGTCGCCCTAGGAGTCCCGCCGATCCTGATAGGCGCGAAAATAGTCGCCGTAGGCACTTCTCTGCCAGAACTTACGCTCGACCTTACCGCAGTCAAGCGTGGTCGAGCACAACTGGCAATCGGAGACATCATTGGTTCTAACCTCACCAACCTCACTCTTGTCCTTGGGTTGGTGCTTTTGACCTCTCCATTCAAGGTAGACATGACTATCTTTGTTGAGATACTCCCATTCTTGCTAATGACCACCGTCATTTTCTGGCGTTTCATCATGAGAGGCGGAGTTTCGCGAGCTGGAGGAGCAATTCTAATACTGATCTACATTCTGTTTCAAGCCCTTGTTACACAGGTATAGACTGTGGCGTCGCAATCGTCGCTCAATTCTCGCGCGCCGCACGCCCGAGATTTTCGCTGTCGCGTTCTTATTCGTGGCTACTTACGTGAGAAGATATTGAGAAGGAATCGTCCAAGGAAACGCGCTGGAATATCGTTCGTTTCTCGTGAGTAGAACATTTCTCCTCGAATTGCTGATCCAAACCCTTATCGCGCCGATCTATTTCAACATTTCAATGATCTCATCAGCTTTTAGAACCTTGGCAAAATTTTTTCTCAGCACCTTCAATTCTGGCGCGCGCGCAGTACACTAGTCAAAATTTAGAACACCCATTGTGGGTGGGGATTAAGTTTTCACCCTTTTCTCTTCTCTTTCCTGTCTTGTTGTCTGATCTGGTGTCGTATTAACTCGTCTGGTCTCCTCTTATCTCTGTCTCCCCTCTCCGCTCTCTCCGCTCTCTCCGCTCTCCACCCCTCTCCTCTCACCCTATAATGCGCGCGCTTTTTCTCTTCGCTCTATTGCTGCCATCACTGTTTCTTTTGCCATTTTCATCGCTACCTCCCTGGGATTGATTTTTTCTCGTAGGGCGGCGGAAATCACTTCCCTTAATGTTGAAGCTATCGTTTCTTCTATGTTTGTGAAAAATACCTCCTCTGTGGCCCTTCCTTCACTCATACGATCAGTTGCTTCTGAGATTGCGCCTCCAGCGTTCGCAATGAAATCAGGAGCCGCAATTGTTCCTCTGTCAAATAGGATTTCTTCTGCTCTTGACGTAACAGGAATGTTTGCTGCTTCAGCAATTACTTTTGCTTTTATTTTATGAGCGTTGCTTTCATTAATCACGTCAGGTCTTGCACCTGGCACCAATATGTCAACGGGCAAGGTAAACAGTTCTTCTTGCTTGATCTTCTTTGCGTCTTTGTACACGAGAACCAATTTATCTCCATGCAGCTTTCTCATATCAAGTAGTTTTTCCGCATCGAGACCCTTAGGATTGTATATGGCTCCTTCAACAGTAGAAATTCCCACAAGTTTCCCACCCTCTCTCTGTATGTATCTTGCAACCCCTCCGCCCACCTTCCCGAAGCCCTCCAACGCAACTGACGCGCCTCCAATTTGTATATTCGCAAACTCACAAGCTGTTTTCACGGCTATCACAACGCCGAAACCGGTAAAATGGTCTTCCAGGGGCATACCTTCCTTGACTTTCATCCCGATTCCGCTGGGAGCTCCTTCTGGAACATCAGCAATTCTGTAGAGTTCCAAAATATCAGGAGCATTGGTTCCCATGTCAGCTCCAGCGATGTAGAGACCCCGTGCCATGAGGTGTCTGATCGCGCGGCCGAACGCAATGACAATTTCGTTTCTGTCGGACGCTTTTGGGTCGTGCCAGATTCCACTCTTGGCTCCTCCTAGAGGCAACCTAAGAGTTGCAAATTTGTATGTCATGGCGCGAGCTAGGCGTGCTATTTCTCCTGTATTTATGTTAGGCAACATACGTATTCCGCCTCCACTCGAACCGTAGGCTAAAGTATCTATGACAACAACTCCCCTCATTCTGGTCGAGGGATCATAGACATGCGTTACAATTTCGGGCCCAATCTCGTCGCAACGCAATTCCTCAAAAAGTTGAAAGGACAAACTTCTTACTCCTCAACTTCTCTGGATAAGAAGAACATAATGTATGGAAACATGCAAATATGCTTTGCGCGCGCGCAGAGAAAACAGTTAGAATATTGTATTTAGGATATCTTGATGACATCCAAAGTTTACCCAAACCTTGTTGTACTAGTACTTAATCTTAATTTGGGGCCTATTATATTGGGAAAATTGTACTTAGTATAAAATTAGAAAAACCCAACACAGTGTGATTTTCTGATAGAACTTTCTTTCCTAAATCTTTAATGCAACCTGAAATGATGTATTCGATAGTGAGAAGAGGGAGAGGAGGTGATGTGATGATTAAGAAAAGATACTTGTTAGTTGGTGCTTTGGTCTTTTGTTTGACTGCTACAATCTTCATAGTCTCAAGCACGGGTTATGACCCTTGGATTGACTACGACGAAGACGGCACCGTTGACTACGACGACTTCATATCTTTGGCAGGAGAATACGGCACTTCAGGAGACCCAACAAAGAACGTGAGCGTAACAAACTGGCCTGAACCACAGAAGCCAACCTTTGCAGAGACTCTTGTGCTGAGAGGAATTGGTCACGCGCTTCTACAGAGGATTGGGATGCCCGAAGAATGGGATACGTTAGGAGTATTAGTTGATGAGAATATGCCAAATCTCCCACAACGGGTCATCTATAACTACACGGGTCTATATACTAGCTCCGACGTCCCGACAGGATGGGAGAAACAAGCAGACAGGAACTTCACCTATGTCCCAGCGAACTCGCGATTCTTCATTCAAGGTGAAGCCACAATTATACCCACGATTTCCACTTACTTTACGAGTACTTCCGCAGACTTTGTTTACTATGAGATCGTAGTGCATCTGGAGAAGGTACACCCCGAAGTTACGACAATTCTGGCTTCAGACATTATTAGCTTGCAGGCATATGTTGATGGCACAGTTAGCGAAACATGGGATTATATAGGTGTTATCTTGGACATACCGGTGCAAGTAGTTGTGAATCCTGGAGAAAGGCTGCGGATACGCTTTGAGACACATGTACGCTGTCAGTACGGATTCGTAGATTCTGCCATGATTATCCTTTGGCACACGCTGGGGACAGATGAGTTCATAGCCTACATCCCAATACTCCAATCTTAGCCAATACATCTCCCTTCTCTTTTTTTCTGAACTCTAGTATCAAGCAAGACGAAGTAAACACCTAGTGGGTACTATTATCTCTCAAACAAACAATCAAAGAACCAGTAAAAAAGATTTTCATTGAACAGAACAGTTCAGAACTTTAGCTAACAGATAGAACTCTTGCGCTGACACTTGCACCTGTTTTCCTCTATTGAAAACTCCAAATCAATAAGCATGTTCTCAACCTCTTCCAGAATCTCAGGATCTCCTTTCTTCCTAGCCTTCTCTAACATTAACTGAGCCTCTTCTCTAACAGTTAAAACAGATTCTTCTCCTCTCTTGAAACCCTCATACTTTCTTCGAAGGCTCTCAATCTTATCTTCCATAAACCATCAACCAATGAAGAACCAATAATATGAAATAAATCTTCTCTAACCTATGTATGAACCATTAGAAGTTACTAAATGTGAGAAGTGTGGTAAGGTTATAGCAGAGCCGAAGGAACTAATAAGAATTAGGAAGAGAAAGACATGATATATCTTGTAATTATAGAGAAGTTAACTCGCGCGCGCTGTGAGGTTGTTCATTGAAAGATATCAACCGTATTTAACACTGCATGGACATATTCATGAAACTGTGAGCCGATCTGGTGACTACAAGCAAATGATGGGAAGAACACTATGTTTAACCGCTGGAAACAGTGAATTTGACCCTGGGCTAGCAATTTTGGTTTTTGATTTATACGACCCTCACAGCGTAGTCAGAAGGATCATCTAACTAGCGCATCCGTATCACCCTAAAAGCCCTCGTTTGATTCAAACGAGGGAAGAGGGGTTGAAACCGAAGTTAGCCCCGATAGGCAGACCGACCCTCGGTGCAGATTTGGGAGCATAAAAAGACAGAAAAAAGGAGGGATTGGGTGGCCTGCTCAACAGTCCGTTTTTGGCGGTTTCATCATCTTCGACTGGCGGTCTCTGGAACACTCGTGATCGGTAGAACATAATTCGCGTTTTTCTCCTGACGAAAAAGTCTTATGACTCTATCCGCCGTTATTCCGACCATCGCTCGACTTTTCAGCCCTTAACAAACCTTGAAGGCCGTCAAGCCAACAATTGCTGGCTCCAATTTCCATTCCCGTTTGTGGCACGTCCGTCACCACGGATGCTATGTTTCTCAGTCCCGTCCGATTCTGGTCATCCTCTCTACAAGTACAAGGGTCTCAAAAAAGGGGAAAATTGGTATAAATTCACGCTTGAGCGGTGGTAGCCCGGGGGAGATTCGAACTCCCGTCGACGGGTCCAAAGCCCGCCATTCAAGGGACGTTTCAGAGTCCTTGCTTGTCCGCTACAGTCGGCAGAGTCCAACTCCTCTACCGGGCTAAGCCAATTCCCCGGGCTGTACTCACTGTTATAATTCTCTCGTTCATATTAACCTTAACTTCCGACCTCATCTTTGAACGAGCAGGACCACAAGAGGCGGAACCCTTGTGGGCATGCACGTGCACATTCAAGAAAGACAATTCAACTTTAGTACTTTGTCCTTTAGCGGATTCTATTTGTTCCTAGCAGTGCTCAACGAAGGTTCCATTCTTGCCGCTCAAGGTTTGGAACACGAAAAATGAATGGCAAGGCTAGAAAGAACGGTTCAAGAGAATTGTCCTAATAGATCACACGTGGGAAGTATGAAGGCTAGAGTCATTCGCTATTCAGTCTCGCCTTTCTCTTCTGCTT
>CAYFXU010000055.1:0-12613 GCA_964347145.1 uncultured Candidatus Bathyarchaeia archaeon
TATATCTCACATCTCTTCACCCAGAGCGCGTGCACATTGCGTTGTTCCACATTGAGCTAGTAACCCAAAAGCCAAAGGGAAAAATCCGAACAACCAATGTCGATTTCACCCAAGACGATGATCAGTTCTGCGACTCCCCTACCACTTGTTGCTGGAGTCAGCAGGCACTGTCCTCGCACTTTCAATCATTCGGTCAACGATTCCCTAGCTTCTTCTGAGATACAGGCGCGCATGTTGCTGTTATATAACATTCACATACACTTAAGAGCGAGGTTGAAGAAGATCACGGTAAGTCAGAAAATGAGGTTTGAGCAATGGAGTTTGAGGGAAGTCGAACCGAGAAAAACCTCTTGGCAGCATTTGCGGGCGAATCACAGGCTAGGACCAGATACACTTTTTTCGCCAGCGTAGCCAAGAAGGAAGGGTATGAGCAAATATCTGCTCTCTTCCGAGAAACAGCCGATAACGAAAAAGAACACGGTGAACTGTTCTTCAAGCTGCTCAGAGGAGGAATGGTGAAGATTACAGCCTCCTACCCTGCGGGAACCATTGGAAAAACAACGGAAAACCTGAAGGCCGCTGCAGAAGGGGAAAAACTAGAGTGGGGAACACTCTATCCCAACTTTGCCGAAGTGGCAGAGGAAGAGGGTTTCAAAAATGCGGCTAGAACTTTCCGTATGGTTGCTAAGGTAGAGAATTACCACGAACGGCGGTACCGGAAATTGTTAGCAAATGCAGAGCAAGGTAAGGTCTTCAAGAAAGATGAAACTATCAAATGGAAGTGCAGAAACTGCGGTTACGTTCATGAGGGCAGAGAAGCACCTGAGAGATGTCCTGTCTGCGTCCATGAAAGAAGCTACTTCGAAGTTTGGTGCGAAAACTACTGAAACTATCTATAGCCTACATGCAAAGAGGAAAACAGTTTAGACTTGACTGAGAAAGGCCAAATACACCCTTGCGCGATATTTAAGGAACGATGTGCAGGAGCAGTAAGCAGGCACTGGAGCCCTAATTCGTTGCGGACAAGATATGACGCCAACCCAATGATAAGAAAGCGATACGCTATGCCATAATTTGTCTTTGATAAGGTGCGCGTAATACGTGTATTTATTGGTGTTGGTCCCGACGATCTATTTGGAGGGGACTAGTTTGTTCTCCTAGGAGACGATGTGGCTGGCATCGATGGTGATGGCTCAGTTGGTTTTTCAGGTACAATTGAAACCTTCGTACTCCTTTTCACCAAATAGCGATCCCCTTCCTGATATACAACGAGAGAGTTCTTGCAGTGTGGGCAATTGAAGTTCAATGCTTCCAAGAGAAAAGTCTTGTTCTCAAGAAAACTGGCTTTTTCCTTCTGCAACGCCTTGATTTTCTGCGTTAGGTTCCTCAAGTTCTTTCTGAGCTCAGCGATGCTTGTCTTCTCCATCTCTTTCTTTACTTCCTCTTCAATGCGCCGTCTCTCCTTTTCCTTGAATCGCTGAGCCATTTTCTCAGCTTCTTCTTTTACACGCAGACGCATCTTCTTCTCTACTTCTTTTTCGATGCGCCGTCTTTCCTTCTCTATGAATTGTTGCCCTAATTTCTTGGCTTCTTCTTTTATCCGAAGATTTTCAAGTCTCGTCTTCTCCTTGTTCCTTCGTTTCATCTCCTCTTGCTTTCGCTTCTTCTCGGCCTCTAAGGAATTTTTTTCCTCAGGAGTCAAACCTTTCTCACGCTTCTTTTTTGCCATCTTCTTTAGCACCTTGGCTGTTTTCTCGAAGTCTTCGGCTGTCTCTAGCTTCGCAACCTTTGGGGTGATCTCGGGCAAAACCTTTTTGACTGCCTTTACCCGCATTTCCTCAACTTTTTCTTTCTGCTTGTGGACAATTTTCTTTGTTTCCTTCAGAGTCAATTTCCTAGTTATGATCTCATTAATGATAGCTAGCGCTTCTTCATTTCTTCTGCCTATCACGCTTTCTAGAGCAACGAGGTGCGAAATGCTGATCTGTCCGGTCCACAGTGCTTTCTGGATGTTCTTTGGAAACTTGAATATATTTAGATGGGCCAAAATCCAGTGGAAATCTACGCTAAGCTCCTTGCTGATCTCCCAAGGCGTCATACCTTCGTCAGTGAGTTTCTTGAAGTACCTTGACTCCTCCTCAACGGTGTAGTTTTCACGGACCTTGTTTACCTTATACACTGAACGTCTAACGATTCTGTCGTCTAGTTTGACTACCCGGATAGGTGCAGTTTTCCACTTGAGTTTCTTGAGGGCTCTTAATCTTCTCTCACCATCGATCAATTCGTAGCCTTTGCCTTGTTTGCGGACCACCAAGTCGCTGAGGAGCCCGTCTCTTTCTATCTCTTGTTTTAGTTCATCTAGATCAAAAATCAGCCTTGGCTGATAAGGACTCGGTTTGATCAGACTGACGTCAACTTGCATTTTTTATTACCTGATTCACTCAAAATGGCACCATAGAAAATAATAGGCTTATTAAGATCTAACGATATTTAAGACAGATATCCTCCAATAGCAGCGTATAGTTGATTGCAATATTCATCTCAATGAAATAGTATATTTATGACCACATATGAATCAAATATTCACAAGAATAATTAGTCTCATCAACACGCACCATTATCTCTTGAAGCAGTAGAACAACGCCCCCACCCACATCAAATCCTTCAAAAGATCTTCCGCTGATTCGGGCAGACACACACAAGACGCTCGCATTTAAAAATCTGAGATTGCTACTCATGAGATTGAGGGACGTTAATGTGGAGTTAAAGATTGGGGTTTGGATTCCCAATTTCGGCAGTTGGACGCCCATAGAAGACTATTATCTCGATTTCGATTCACTCAAGGAACTGGCTCAAGCCGCAGACAGCTACGGTTTCTATTGCATATGGGTTTCCGACCATCTAATGAATCCAGCAGGAGCAAAACCACATGGAGGGCCCGTTGAGGATAGGCCGATATTTGAGGCATGGACCACCCTTTCGGCATTATCAACATTGACAAATAGAGTTAGACTTGGTAATCTGGTTCTCTGCAATTCTTTCCGTTATCCTTCCCTCCTAGCCAAGATGGCTGCGACTCTGGATTTGATCTCCAAGGGTAGATTCATCCTCAACATGGGAGCCGGATGGTTCAGGAAGGAGGCTACAGCCTACGGGGTTCCGTGGGCCAAATACTCAGAGAGATTTGCTTCTCTCGAAGAGGCAATCAGAGTCATAAAAAAGCTGTGGCAGGAGAGAGAAGTGAACTTCAAGGGAGAGTATTTTGATCTTGAAAACGCCATCTTGGAGCCTAAACCCACCCAGAAGCCTCACCCTCCCGTCTGGATTGGAGGCACATCGGACAACATACTGAGGCTAGTTGCGAATGAAGGCGATGGATGGGACATCGATGTTCACGAAAATGTACTTGCTTCCCTTAAGGAGAGAGTTGCCTCTCTCAGGAAACATTGCCTGAGTATTGGAAGGAACTTCAAGGAAATTGAGATATCAACCCACGCCATGGCTATCGTCACGAAGAATAGGGAAGAAGCGATGAGGCTCGCCCTGCCTCATGCTAGGGCAATAAACAAAAGCGTTAAAGAATTCGCAGATTCTCACTTTATTGGATCCCCAAAAGAAGTCATTGAAAAACTTTGGAAGTACGAAGATGTTGGAATTACTAATCTCTGCCTCATTTTCGGAAACGGTTTAGAAGGAATAGAGCTATTCGCTGACGAGGTAATTCCCTAGATATGAGAAACAGATTTGGCCCGCACATATGGACATCGTTAAGAAAAGGAAATCCAAAAGACGAAGGGAGAAAAGATAACCTTGTTTGATCGGCTCTTTCTCTATTTCGCGTTTCTTGCTATGATTTTTCCGCATCTCGACTGAAAGGCGCGCGTGCATTTTGGTTAGAAACTCACAAAGTTGGAACGTCACTGTCGTGTTTACACGTAAAACTTTAAACTGAATTCAGCTAACTTGTTTCAGGTGAGAAGATGATAGGAGCAGTAGCTTTCGTAGTTGTTTTCGTTCTATTTACATTGATATCTCTTGTCATTGATCTACCCCCTGGAATATGGGTACATGATTTGTTTAACATCCAAGCATCGGAATACTCCTCTTTAATAAACAGCATCACAAACGGTGTGGTCTACGGTATCATCATTTGGTTGGTCTTTAGCCTTGCCAAAATGGGAAGAAAGAAAGAACCTACCATCGTCAAACCCTCGTTATTGGAGGAAGAGGTTAATGAGCTACTGGGGGTAGAGGCTGGGGAGCCAAAGCTTCTGAAAGATTTGACAGAGATCAAAGGAATTGGTCCTAGAAGAGCTGAAGAACTGAAAGCAGCAGGCGTGAGAACTGTTTCTGATTTAGCAAAACGTTCTGCCAAGAACCTCTCAGAGAAAACTGGAATCTCTATAAAAGACATCTCAAAATGGATTGTACAAGCAAACGAAATGACTGAATAGATACACAACAAAAAAGTATCGACAACAAGATCTGCGCGCGTGCATTTGCTAGGATTTGTATGTGCGCTGACTAGAATTTTAGTTGGACAACTAGGATCTCAGGCACAGACGCATTGGCTGTTTCCTCCTATTTGTGTGGAGGATGGAACCAGTCCCATGGTTTGCCGACGCGTGGATCGTCTTTTTTGCCGTTTATTTCTGTGGGGATTATTGTCGGATCGTTCCATGGTCTGCGGATCTCATCTGGGTTTTGGTAGTCGTAGAGGTTTGTGACGAAGTAGGCTGTTAGGGAGGGTTCGTCACTCACTGTTTTTGTTCCGTGCAGGTATACGCCGGGTATCCTGACCAGTGTTGGCTTTTTGCCACTTGCCAAAACTTCAGCTAATCTTCCAGTTTCTTCTTCATAAGCGCAGATTTTCATGGCTCCTTTTAGAACTAGAAAGAGGTCTATTTGTCCTCTTGTGTGCTTGTGCCAAGCTCTAACTATGCCGGGATAACTGTAGCTTATGTTTGCCTGAGTTATCCATTCATCCTCTAGAAGTTCCTTCCAATCTTTTCTTAGGGCTTCGGCGAAGAAACCTCTTTCATCTGGTAGTATGTTGAGTTCGTAGGTTTTTACTCCGTTAAGTGAGTGGCTCTTCATATTTCTACCTCTGAGTAGTCTCCTATGTTGAGTTTTAGGGTTTTGTGAATTTGGTTTCTTAGGATTTTGGCGTTTCTTCCTATGAGACTTTCTTCCAGTCTTTCAACCCCTTTTACTGTGGCGTTTTCTAGTATTATGCAGTATTCAACTGAACTGTCTATGACATGAGCCTCGTTGCCTATGCTTGTGTACGGGCCTATGAAGGAGTTTTGGATGCGGCAGTTTTCGCCGATTATGGTTGGACCTCGAATGGTGCTATCGATTATTTTTGCGTTTTCTTGGATCGTGACCCTTCCTTCGATCTTGCTTTCCACTATTTCACCTCTCTTATCTTGTTTGATATATTCGTCTAGGAGCCTGGCGTTGGCGACTAGCACGTCGTCTTTTTTGCCTGTGTCAAGCCACCACGTGTCTAGTTTTTCGGCTTTGACTCTGAAGCCTAAGTTTATCATCTCCTGTATTGCGTCTGTTATCTCGAGTTCTTCTCTCCACGAGGGTTTTATTTTTTCTATGGCTTGATGAATTTTGTTCGAGAATATGTAGACACCGACGAGGGCTAGGTTGCTCGGTGGAGTTTCTGGTTTTTCGATTAATCTTGTGACGTTGCCTTCTTTGTCCAGTACTGCAATTCCGAATCTTGTGGGGTCTTCAACTTCTTTTAGTAGAATGAGCGCATCCAAGTCTTCGTTCTCAAACTTTTGTATAAGGGAGCTGATGCCTCTGCCGATAAGGTTGTCCCCGAGGTACATTATGAAGTCATCTTTGTCCAGAAAAGTCCTGGCTGTTTTCACGGCATGGGCCAGTCCGAGGGGTTCCTGAACTATGTAGGTCACTCTAATGTTCCATGCAGAACTATTGACGTATTTTTTGACGTCTTTGCCTGTTTCAGGGGCTATTATGACGCCTGCGTCCTTGATGCCAGCTTCTGAAATATGGTCTAAAACATAGCCTAGGATAGGCTTGTTCGCTATTGGAATCAACTGTTTTGCCGTTGTAAATGTTAAGGGTCTGAGCCTAGTACCTTTACCCCCACTAAGCACAAGGGCCTTCATAAAAGTGCCTCTTTACGACCCTCTATACACTTTCATTATATAGTCTTAACGCATGTTGGCGCCCACCAAAAACTAGGGAAAGAGTGGAAGGTAAAAGCAGAACATTTGCACGTGACGGAGCTTTGAAGCTGCTGAATGAATGAAAGAGGATGAAATAAACCTAGTGTACGATGGAATAAATTACCTAGAAAGGAAGCGCGTGCTCGCAATGAATAGATACTCTAAAAATAAAAGCGTGGGCTCCTTAAAGAATTACAGTGATAGAGTTGAACTCCAATTCTAGGCCAAAACAGCCGAAAGCACGGTTTCATACACGTCTCAGTGAACGAGATTATCTGGGCATCAGCGTCTGGCCTGGTAAGACCGATCTGGAAGCCGAAGTTATCGTTGTGCAACTCAGACGTAGAAACGGAGACAATTGGGAGACTGTCGGTCGGTTGGCAGTTTATAGGACGCCGAATGGAACATACTCGAAACTTCCTGAACGCGGGTGACCGCGCGTCTGTGTTGTGTCGGTCCTTCAGCAAGTCTGCTCTTGTCTGATCTCGCTCAGCTAGTTGGTTTCTCGTACGATTTGTAGAGGCGTTTTTCGTATGCTGATTTGGGTTTGAATTTTCCTCGGTACTGTCTTATTGAGGCTTTTCGGCGGCTTAGGTTTTGAAGTCTCGCTTGGGCTATGGCTATTCGAGTCAATGAGGGTCTTTTGATCTTTCGCGGTTTATACTCTGAAAGAACGATTTCAGACGAGAGCCTCTTACGCCTAGGTTTCTTTGTGGGTCTCAAAACGTCTGGTCTGGTAAAAACCACGGTTCCTTCTTTCAAGTTCACTTCCTTCACTTTCCAACCCACACTAAGCCACGCTTTGCCTTGAGAGGTGCTTTTCGTGTTGTCCCACCATCTTGTGTTTTGAATAGCCGAAACTGGAAGATCGTCACCGATTATTCCCTCTATTCGCGAGAACTGCAATCTAACCAAGCCGGTCCACTTGGCCTTTCGGGACAAATAGAAGGTAAGAGGGGTGTATTTGCCCCTAAAAGCTCCTTTGGGCGACACGAACCTTCTTGCGCAGTTTAGGCAGACCAAGTATTTTCTCTCAACCAAATCCTCGGTTATGCAACTCTTGCAGAACAGTCGATTACAACGAAAACAACGCCTAAGAGCATAATAGGGCATAGTCCGACCGCACAAACCACACTCCTCCTTCGAACTTGGAGGGCGAGGACCACCCAAAGGATAAAAAACCGTTCGCATTTACACTAACGCCTCGCTCCATGGGATGCAATGGCATCAACAAACATAAACATTACTCCCCACGACCTTTCCCAATGCGCACGCGAATGTGAAGCGATGCCTTTTGATTAGAGCACACCGGTCACATCATAGTTTAATCTTCTCTTTCTTGATTGCTTTTCTGAATGTTTTTTCGCAATTGTCGCATTTGTAGAGGGCAATAGTGAGTTGGAGTTTTTCACCGGTCTTGCTGGGTCTTCCAGCCATCTTCCACGTCTTATGTGGATTCGTTTCGGTTCCGCATATAGGGCATTCTGCGATCTCTGGGGTACCTGGAGCGTTTAGGAGTTCCTTTCTGAGGGCTTCGCCCTTGTCATATATCTTTTCAATTTTATCAGCTAGTTGTATTTCCTTGAAAACGTCGCGAATCCATTTGGCGAAGTCTCCTCTTTTTTGGTGAAACTCGAGGGAAGCAACTGGAACATTCTTTATCTTCTCCCAGAAATCTTCCAAATTGAAGGCTGCTTCGAAGAGTGGTTTGCCGACATCTTCGTAAAAGTAGAATCCCCATTCACCTGTAACCTCTTCTTTAGGCATTTTTGGGAGAATGTTCATCTTTGGTAGGCCTCCATATTTTTGGGTACTCTCCGCTAGAAGCTCCTTTACTCTTTCTTCCCAGTTTAGGATAGATTCCCTCCGATAGTATTTCGTTTCGCGTTTACGAGGATCATCAGAAAAGTTTGTTTCCAGATACTGGCAAAAGGTTTCTCGAAGATTGGTGCTGCCACCAAGGTAGATTAGAGCTCTATCTTCGTTGTAAAGACCGTAGACCCCAGGTTCCTCGGGAACACACTTTGCGCCTTCTCCCCACACGTAGATTTTTCCTGAAATTGGCATTTTTTCGCCCATTATGAATATATGGTAAGGTCATGTTTATGAAACCTTTGGCGCTTTTTATAAGAGACTACACTTTGAAATTGTGACTTCTCATTTCTCTGTGATCGTAAGAACAGCGAGAAGTTACCTGCTTCCAACACTGACTCTTTCTCAAAATGCGCGGGCTTTTCTTGAATCTGTTGGAGACTTTGAACAGCTCGTTCTTGAGCTGCGTGACCATCTGCAGCGTAAGTGTCAAATTTTGGACATATGTCAACGTTGGAAATAATTGATATATTAAGACATAATATATAACGTAGCGTGTCGGATGTGATAGCGTGGAGCACACGGAATATCCAAACCAAGGAGACTTTTTGGAGTGTACGAGTTGCAACATTGAGGTTATTTTTACCGAACCGAGTCCCAAAGAAAGACGGAAACGATTGATCGATTTTCTGGAAGAACACCTTCAAACATGCTATCGCAGACGCTACCAAAAACGGCGCTCCCGCTAAGGAGAAGCATAAGCGAGAATAGAAGACAAAATATGGTCACAAAATAGCACTCAAAAGAAGTTGAGTCACCAAAGACAATCAAAGAAATCTGAAAAAAACAGTCATTCGCGCGCGCATTGGCTCTTAACTATCCCTCCTTTTCGATATGATCGAAATGCCAAGCGCGCGCTGCAATGACACTTTACGATCTAGCTGGATGAAATGCGTCAAGAAACCATGCCAAAAAGAAGGAATGTGCACGTTAGCGCATCGAGATAAGGACTCTGTCATCGGTTCCGGACCAGTGATTACGCACACATTAATATGTGACCAAGCGTATTGTGTTGGCAGGTGGAATTCTCGTAGAGAATATTGACAAAAGGCTTTCAGTGCGTTTTGTCATCTATCTTGACTGTTCTGCCAAATAAACTGAGGTGAAAACTATGAAAACAGCAAACAAACATTTATGCAGGTCAGCGCAATCGTGGATCCACAGGGTGGTGAGAAGGCACCAACCTACAGAAGACTATCTTTCTGAACTGAGAGATTGGGTGCGCCATGTCATATTGGAGGCAGAAAAGAACGGAGACTTTAAGAAAATGGATCAGTTCCTGGGTCTTCTAAAAGATCTTAACGCTGCGTAGGCCAATTTCATGTTTTTAGAGGGATTCGTGATTTGTCTCTTTCCGGACTTCAATTCAAAATGCGTTACAGAATTCTTTCTAAAATTGAGAAAGCGGGAGCCACTTCAAAAGAGAAGGCGGTGACTGTTGAGGAGGCTGAGTTGGACTTGGAAGAACAACAATGGTTGACCTATTTTGCTGGAGGCTTCCTCAGCAGAATAAAGAAGACAGAGGACCAACGGTATTACATCTAGAGACGTACACGCGTCGCGAAGCACTTCTAGGTTATGGTTTTTGCCGTTTAAGATAGGCAACAGTGAATAGTCTACCATCTTCCAGGCGAATATTCTGAACACCTACTGATTCCCATCCATCTTCCCCTAAAACGTTTAATCCGTCTTGGACGCTTTCTACTATGGGTTTTTTTCTGTTGTGCGCGCTCGCATACGTGAACTCTTGTCTTTAGTGGAAGCACCTTGTAATCCCATTTCACCAATTTAGTCAAGCCTCAAACACTAATAAGATTCAATGAAACAGCAAATATCTTTGCCTGCAATGATGCTCTTCTTTGTAAATGGTTTCAACTACATCTTGCGCTGACTATTTCAGTTGTTTTGTTTCTTGCACGCGCATTCTCGTGTTTTGTGCAACAAAAGTTTATAACCCTTCACCTGCGAAGGGTTTCCGAGATACCGGAGGCGTAAACCTATGATGAAAAAAAGAAAATGCGTCAAATGTGGGGCCAAGTTAACGGAAGAAGATGTGATTAAAATGGAGTTTGAAGACGGTTCATGGGAGACGATACTGCTTCCAATGTGTCCAGACTGCTTCATGAAGCAAATGAGTGAACGAGCATTTGGTCAAGGGAAAAGAATCTGAAAGTGCTCGCGTGAATTCAATATGCACGTGCTACAGAGTCCCGACTTTCCTTTCGCCTTTTGAATAAGCCAAGTTGATATGAAACAAATCTCTGATGGAGGATGAGATTTTGTGATCATGGGCTGATGGGCTATACAAAAAGAGAACTCTTGTTTTGGTTGAAGAGATTTCTTTGAGAAGCAAACGCGTAAATTTGTAAGCTCTTTCGAATCCGCATCTGAGTATGATGTCCGAGAGATTATCAAAAAGCAGGTTTACGGTTTTTCCCGTAGCTGCCGTCGCAATTTTCTGAATTCCAACACACGTATGTAGCAGAAGTGAAAGGTCACTTGATGGTAGGTAGGTTTCTTTCTCTTTTGCAATATGAGGAGAGGTCGTTTTCGAATCTAGGAGGAGGAACCTTACATTGTCCTCTTCAGAAAATGTTGAATGTAAGGTGCTGTTCTTATTTGTCACCACGAAGAGAAGCTCATCACACTTCTTCACATCAGAGACAAAGCTTGAAAGAGGCCTGTAATAGTCAGATGTTGGATCGATCTCTAACAGCATCTTTTCACCGACCATTTGCTGGTGCGTCATTCCAAATTGCTCAGAGAATGCGTCTGGTCTCTCTTCAATGTGAGGTTTAGTTCTCTTTTTGCCACGGAATTTTACCAAGAGAAAAAGAAGACCAAAGATTACTGGCGTTGCGTATAAAAGGATTGTAACCCAATCGAATGGCGATACCGAAACGTGTTGATCGCTCCAGACGTGTAATAGGATGCTATCTATGTCCCACGTGTCCTGTGTTGTGTCGCCGGTCTCCGTACCTCCCTTAAACCTGACTGTAAATGTTGCATCTGTCAACGAAACCGATACGTTGTTCCAACTGTTCGCTGTTAGATCCATGATCAACCTAATCCAACTCGAGCCATTCCAATAGTCTATCGACAGACCTTCGTTTCCTAAAATTCCAGGGTAAATACACAATTCCTCATTTTCTTGATCATGGTCCACAGCTATCCATTGAACCTCCAAGTCCAACTCGTAATTCACCGATATATATTCAACCTGGAGCCTTGCACAGTCAACTTCATACGTACCAGAGCCAACTCTTGATCGAATGTATATTCTAGTTCCATCGATTTTTGTCCAGGTGTCAAGCTCCGTGGTCGCTGTCCAATTCATCCAATCCCATGAGGAGGGTGTCTTTTGAAGGCCGAGGGAGGTCCATACGGAACCGTTCCATACAAAAACTTCAAGATTATTGTCAACCAAGCTTTGTTTCGCGTAGAGTTGAACAGTAACGTTGTTTATTGTTTCCGTAGATTTCCCTGAATCTGCGAAGTCGAAGTCGCCCACAAGCATGTTGTTTCCAGATGAGTAAACATAACTTGTGTTATAATCGATAGCATCAAGATATGGATTTGCTCCAGCTCTTGTCCAATCAGTCTTGTTTTCGTCGTCAGCGTTAACATAGAGGTTAAGAACCTCTCTTTCTCCGCTGGTGTCCTCTTCCGATAAAGTATCACAAGCTGAATCTGGTCCGTACTGTAGCGCTGTAAAATTCGAATGCGCCCCTTTATCGGTGACTGAATCAACATTACTCGTGTTGTCGTCAACGTAGTCTTTTATGTCAGAGCCGCTTGAGTAGCTCCTGAAAACCGTGAGCGCTCCGTCGTTGAAAGTCAAATTCGAGACTGTGCCCAACATCCAAGAAGTCGAGCCAAGCAAGATAAAGATAGTTAGCAATGGCAAAATTGTACAAGGAATCCTTCTGAATCCGAGTTCACGTTTCAAATTAGTGGTTCACACCTTTGTGGGTTCCTGACGATGTGGGGATGGCACTTTCCGTAATGACCCTTACGCGCGCGTTTCTACCAGAATCCGCCTTTGGTAGTCACCCTTATCCGTGCTTCTAGTGACCCAAGTCCAACCGTTCTAAACGTCAAGTTGCAGTGCCCACTGGGTAGTTCTATCCATCCGCTCTTGTAGGTGGTTTGGCCTCCTTGATGAGCGGTGTGATTCCACATGGTTTCATCTTGATGAATGATGCTTGCAGTCCACAATGCTGTGCCGCTGCTGACGATAACTTCTACTTGCGCCTGCCCATGTAATGGTGACATGTCGAACTCTCTGTCTTCTACGTCTGCTCCGATAGTGAAGGATACTGGAAAGCTGACAAGCGTCTTTGGGTATGTAAGCGCTGCATATACGGCTAAAGCCGCCACTGCAAGCACAGCAATTGAAACAACTACTCTAAATCTTCGACGTTTCCCCGGAACTTTTTCCATTAATGTTCGCACCTTACAGCCAAAATTCTGAAATTCTAGTCTTAAGATATTTATGAATCCCGCGTAAATCTTCTACATCAACTTTGCGC
>CAYFXU010000056.1:0-12612 GCA_964347145.1 uncultured Candidatus Bathyarchaeia archaeon
CCCAACTTCACAGGATAATGGCGGAAATCTTAGGAAAAAAGACAGGTTACTGCCAAGGCAAGGGCGGCTCCATGCACATTGCCGATTTCAGCGTGGGCATGCTTGGCGCAACCGCTGTTGTAGGAGCTGGAATCCCAATAGCCTCTGGCGCTGGTTTGTCGATCAAGCTCAGGAGAACCGAGCAAGTTGTAGCCTGCTTCTTCGGTGAAGGAGCCTCGAATCAAGGCACGTTTCATGAGGGAATCAACATGGCTGCCATCTGGGCACTCCCAGTGTTATTTGTTTGTGAAAACAACCTATATGCCATGGGCACTCGTCAGTCAAGAGTTATGACAATTGAAAATGTTGCCGAACGAGCCGTAGCCTACGGCATTCCGGGAGTAACTGTGGATGGAAACGATGTCCTTGCGGTTTATGACGCGGCACATGAGGCAGTTAAGAGAGCAAGGGAGGGCAAGGGTCCCACGTTAATAGAGTGCAAGACGTATAGACATAAAGGTCACTCCAGATTTGATCCCGCTACATACCGGCCCAAAGGAGAAGTTGAAGAATGGCTTAAGAAAGACCCGGTTAGACGGTTTGAGGCAAAACTTCTCGAAATGAAAATCTTGACAGAAAAGGAAGCCAAAAAAATCGAACAAGACGTTATCGCGGCCGTAGAAAAAGCCGCCAAATTTGCCATAGATAGCCCGCATCCAGCACCAGAAGAAGCGCTGGAAGACGTGTACGCCCAGGAGGATTCTAGAAAATGAGGCAGATAAGCTATCGAGACGCCCTTCGAGAGGCCTTGCGTGAAGAAATGCTTCTAGACAAAACAGTGTTCGTGCTTGGGGAAGACGTTGGGCGATACTGGCAGGGAGCCTTCAAAGTCACAAAGGGCTTGGCAGAAGAATTCGGTGACGAACGCGTTAGAGACACCCCCATTTCAGAATCAGCCATTGTGGGAGTCGCCGCTGGTGCAGCGATAACTGGTACGAGACCGATAGCCGAAATCATGTTTGGAGATCTCTCAGCCCTAGCAATGGATCAGATAGCAAATCAAGTGGCAAAGTTGAGGTACATGTTTGGCGGTCAAACAATTGTGCCCGTTGTCATTAGGATGCCCTTCGGCGCGGGAGTCAACATTGCGGCACATCACTCCCAAAGCCTTGAGGCTTGGTTCATGCATGTTCCGGGTCTAAAAATAGCCATGCCTTCAACTCCCTACGATGCAAAGGGCTTGCTGAAAACTGCAATAAGAGACGACAACCCTGTGATGTTCTTTGAACACAAGCTACTCTACTCATTTGAAGGACCTGTTCCCGAAGAAGATTATACCATCCCGTTTGGGGCAGCAGACGTGAAAAGGGAAGGGGAAGACGTTACGGTAGTCGCCACTTTATACATGGTTCATAAAGCCCTTGCCGCGGCTAAGACGCTAGGCAAAGAGGGAATCGATTTAGAGGTCATCGACCCACGAACCCTCGCTCCTCTTGACAAACAGTCAATATTAAATTCGGTCAAAAAGACCGGTAGAATCGTCCTTGTTACAGAAGACTCCAAGACAGCGGGCGTGAGCGCAGAAATCGCAGCCATAGTGGCCGAGGAATCACTGGATTACCTGGATGCTCCCATTAAGCGAGTGGCAGAGCCAGACACGCCTATACCCTTCAGCCCGCCCCTAGAACAGTTTGTCATACCCAACGAAAAGAGTATAGTCAAAGCAGCGAAAGAAATCGTTTATTAACCAAAACCCATATTCGATTTCCAAAATTAATGAAGGGACCTTCTTTGGCAACAAAAATCTTGATGCCTAGGCTCAGCTTAACCATGAAAGAAGGAACAGTGATTCAGTGGTTCAAAGAAGAAGGGGACATTGTAGAGAAAGGAGAGCCTCTAGTCGAGGTGCTCTCAGAAAAAGCAACATATGAAGTTGAAGCGCCAGCATCCGGAGTTCTCCGCAAAATTTTGACACCAGAAGGAACAGATGTAACAGTCGCCGGAACCCTCGGCATCATAACAGCACCTGATGAAGAACTTCCAGAACTCGAAGTGGCCCCAACAGCACCAAAGAAAGAACCTGAGGAGGCTGTGGCGGTTCCTGAGAGAAAGCCTGTTGAAAGGATTGAAGAACCCGTTACAGCCTCTCCGGCGGCTAAGAGATTGGCGAGGGAACACGGCATCGATCTAACCAAGGCTAGAGGAAGCGGTCCTGAAGGAAGAATTGTTGAAGAAGATGTCAGAAGTCTCATTGAGGAAGTGAAGGCCATACCGCGGGTGCGAGAGGTTGTGCCTCTGATTGGGATAAAAAAGACGGCGGCGGAACGCGTTTCGCTGAGTGCCCAAAGAGCTCCGCAGAGTACTATAACCATGGAAGTAGATATGTTCAACGCTGTGAAACTTCGTGAGAGGATTCGCGTGTCCTACACAGACATGCTGGTCAAAGCAGTTTCAAAAGCTTTGGCGGAATATCCCATCATAAACTCGATGCTTGAAAACGAAAAAATCAAGATCCTAGCGGACATCAATGTAGGCGTTGCAGTGGCCACGGAAAGAGGACTCATGGTTCCCGTGGTATATGACGCGGATAAGAAAACGCTGAAAGAAATTGCCTTGATGTCAAAGAAACTGATCGAGAAGGCGAAACAGGCAAGACTAACAAAAGAGGAGTTGACGGGTGGGACGTTCACCATCACAAATCTAGGCATGTATGAAGTGGATGTTTTCACGCCTATAGTTAATCCTCCCGAGACGGCGATACTTGGAGTTGGAAGAGTCGTGGAAAGACCAGTGGTCGTGGACAAGAAGATGGTGATAAGACCCATGATGCAATTAAGCCTAACCTTTGACCATCGAGTTGTGGACGGAGCTCCAGCCGCAGAATTCCTGCAGAAGGTGAAGCAAGCTGTGGAAAGCCCAGAAACGCTCCTAGCCTAGCCCTCCTTCCTCAGAACCTCTGGAATTTCACCAGTTTCTTTTGTGCACAAGAATTCAACTGGTTCATTTCCGATGTTCTTGAGTTCATGCTCCTCGTATGAAGGTATGTATATTACATTCCTGGGACCCAGCACAACCTCTTTGTCTCCTCCCCGAACGAGAACTTTTCCTTTAAGAACGAAAACCTCATGTTCGTGGGCGTGTTTCTCCAAGGGCGTGTGTCCTTCAACATCTATGGTGAAGAGTCGAAGCTGCACTCTCTTTGCGCCGACACCCTTGTGCAGCAAGTATTTAACTTTGACTTTGTGTGCTCCTTCTTCAGTGATTTTGTATTCCCTAACCTTCTCAACGTTTGCGACGTACATTGAATGATCCTCACAATTTCAACTGCTACAAGAGTATATAGCTGTAAGTTTCTGATCTTGCAATCGTGAAGAAAATCTTAAATGTTAACGACCTCAAAACACCCTCGAAACAAAATGAAGGTTGCCATGTATTACAGCCTTGACGACGTAAGAATCGAAGAGATGCCGACGCCTGAAATTGGATCTGAAGAAATTTTGGTTAAGATGAAGGCGTGCGGGATATGCGGGTCCGACCTTATGGATTGGTATTTGGAGAATCGGGCTCCTTTAGTTCTTGGTCATGAACCTTCTGGTGTCGTTGCCAAAGCTGGAGACAAAGTCGAGAACTTCAAGCCTGGGGAACGCGTTTTTGTGCACCATCACGTCGCATGCCTCACGTGTCACTATTGTCTCCGAGGCGACTATGCTGTGTGCAAACAGTTTGGACAGACTTATATACACCCGGGAGGCTTTGCCGAATACTTTAAGGTGCCTGTTCGCAACTTGGAGACGGACACACTGAAGATTCCGGATAAAGTCTCCTTTGAAGATGCCACTTTAGTTGAGCCTATTGCATGCTGTGTAAAAGGAATCATGAAGTGCGATATTAAACCAGGAGATACTGTGACGGTAATTGGAGATGGTTCATCCGGGGTCATCCATGTAGCGCTCGCGAGAATCCTGGCAGCAGGCACCATAATTATAGGGGGTCACCATGATTCCAGACTGAAGATTGCTGAGAGATTTGGCGCCGATTTTGCGGTAAATTCTTACAAAGAAGATCTTAGAGACATAGTTAGAAAGGCTACTGGAGGGAGGGGGTCAGACACTGTCATAGTAACTGCACCAGACATCAAAGCTCTGTCGGAGGGGATGGATGTCTGTCGTAAAGGTGGAACTGTGTGTCTCTTTGCTCCCACATCACCTAATGAGTATGTAAGAGTAAGGCCTCACAACCTGTTCTTCTCAGAAATCAAGATTGTCCCATCGTATTCTGCGTCCCACATAGAAACTAGAATCGCTCTAAAGCTCATAAGCTCTGGAAGAATCGAGGTGAAAGAACTCATAACGCATCGCTTTCCACTAGACCGCATAGAAGACGCCTTCAAAATAGCCGGCAAAAGCAAGGAGTGCTTGAAAGTCGTTGTCTTGAACGAGTAAGGAAACTCAAAGTTCGTTTTCAGGTGCGAGATGGTGGTCTATGCAGTCATCGTCGAAAGGATAACCACAAGATTCACTGCGACTACGAAAGCATAGTAGAATACGAGAACAATGAACATCGTCTTAAAAACTTGATGCGTGAATTTCCATTCGTGGGGTGCAACTACTTTCTTAGCTGCTGCACATAACGCGCCAAGTAGCAATACCAAGCCAATTTTGACCCAAGCGGAAAGAAAAATCCCTATTTGACCCCAAAGATACAATGTGACTGGGTTAGCTTCGTAAGAGGGCGAAGTTGTCGCTACGTCGAGGATATTCAACAGAAGAAGCGACCCATACCAAACTTCAATATTCGACAACTGCAGCCAGTTCATTTCAATTCAAACCTAATACTGCTCTATGCGATTAATATTTACTTTGATCTATATTCTGAAAGCGTGTTCTAACGAACGAGGTTCTCATGAACACCCGAAAATTAAAATCCCGTATATCCCTAGACAGAGTTTACCAAAAGAAGTGATATTGAGTTGCTCAAGGAAGAAATGAAGGTCGCCTTGTTATACGGTGTAAAAAACCTCAAAGTCGAAAACGCCGATGTGCCGGAGATAGGACTGGGTGAAATTTTGGTGAAGGTTAGGGCTGCAACGACCTGCGGAACCGACGTGAAAATTTTTCAGAGAGGCTACGTGGACGGAGTAATTCAATACCCAACGGTTTTTGGACACGAATGGGCTGGAGACGTAGTCAAAGTTGGGGAGGGGGTTTCTTGGCTGAACGAGAACGTGCGAGTCAGGGCTGGAAACAGCTCGCCTTGTCTCCGATGCAGAATGTGCCAAAAGGGAGATTACAATTTATGCGAAAACATGATGTGGCTCTGGGGAGCCTACGCCGAACACATAAAGGTTCCAGCGCGAATAGTGATGCTCAACACCCAAGAGATTCCACCCAATGTAACCTATGAAGAAGCCGCAGTGACAGAACCCTTGGCTTGCGTCCTCCACGGAATCGAAAAAGCCAACATTAAGCTGGGAGATACAGTGGCTATCATTGGCGCGGGACCCATAGGCCTTCTCCATCTGCAAACAGCAAGAAAAATGGGTGCAGAAAGAATCATAATCAGCGACCTCGTTGACGAACGTCTACAAGTGGCCCAGGAACTCGGCGCTGACGAAACAGTTAGCGCTAGGCATGAGGACTCTGTACAGAGAATCAAGCAATTTACCGACGGCCGTGGAGCAGACGTTGTGATCGAGGCCATAGGACTTCCAGCAACTTGGGAGCAAGCGTTAAAAATAGTTAGGAAAGGAGGAACGGTCCTTGAATTCGGCGGATGTCCACCTGGAACAAAGATTACGGTCAGAACAGAGTTGCTCCACTATGGGGAGACAACCATGCTCGGAACGTTTCATGCAACCCCTGTGCACTTCCAAAAAGCGTTGAATCTCATAGCGTCTGGAGCCGTGAAGGTGAAGCCGTTGATAACTCGCCACATGAAGTTAGATGACATAAAGGACGCGTTTGAAATACTTACCACATCGAAAAACGACCTAAAAATTGTCATACGTCCGTAATTGTCCTAGATTAAGAGCGTAGTCTTCAGGGAATGGCAATTTTGCATCTGTCGTCAAATTTAAGCCTATCTGATTCAGCATCTTTTCGTTACCTTCGTTCATAAGATGAGTAGTGTGCATCTCGCAACCTTCCAATTTATCCAACGCATCTAAACATCTTCGTGCATTGTTGTCCGATACCGCGCTTGCAGCCAGTGCGTTGAGTATTTCTTTTACGTCCAATGATGTGTTGCTAGATCTAATGGTATTCTTTAATTCCATAATGCTTTGGATTACGTTGAGAGATATCACGTCGACTTCGTCAGGTATTTTTGCGATCATCTTTGTTGCATTTAGGAGCGCTGCTGATTCAGCGTAAAGTAGTGGCGAATTCTTGCCTGTTACAATCACGGCTTTGCTTGGATCGAAAAAGATTTCGATTGCTGCGCCGCAGAACACACCTCTACACCCTTTTCCCTCATCTTTTCTCCTTTTGGCTTCCTCTGCTGCTTCTCTTGCTGGTTGGACAACAGAACGGTCTTTGAACTTAACGCCCGCCTTTTCCATGATTCCTTCCATTCGCTCAATTGTATCGTAGAGAACATTCCCCTCCACGAATTCTCTGTGATACCTGAAATAGCGTCTTACGATTTCTTCCTTGCTTGCTTCACGTACTACATCGTCATCGATTATTCCCTCTTTGGCCATATTGACTCCCATGTCGGTTGGTGATTTGTATTTTGCCATTGGGTCGTCTTTGTCGACTATCTTATCGATTATTTTTTTCATTATTGCAAAATTTTCCACATCTCTACTGTAATTGATAGCCGCCACTCCATACGCTTTTTTGTGGAATGGGTCTACGACGTTATAATCTCCGATGTCCGCGGTTGCTGCTTCGTACGCAATGTTTACAGGATGGTTAAGGCTTAGATTCCATACTGGAAACGTCTCAAATTTTGCAAAACCGGATTTGACACCTCCTTTTCTGTCGTTATAAATTTGCGCCATACAGAATGAGAATTTGCCGCTGCCTGGTCCAGGCGCAGTGACGACCACAATCTTTTTCCCGGTATCCACATGCTCTTGTTTGCCGTAGCCTCTCTCACTAATGACAAGATCCAATTCTTTAGGGTAGTTTGGTATCTCATGATGTATGAAAACACGTATTCCCCTATTCTGAAGTTTTTGTTTGAATTTTTTCGACACCAATTCGTTGTTGAACCTATTCATAACCATGGCAGAGACGTCTAGACCCACCTCGCGAAGATCGTTTATGTCTTTGAGCGCCTGGTCATCATATGTTAGTCCAAAGTCTCGTCTAATTTTTCTGCCTTCGATATCCTTCGCACTGATGCAATGTATTATTTCAATCTTGTTTCCAAGTCGCCCAAGCAACTGTACTTTTGTGTCAACATCAAAGCCTGGAAGCACACGTGAAGCATGATGGTCATAACACAGCTTACCTCCGAATTCTAGATACAGTCTGTCGAACAACGAAACACGGTCAAGTATTTTTCTTATCTGAACATTCAAGTATCTTTTTGTGTCAAACCCGGTCTTTCTAATCATTTAACCACTCTTCTGAGCAATCAATAGATCCGCATGTTTTCTCTTCAACTGAGGAACATAGGCAACGCGCTACAGTTATCGACTCAAGTGGATAAAAAACTATTGAACGTACTGGAAGACGATGTGAGAGATCTTGAATTGGAAAGCCTTTTCTATGCCCCCTAAGAAATTTCATAGACGGCGTAATAGAAAGTCGTATTGTCAACAAGTCCAAAAAGAGGGAGTTGTTCACATTGCAAAATCAACCTACCAAGTTTGTTTTCGTGACAGGGGGTGTGCTTTCTTCTGTAGGCAAGGGTATTGTCACTTCTTCCGTAGGTAAGATGCTTCAGCTTAGGGGCTTCAAGGTTACGGCCATAAAAATAGATCCCTACGTGAATGTAGATGCAGGGACCATGAACCCCTACATCCACGGGGAAGTTTACGTCACAGAGGACGGAGGTGAAACAGACCTCGACCTCGGTTGGTATGAAAGGTTCCTAAACCTCAATGTGCCCAAGGACAATAACATCACAACTGGACAGATATATCAAACAGTAATTAACGAGGAGCGGCGGGGAGACTTTCTAGGCAGATGCGTTCAGATAGTTCCTCACGTCACTGACGAGATCAAGCGCCGTGTTCGATTGGTTGCGGAAAGGTCGAACGTCGATGTTCTTTTGACAGAATGCGGAGGGACTGTCGGGGACATAGAAGGATTGCCCTTCCTCGAAGCGATCCGTCAGATGCGTCTGGAAGAGGGGTTTGATAACACTCTTTACGTTCATGTCGCCCTTGTCCCAATCCTAGATGTCACGGGTGAGATGAAAACCAAGCCTCTCCAGCACAGCGTAAACGAGTTACGTCGTATAGGCATCCAACCCGACACCATCGTTGTCAGATGCAGAAAAATGATCGATTCCAAAGCGCTTAGAAAAGTAGCGCTTTTTGGTACGATTCCCGAAAAAGCAGTGTTTTGTTCTCATAACGTTCTCTCCGTCTATAAGGTTCCCCTAATCTTAGACAAACAAGGCATGGGAAATTACATTTGCGAACGACTGCTCCTTCCAGAACGAACCCCCAAATGGAGCAAGTGGAAAGAATTCGTAAACTCGTTTGAAAACCCGCAATTTAAGGTCAAAATAGTGTTGGTTGGCAAATATGCAGGTTTGGTTGACAGTTACGTTAGCATGAACGAAGCCTTTCGGCATGCCGGGGCTGCCTGTCAAGCACAAGTTCTGATAAACTACATTGAAGCAGAGAGTCTGGAGGAGGATCCGAACAAATTGAAACTTCTTAAAGAATGCGACGGAATCTTTATTCCCTACGGTTTTGGTCCCAGAGGAACCGAAGGGAAAATGAGTGCAATTCGCTTTGCCCGCGAAAATGACATACCTTTTCTAGGAATCTGCTACGGCTTTCAGCTGGCGGTCGTTGAATTCGCTCGCAACGTTTGTGAACTGGAGGAAGCCAACACCACTGAAGTCAACCCTGATAGTCCACACCCTGTGATCGACTTGATGCCCGAACAAAAAGGCGTTGAATATAAAGGAGCGACAATGCGTTTGGGCGCGCACAAAATCATAATCAAGAAGAAAACAGTGGCGCATAAACTCTATCGGGATGAAGAGATTTGTGAACGCCATCGCCACAGATGGGAAGTGAATCCGAATTACTGGAACATTCTAGAAGAGCATGGACTGATTTTCTCCGGTAAGAGTCCTGACGGCAGAAGAATGGAGATTCTGGAACTTCCTGGCAAATTCTTTTTCTTTGCCTCCCAGTTTCATGGGGAATTCAAAAGTAGACCTGGAAAGCCAGACCCGGAATATTACGGCTTTGTCAAGGCATGCTTGGACAGAAGATTGGGAAAGGCAGAACTAACATTCTGAATCGGAACGAACGATTTTTGAGTTGCCTTTGTAGAAGCGACCTTTAAATGTAGACGACGTACGATTTTATGGGAAGCACGTTGGTGAAAATCGTTGTCTCAAAATATGGCACAATTGATGATGAAGAGATGGAAAAAGTCATTGGGATTATGCAAGAGTGCTACAGCAGATTAGTCCCACACGAGGTTTCTCTGGTCGATTTATACCTGTTTGAACGATCTTCATCTGTTGAAGCCTTCTTTTCAAAAGAATGCAGTGAAGTTGGCGTTGCGCCCACACCTTTTGACGAGCTGTTTTTCGCTATGCATGATGCATGGCGTGGAATACCTCGAATAACCCTATGTCTGGAAAAGATGAGGAAGTTGACAAATCTGGTCAAGATAGGCGGGATCCATCATGAGGTAGGACATTCGATTTTGCACGGCAACCTAAGCTATTATATTCTTTCAATTCCTCCAACACTTCTGAGAATTGCAGATCGGTTCAACCTCTCCTTTGAATATGTAACAAACCTACTTTACTTGGTATCCATTGCAGTAAAAGACTATGAAGTGACCCGCCTTCTTCAACTGAGAGGCTACGTCGAAGATCAGGTAGCCTACGTGAAGCATTTATTAAGGTCTTCTGAAGACGACATACTTTCGTGGGAGATTTCGCGAGGTAAGCCATCAGCCGAAGCCCTGTGCCTAATCTCATGCTTAAAATCCACCGGATGTGCTGCACCCCTATTAGCTGACGAAGATTTCGGCGAAGAAATAAGGCAGTATCTTATTGAGGGTTTGTCCTACCTCCCCGTTGACCGTTCGACCCTTCTTTCTAAGATTATTGAGAGCGGATTTGCATCCTTGGGAACAGACACCTTAGAAAATATTGATCGTATTGGACGTAAGTGTACGTTGATTTTTGAGGCAGTGTTCAACCCATAAAAAAGGAAATCGGGCAAAAGATAATATGCAGAAACCGCTATTTGCTCCTATTTACCCATGGATGCGGCAGTGAATGCTTTCAGAAAAGCGCGTAACTATGAAGAAGACCATTCCCTTCTTGCTGATAGGTCTCTTGATCTTCATCGCCTACCTCTATTTCTTAGCACACGTGCAAGCACTTGACATACCTGAAATGCTTATGATTATCCAAAGTGTCGATCCCTTCTACTACCTACTGGCAGTCACGGTTTTGTTGTTGAACATGTTAGCATATTCTTTAACTTGGCAATATTTTCTGCGTCCTCTCTCGGTAAACGTTCCCTTTAGGAAAACTTTCATCTTTACTTGGATTGGAGTCTTCGTTGATCTTTTGGTTCCAGCTGAGTCGATTAGCGGAGACGCCTCTAAAGCTTACCTAATGTCCAAGGACTCTGGGGAAAACGCAGGGAAAGTTGTGGCGTCAATTGTGAGTCATAGAATCCTCTCTATGATAATAACTTTAGGCAGCTTAATTATCAGCCTTCTTTCGTTATTTATTCTAAAATACGAGCTTCCTGCGTTGGTCTTGATATTAGTACTACTTGTGGCAGCTGGCACCAGTGTTTCGTTGTTTTTCATTTTTCTCTTGTGCATAAGAGAGCAACTGACGCAGAAGTTAATCGATTTGTTATTACGTTTTCTTTCTTTCGTTTTGAGGGGGCGCTTGAAACTAACCAGCTTGAAGTCCAAGGCAAGAAAAGCCTTGATTGCCTTCCATCAATCAATAGAAGTTTTGGGCAAGAATCCGAGGAGCTTGGTTCGACCAGTGTTCCTTTCCATATTAGCTTGGTTTCTGAGCATACTCTTGTCTTATCTAGTCTTTGTCTCTCTTAACCATCCAGTTAGCTTTGTCTTGCTAACGATCGTGTATTCCATTAGTGTCACTATTCAAAATATTCCCATTGGGGTGCCGGGCGAAGTCGGGCTTCTGGAGATTGTGATGACCAGCCTGTACAGTTTACTTGGTGTCCCTCTCGGCGTCAGTGCTGCGGCAACTGTCCTAATAAGAGTTTTATGGGTATGGTTTAGGCTCCTGCTGGGATTTGTGGCGATTCAGTGGATTGGCCTCAAAGTTCTGATAGGCGGTTCAAGTTAATTTTCCCCTCCTTTTAACTTGACTGAACCTTCGCTATCTCACCGTATTTTCCAACGTTTATTCTCCATTGTCCCTTGAAGGATGTCACGAAACCGTTCCCGATTTGCAGAACATCTCCCACCTTCAGAGGAAGGACCTTCTCATCCCACAGAACCAACGTCATGCCGCCAGTTTCATCTTCCACTTTTGCCTCTAGTATTTCATGTTCAATACCTTTACCGGTTAAGACGTGTTTAAGTTCCGAGATTTCTGACACTGACACTTTGATGTTGACTGAGCTCATTCCAGGCTTCAAATCACGTATATTCACAATCTACCCCTCAAGATTAATGCAACTTTTGCTTTGTTTTTGCCTACTACAGTCTTCGGTCTTTTAAAGCATTTCTAATTGACCGATAAAGAAAAGTTAGAAAACGCTATTTCATCTATATGGAGTTCAAACAGTATGATGGCCCTGCGGTGTAGTCAATGTTCAGCTATTTTTGCGGTTTATCCTCCTCGATATAAATGTGAAAAGTGTGGAGGTCTGTTGGGCTATACCTTTGATTTCGAACAGATGAAAGAAACAGGGCTCACTGGTCCCATCACGTTTTGGAAGTATAGACCCATGTTTCCAGAAGTCAGAAATGTGGTGACGATGGGAGAAGGGGGAACACCTTTGCACAAGGCTGAACGCCTTGCCAAGAAAATTGGGTTGAACGTCGTGTATTTAAAAGATGAGACCCGAAATCCAACGAACTCCTTCAGAGACAGATGCGCAGCACTGATGGTTTCAAACGCCCTCGACTTAGAATATGATTCTGTAGTTTGCGCCTCAAACGGGAACATGGGAGCCTCCATGGCTGCCTACTGCACCAAATCTGGACTCACCTGCCACGTCATTGTTCCAAAAATGGTGGACATGGGTAAACTAGCTCAGATGCTAATTTACGACGCGGTCATTGAGGAACACGGAGAAATAGTTGATGAATCCAACAAGCGGGCGGAATCCTTGGCGAAGGAAACAGGTTGGTATCAAGCCACAGCGGAATTCAATCCGTTGGTAATTGAAGCCCAGAAGACAATCAGCTATGAAGTCATGGAACAATTTGGAGTCCCTGACTGCTTCGTTGTCTCCATGGGAAGCGGCGGAACCAT
>CAYFXU010000057.1:0-11532 GCA_964347145.1 uncultured Candidatus Bathyarchaeia archaeon
GGCAATTCCGGAATTGTTGCACTGCTAACTGCCGTGCCATTTATCAATAAGAACATATCCACGCTGGTTTCGTTGTTCAATCCACCGTTGTGGACAGTTGCGTTCAGCACCGACGTCTGATCAGGATCGAGGAAAGCTGGTACTTCGAGAGAGACTGTGAGTTCGTGTTCAAATGGTGCGTGTTCAGTCCAAAGGGTGACATCGCCGTCCATCTTATGCTTGTTATTGGCCTGTTCAGTTTCATATGGAACCACGCTTGCGTTAGCTTCTATCCAGAGGGAGACACTCTCGGAATTGGGGTTGAGGGCGACTTCTGAGGTGTCCAATGTAAAGGTTAGGATTCTGCTGGTTTCACTGGGCATAGATGCGACTGCCTTCGTATCGATCAGGTATTCTGCAGGGATATCGGGATCCCATGGTTCGAAGTAGCCGCACTTGGCTGTGACGCTGAAGTTTTCGGCGAAATCGCCTTGATTTACTACAGTAACGTTTATGGATATGAGATCGCCGGGTCCCGTATCTCTTGGGGAAGCCGTGATGTCCGTGACGGCTATGTCATGGACGCCTAGAATCACTATGTCGCCGAAGGTGAGTGTGTTGTCGTCTGTTTCGGTTTCGTTTGTGACGACGCTTGCCTCTGCGCGTATGTCATAGTGGCCAAAGGCGAATCCGGTGGTGTCCCATATAAGTTGTGTGACGTTTCTTCTCAGCTGGTCTAGGCTGACGGTTTCGGAGTCGACCACGGTTGTGTCGGCGTAGGCGGTGACCGTGAAGGTTTCATTGAAGGGAGCTTGATTCGCAACGGACACGTTGATGGACACCGGCTCTCCCGGAACTACGTCTCTGGTTGGAGAGACGTCAACGCCGGTGACGGCTACGTCATGTGGGTAATCCGGAACGTTGGCGAAGAAGCCATCAACCACGTCGTGACTGATAGGATTTCCATAAACGTCAATAACTATTGAATCGTTGTGTGGTGGTTTGCCGTACACGCGTAGCAAGGACCAGCCCGAACCGACTACTGTGAATTCAATTGAAGCTATTAGCACAGGATCGGATGTTGTCAGCCCGTTTGGCTCGCCCATTGGGTAGCTATATCGTAGCGCTACGTAGCCAGCCGTGTTGTTTATTTCTCCTCCCGGCGGATCTCCTTGGGGTACGTCAAACGGTGACCAAGAAAACTGGTTTGTGGCGTTTAGGAGGCTTGAGTTATATTGTATCCATATTTCGAAGCCCCACATGGCTTCGACGTCGTCAACGTATATGTCGAGGAAGTCCGGCATAAATTGAGTGTCGAGGGAGATCACGGTAGGTTCAACAGGAGCTTGCGCTCTCACCGGGACCATGCTGACAAAGAGCATCAAGATCATGAATGTCAACAGCATGTTTTTGCGCCGAAATAAACTGCTTAATTTTGTCATTTTCTATTCTTCCTTTCTCTTTTTCATTTGTTTTGGTTCATCGCGCTCGACACTCGGCGCTCTGAAAGGTAAATCCTATCAAAAACTATATCACTTAGGAATAGCCTTCCGCATAATTCGTAATGGTAGGCAATTCTATTTAAAATTTGCGTGGAATAGTCTTCTATGTTTTACTTCTTTCCAGAAGACACAACAATTCTAAGGGATTGAAAATAAATGATATAACGTATCCAACGCGAACACTTAATGAACATATACTTAAGACTGTGTTTCCTCCAAAATTTTATAGTTCATTTAAGGCATCTTCTATTTTCCAACTATAACAGCATACAAACTAGCCAAAAACAACAGAAAAATCAAAATGTGCACGCATTGACGTTGAATAAGGCTTTTGATCATGCTTCGCAAAACCATTACATGAAGTCAGCTATGCTTTGTTGCTTCGGTCTTTCCGGCGTCGCCTTAGCCTTTTCTCCCCCCTCCTCAAAGATCATGAGTTTACCGTAGACGCCGTCATATCCAGGTATAACCCTCACCTTACCTTGTCTAACCCGAACGATGGCCTCGGCGATCTCCGAGTCAACAATACGGGACATTTCTTCTTTAGTTGCGTCCATGAGCACTGTATATTCGTCTCCAAACCTTTCGACTAGGGGGTTGTAGATGCCCCAAACTTTTTGTGCTCCCGGATAATCCACTCCCAAAACCGTCACAATGATTTCGGAGAGGGGCAACAGATGCGTGTAGCCTATTGCCCTTTCTGGTTTGTATCCGGGAGACCGATCCGCTAGTTCTTCCACTCGTTGCTCCACGCCCTTCGTGAGTTTCTTGCGACAAACTGGGCAGTGGTTTCCGAATCTTATGGCTTCCTGAGGGGGAAATGAGATATTGCAGTTTCTGTGGCCTGTCCAGTGATACTTACCGTAGGCGGGATCGGTTTCGATAGTAAATTTGAAGCGTTTCGGATCCTTCTTGCGGATGGCGTCAACCACCTCTTGATATGTTAGTCGTTCCAGCTCAAACACGTTTGCTTCTCTTCCGATTCTCCACGGCCAGCCGCTGTGGCAGTCGCTATTTGAAACCAAAGCAAACTTGTCAAGGGCGCCCAGTCTCCAATTCATTGGAGGGTCGGAGGAGAGGCCGGTCTCTATGGCCATAATATTCTTCGTCATGTCTTGATAGCAATCTTCTACTTTGTCAAAACCGCTGAAGGCACCGAAAATGCTGAACCATGGGGTCCAAGCGTGGGAGGGTATGACAACATTTTCGTCTGAAACTTGCACAACCTGTTCCACAAGATGCGGTGCAGTCATATCTAGAGTCGGTCTGCCGTCAACGCTGAGATCACCGTAACGCTTCAATTGGTCATTGATTTGAACAGCAGTTTCAAGGCTCGGGGTCAAGATGACGTGATGGATCTTTTTGACGTTGCCTTCAACGGTGAATATTGTGCTAACCTCAGCTGTTATCATGTAGCGCACAGTAGAGTCGGGATGCTTCACCGTTCCGTAGAGGTCAGCGTCTGAAACTTCAATCAGTTCTTCACTGATTTCTTTAAGCCATCTAGGATGAGTGAAATCTCCTGTGCCAACGAGGTTCAAGCCCTTGATTCTCGCAAAACGAGTTATTTCGTCTATGTTCATTCTCTGGCTTGTGGCACGACTAAACCTGCTGTGAATGTGGAGGTCAGCGATGACCCTCAAGTTTTTTCCCTCTCTCTGCGTCCATATACTTCTCAAAAATCTTCTCCCAATCGATCTTGAGAATGGCCACAATGACGATGATCAAAAAAGCAGAGGTTATCACGACTCCTAAAAGTCCGCCTTCACCAAATATGACTCTAATTATTCCAAAAGACATGGAGCCGCTATACGCCAAAATGAAGCACATTAACATTTTACCTAGAAGGGCCGGGATGAAAGCTTTCACAAACCGGTAACGCATAATTCCCAACGGAATGAAAAGAAGATCATCAGGCAAGGGAGTTAAGGCAAAAAGGAAAATCGCAGCGAATCCATAGCGAAGAAAAATCTTCATCATATAATCCATTTTTCTTCGCCTATCTTCGCTTAGCACCGCTCGCCCATAGTAACCAATCACGTATCCAGAGAATTCGCCAAGAGCTGAACCTACACCCGCTGCAACTGCAATAAGAAAAGGATCTAGAACACGAAATCCACCTATGATGTAGATGACAAGGGTGTAGGGTATGGGAAAGACAACCGACAAGGTGCCAATTAAGCTGATGAGGAAAACTCCGACATAGCCAAATTGGAGCACAAATTGTTCCATCCACTCTAGAAGTACCAAATGAGCCCTCTCTCCGAGGATTGTAGTAAGTATGCTTAAGCGTTACTGCATTGCTTTAACTTTTTTTGAACAGAAAAACAACAAATTCGAGGCAGAAAGATAGACTGTGCCTTAGCAAGTTTTATCGTTAGCTTTAAATTAAACCAATGAAAACGTTTTGTTTCAGCCTGGTTAACGAGGCGTTATGATTGAGTTCTCAAGAACCCATCTGGATCGCCAGAGATTACTCAAGGTGCAGTGGGTGCAGAAAATGCGAAATAACCTGCTCCCTTTTCCACGAAAACCGCATCTGGCCGGAAGCCTCAAGGATACGGGTGTTCATGCTCGTCCCCGGAGCGGAATTTCCCCATTTCTGCACCCAGTGTGACGATTACCCTTGCATCAAATCCTGCCCCGTGGATGCCTTGTCGGTAAGCAAGGACACAGGGGCTGTTATGGTTGACAAAGAAAAGTGTACTGCCTGTGGTCTTTGCATCGACGCCTGCCCGGGCAGAATCCCACACATTCATCCAACCGAGAAATACGCATTGATATGTGATCTGTGCGGAGGGGATCCTCGATGCGTAAGGGTATGTCGTGAAGGAAGATGGAATGTTCTGAGAATCGTGTCGAAAGCAGAGGAGAAAGTCATGGGGCGCAATCGTGCTTACGAGTTATACGCACGTAAACCTGAAGAAGTAACACGAGATCTGGTTGCTAGCCTCTACGGAGAAGCTGATGAGGAGTTGATATGAATGCGAGGGTACGCGGGAAAATTTGTAGAAGTTGACCTCTCAGCAGAGAAGATAAAGGACCTAACATTTGATGAAAGCATCCTAAGGCATTATATCGGCGGCAGGGGTTTGGCTACGAAGATTCTGTGGGACAGGTTGGGCGACCGGTGGGAGAAGATCGATCCTCTTGGACCCGAAAACATGCTACTCGTCTTAACTGGACCACTAACCGGTTTCTTCCCAGGAGCCAGAATCTGCGTATCTGGGAAGTCTCCCCAGAGCAACGGCGTAGTCGGTTCGACAGTTGCTGGAGAGTTTCCAGTGGAGCTCAAGTGCGCAGGCTACGACGGCTTGATCATCACAGGCAAGGCTGCCAAACCAAGCTACATTTTCGTCACAGATTCTCAAGCCGAAATCAGAGATGCAAGTCACATATGGGGAAAAGGCAGAAAGCAAACCCTAAAGACACTTACCAAAGAAGGAAGAAAAGAGCTCAGAAAGAGGTTTCCGTTGTACGGTGAGTGGAAAGAGCCAGCTGTACTTTACATAGGGCCGGCTGGAGAGAATGAGGCTAGAATAGCCGCTGTGATGGCGAAATGGATGCATGCAGCGGGTTATGGCGGATACGGGGCGGTGATGGGTTCGAAGAACGTTAAGGCGCTGGTGGCTAAGGGTACAGGACCCTTACCAGAAGTCGAACACATGGAGAAAGTAAAGGCACTAATAGATGAAGTGTCGGCCAGATGCTACGGGAACGATGCGTTTAGACGGTGGGGCACTGGCGCCGCGGGTTACGAGGTTGGCGCCGTAACCAGCTCCGAGCCCATTAGAAACTGGCAGGAAGAATGGCATGACCAGAAGAGTTTTGGAGTAGACAAATTCGAGCAAAGGGTTTGGATAAAGAGATACTGGGGCGACTTTGGTTGTCCAACAACATGTTTGAAGGTTGCGATGGTAAAAGCGGGTCCCTTCAAAGGCGCCATTGATGATAATCCAGACTATGAGCTACAAGCTTACCTAGGAACCAACTTAGGCATCTTCACTCCAGAAGAAAATGTCTACTTGGCGTCTTTGATAGATGACTTGGGACTCTGTGGTATACAAGGTGGAAATGTCCTAGGATTCGCTGGCGAACTCTATCAAAGAGACATCCTAAAGAAGAAAGACCTTGACGGCATAGAACTGAAGTGGGGAGACGCAGAGGCCTTTGCTGCATTGGCCAAGAAGGTGGCCACGAGAGAAGGAATCGGGGACGTGTTAGCCGAGGGTTCTTACAGAGCAGCCCTCAAGATAAAGGAAATGAAAAAGAAAGACGTGATGCAATACGTGGTTCATGAGAAGGGAATGGCCATAGGAGCCCACGGAGTTAGAAGCGGAAAGGATTACACGACAGACATATCCTACGCTTGCTCTGTTCAAGCCGGCGACCACACATCAACAGCCTATGTCCCAATCCATCACGGCAACAGCGAGTTAGCCATGATTCTCTATGACTCAGGCGTCTACTGCTTTTTCAACAACTTTGGCTTGTCGCGTCGTCTCAAATGGGACTTCTTAAAAGCGGTCACAGGGTGGGAAATAGGGCCTGAAGAATGGTATGAGACAACGGCACGCCGGATACTCCACCTACAAAGAGTCCTCTTGCTCCTAGGTGGACCCGACCTCAAATGGAACCCAAAAACACATGACGACAACCCCTCAAGGTTCTACGAGCAGCTGCCATCAGGACCATACGCTGGAAAAAAGGTTGACCGAACAAAGTTTGAAGACTCAAAAAAAGAATACTACGAAGAAGCGGGCTGGGATGAAAACGGCATACCGAAATCCGAAGCGCTGAAACAGCTTGGACTAGATGAAGTAGATACAGTATTAAATGAGAAGGTAAGATAGACGCCTATTTTGCTCGGATAACCCTTGTCGGCGTGACTATAACATCCACTGGAACATCCCATTCATCATTAGGAATTTCTTCCACAATCTGCGCATCATGCACCGTCGTAACGACAGGGGTTTCGGGAGCAAGACTACCAGCCTTTTTCAACATAGCATACTCCTGATCAGAATATCCGGTTCCCTTACAGAGTCTTCCCCCTTCCAGAGAAACCGCAAAAGACCCTGCTACAAACAAATCAACGCGCGCGCGCCTCAAAAACACGATCCTGAGGAATCAGGAGGGGATCCAGTAAAACTGAACCCTTTCTTAGTCTAGGTGTAGCCATGGCGAGAATTTTGCAGTCCTTCAGAATCATTTCTCGAACAGGTTTTTCGGGGAGAGTCGGGGTTGCAGAAAATGGCTTTTGCGGATTTATGTTCGGGCAGTTCTTTTAGACGTTGAGCAGCTTTTTTGGCGCCTATGAAATTGGGTATTTTGGGGAAAATCGATTTAGGGAAACTGGCGATTCCCTTTTCTTCAATTAAGCGCCAAACTCTCGTTCGGATTTCATTTTTTAGCCAAACCTATACACTCCGTTGACACAGTTTCTTCTGTCCAAAATAGAAGTGTTGGCTCAGGAACTGGCCTACGATCTAGTATGCTCTACCGAAGTAGACTACCTCTTTTGCTTCATCGCAGCAGTATACACAGCGTGAAAACAATTCTTCTTTTTCAAATGGAATAAGTCTAATAGTTGCGCCAGTTTCTTCCTTGATCTTTTCTTCGCATGTTTGGTTTGAACACCAGCAAGCTCTGATGAAACCGCCCTTTTTTCTCAGAACTTTCTTGAATTCGTTGTAAGTTTCTACGGAAGTAATGTGTTCCTCTAAGAATTTCTTGGCTCGATTTAACAGGTTCTCTTGAATTTTTTTCAGCGCTTCATTTACGGTGTCAATCAGCTCTTCTTCTTTCAGTGTGATTCTCTCAAATGTGTCCCTTCTGGCGGCGATTACCTGTTTTTTCTCGACGTCTCTCGGACCGATCTCAATTCTTATGGGCACGCCTTTCAATTCCCATTGATTGAATTTCCATCCGGGTGTATATTCTTCTCTGTCATCAAGAATAGTTGTTATCCTGTTTTCTTTTAACTTCTTGAAAACCTCTCTGGCTTTGTTCAAGATCAAATCCCTTTTTATTTCCTTATAGAAAATAGGGACTATCACAACTTGGCACGGAGCCTTTTTTGGAGGAAGCACCAATCCTTTGTCATCACCATGAACCATCACCATTGCTCCTATCAGGCGCGTGGAAACCCCCCACGACGTTTGCCAGACGTAGCGGTCCTTCTCATCTTTTCCAATGAATTTGATCCTGAAAGGCTTGGAGAAGTTTTGACCAAGATTGTGCGATGTCCCCAGTTGAAGGACTTTTCCATCGGGCATTAGAGCCTCTAACGTCGCTGTATAAAGGGCTCCAGCAAATTTTTCGCCTTCGGTTTTTTTTCCAATCAACACCGGTATTGCAAGATGGTTTTCTATCAAGTCCCTGTAGATTCGTAGAATGTCCATGACTTCTTTGTCCGCTTCTTCTTTCGTTGCATGTGCGGTGTGGCCTTCTTGCCAGAGAAACTCTCTTGTTCTTAGGAACGGTCTTGTTGCCTTGGTTTCCCACCTAACGATGTTGCACCATTGATTCAATTTGAGGGGGAGGTCTCTCCAGCTTTTTATCCACTTCTTGTACATCACATACATTATGGTTTCGGACGTAGGTCTTATGGCAAGCCTTTCTTCTAATGCACTATTTCCGCCGACTGTGACCCATGCGCACTCTGGGACGAATCCCTTGAAGTGTTCAGCCTCCTTCTTCAAGAAACTCTCAGGGATGAAGAGAGGGAAATACGCGTTTTTGTGTCCACTTGCCTCTATTTTTTTGTTGAAGAAGTCTTGAATCTCTTCCCAGATAGCGTAGGAATATTCCCTGAAGATTATGCAGCCTTTGACTGGAGCATAATCGGCTAACTCTGACTTTAGGACAACCTGGGTGTACCATTCTGAAAATTGTTCAGTCTTTTTGACGGTGATTCCCGACTCTGACATTCTAGTTTCTCCCTCGGTGCTTACTATTGAAAAAATCAAATCCTAATATAAGACAGGCGCCAAAGAAGTCAGCGTTGTGGAACAAAGTCACCCATTACGACCACTTCATAAGACAAGTACGGGAAAGTTATATAAGATTTTCTTTCTTTGGATACTGTTTTCTTGTTCATGATACGTGTGAAACAGGTTTCTTAGTCGATATAGGATAAGCGCGCGCAGTTTCTCAGTATGAGGCGCACGCTCAGATTGTTGGCTTGAGGGGATACAAGAATCTAGAGGAGCAGTTTGACAGAGTCTTTCCCCTTCATCCCACTCTTTATCCCTTTCATCTGAGCCTTGGACGTAGCTGCCTTAATCTCAGCCGCGAGCATGTCGTCAAAAGTTTTTACACCGCTCACCATAGCAGCAGTCGCGTTCACTTTTTCAGCAACGTCGATATTGAGAAAACCGCACATAATGAATCCTGTTCGTCCAACTATCAAGAGAAGGGGCGGAGAATCCGGCAAATCTACCCTCAAGCCAACCGCAACCTTGTTGTCTATTTTCACCGGAGTCACGTTGATCATGAAGAATCCACTCGCTAATCTTTACGGAGGCTGTTTTTAAATAAGCATTGCGACCATAAACCTCTAAGATAAAGAGAATTCATGGGATCATGACCGTAAGAGCGCTTAAGAATGTTGGGAGTGTTCAAAGAAAAATAGGGGAGTCTAAGTACGGACAGAAGATGATGAGAGTTGCTGACAAAACTCAAGCAGAGAGTTCAGTTATGGATGACCGCTGAAGCGAAACTTGCTCACAGCGTAGGGTTGACTCCAAACCAAGTAAGCGCAATTGGTATAGCCTTCGCAGTTCTTTCAGCTCTTGCGTATTGGAAATGGCAATCTCACAACATCCTCCAAGTAATGGCTCCCATCCTTCTACTAGCTTCAGGGTTCTCCGACGCCCTTGACGGCGCTTTAGCAAGACTCTACGGAGAAGTTACAACCTTCGGCGGTTTCCTTGACTCTCTTCTTGACCGATATGCTGACGCCATCGTCTTCTGCGGAATCATTCTCGGCGGGCTATGTGACCTTTCTTGGGGACTTGCTGCTCTGATGGGCTCGTTGCTGGTAAGCTATACTCGAGCGAGGGCAGAAGCGGCTGGAGTGAAAATGGAGACAGTAGGCATGGCTGAACGAGCAGAACGGTTGGTAATATTATCTATATCAAGCTTTTTCAGTGTTGCCTGGCGGGAAGCGTTAGGCTGGGGCGTCATCGTTCTTGCTGTCCTCACAAACTTAACCGTGCTTCAGAGGGTAATTTATTTTCGGGATGCTTCTGGTCGGAAAGAAGAATAAAAGCGCGTTAACGTCTCCGTCTTCTCCGACGGAGTTCCTTTCGTTCAGTTTTCGCACGCACTTTTACCACGCCACGATGCACCGCGCATGAGACACAGTAATATCTTGTCTCGGTGCGGCTGGCTACATAGGTGCCCTTCTGACGAAGCTCTCTGTATAGCGCTGAGTCCACCATGGAAATCCGACGAGACACTCGCTTGGCTTTGTCACGGGGCACAAGCTGACCGCAACTGCCACACTGAACCATAGCGCCACTACCTTTGCCCCCCTTGGCTCGGCCCCTGGACTTTCGCTTGACCGGCATAACTTTTCCTCACTCTATGATTACCATACGAGTTTATAACTTTACACCAGAATCAACATATATCCATCTTTTCTCCATTACTAAGAGAGATGTTCGATCTGGTTACGGTCGGCCACTTCACAATTGATTCCATAAGTCTGCGAAAGGCAACCGTGCCTAAAATCACACTAGGTGGTCCCCCCACATACGTTTCGGTGGCAGCGAGAAAGCTGGACGCAAATGTTTCAGTGATTTCGAAAGTTGGAGAGGATTTTTCCAGTGGTTATATTGCTTGGCTGAATACCAACGGTGTAGATTTGTCTGGACTGAAGAAGATCAAGGGCGCTGCAACCACAAAGTTCATCTTGAGATATACCAACTGGAGGAGACAGCTCCAACTGAAAAGCCGCGCACCATCCATTCTGCCAGAAGATGTGCCAAGCTCTTTACGAGCTAGAGCCATTCATTTGGCGCCCGTCACGAACGAAATGCCCCGAAAGCTTGTTGACAAGCTTCGAACATCAACGAATGTATTGTGTCTGGATCCGCAGGGTCTTGTACGAGAATTTGATGCTGAGGGAAACATGCGGTTGAAGAAATGGAGCAACAAGAAGGTTCTAGAACAATTCGATCTCTACAAATCAACCTTGAGCGAGATCAAGAAGATAACGGACCTAGCTGATTTGAAGTTGGCTATGGAAAAAATCCACGATTATGGAGTAAAAATAGTCATTGTAACGATTGGAATGAAAGGTTCGAGACTTCTTTTTGAAGGAAGATTTTATGACATTCCAAGCTACAAGCCAAAAATCGTCCGAGATCCCACGGGAGCTGGAGACGCGTTCATTGGAGGCTTCCTAGCTGAGTATGTTAAGGGAAAAGATCCAATGTGGTGCGCATGCATTGGATCCGCCTCAGCCTCCTTCGTTGTTGAAGGAGTGGGACCCAAGGTGTTCGGAGAAAAGAAGGAAATCTATGCGCGCGCGCATGCATTAGGCTTGGTGCATCACTTCTGATTTCTCAGGCTATTTAGCATGCTTGCTGGGTTTCTGTATTCTTTTTCTTTCCGAGAATGGCTGCAGGACCGATTAACACGCGCCTGTTAAAGTTCTGAGTAAGAAAAGAAAATTGCACGTGAACGTCTACACAGAGGGTCGTATTGCCGATGGCAACGGACTACGTGCGCGCGCGCGCGCGCATTGGGGAGCAAAACACATTCTTTTCCAGCTAGCTAGCTTAAAGAATTATGATGGTGTGAATTCTTTGAATCCCGATTATAGGGCTTCCGGTTCTTTCGGGGATTGGCTCAGATTATCGATGGAAGAGATCGTTGAAGCAGGCTTTCAAGCTACGGTAGACGAGTCCTGCATGAACGTATATTTAAGCTGGAAATAGTAGGCGATTTCCAAAAACTAAGTCAATTAACAATTGTCAACGAAGGGCAAGCCAAAGCCTTTCTTGCTCCTTTGCCTATTCACAAATTGCGCGCGGGCATT
>CAYFXU010000058.1:0-11254 GCA_964347145.1 uncultured Candidatus Bathyarchaeia archaeon
GGAAATGCATGTTTTACAGGATGCATGGCTGCATTATTTTTCAAGTCATGAGGGCAAAAAAGAGAAGGGAGTTCAGGCTTGTTTTAGCTCAAAGCCGTCATTGTCCTAGACTTCTAGCCCTTCTCTTTATCGGTATTTACACTGCCTCATGCTCATCGTACAGTTGCAGATTCTGTTTGCGGCATATTCGTTGCGCGCGCGCAATTGTTTCAGGGTCCCCAAAGTTAACATGACGGCTGAGATGTCTAGGCCTCCCCTCAACTGCTACCTTAAAGACCTCTGCTTCCTAAGTTCCCAACAAGCCTTAAAAATGGGGGACACCATCAAAGACATGGGGGATGATGTAGCCGTCCCAGACCGACCTTACTAGGTATGAAGACCTCATGGCGGACAGACCCCATTCCAGTTCTTACGGTTGCGAAAAAAAGGGAAGATCAAACATAGGTTTCCACATAGTAAGGAGTTACAGGCTTGACCCGTTTTTTCCTCCTTCTTACAATCAAAGCCAAGACCATTCCAGCGACGAAACCTCCGACATGGGCCCAGTAAGCTACACCGCCACCTATATCGAGCCAAATGTTAATCAGCTGCAACAAAAACCAAAAGCCCAGAAAGAAAAATGCAGGAACGCTCACAACAGCTACGAAGAACGCCAAAGCCAGCGTCCGAATCCGCGCCCTGGGATACATCAGAATGTAGGCTCCCATTACACCAGAGATTGCTCCCGAAGCGCCGAGGGTAGGACGGAGGAGTTCCGTCGATGTTGTGAGACTTAGGATGTGCGCAAAATCTGCCACGAGACCGCAGATGAGGTAAAACAATAGATAGGGAAAATGGCCAAAAGCGTCCTCCACATTGTCTCCGAAAATGTAGAGGAAAAGCATGTTGCCGCCGAGATGGAAAATGTCGGCGTGAAGAAACATGGAAGTAATAAGAGTATACAGTTTTTCTGCTTGGAGTATGTCGTTTGGAACCATTGTGAAATTATCATAGAGCGAGTCTACAAACAGATACGTCGTTGTGTCCTCGGGAAAGAATGTAGAATACAAGGCGGGAATGAAGGCTATGATGTTTACTATTATAAGAATTCGCGTTATGTGAGGAGTTGTTAGGGAACGATTCTCATCTCGGATGGGAATAAACACCATTTCACTAGGCTCCAAGAGAGGCGGGTAACATAGATTGATGCCATATTAATTGATTGCCTTTGGTTCAAAGGCTTTGTGGACAGATTGGATAACTCTTGCGCATAGCAGTTTTTGATGGATCCCAAAGCCAATATTCACGAAGAGGCCTAGCCTAAGTTCCCTCTTTTCTTATGTAACTCCTTAGAATCCGCGGACAATGCCTTATCCAATCTTCTGTTAATAAAGAAGAATACTATCCATGTGATGAAGCCGTACAACAACCCGTTAGCGACAGCCTCTATGTAAGGGGTGTATACTGAAATCGGAATTCTAAACCACGTAGGAATCATGTTTCCCGGGAACAGCGGAACAGGAACAGCAATGGATGCAGAGGTGAAAAGAAGGAAAAAGACAACAAAAATCGCTGCTGCCTTCATGTTACTATTCAACCTCGCTGCCACTGTTCTCCTTCTTGACAAAGCAATGCAACAGCTTAGGGCAAGTTAGGCACTCATCGGAAATTGCAGCTTCTTTTGGGAGAGATTTCAAATATCCAAAATGGTGAGCACATTCTGTGGGAGTTTTCTCCACCGGATTCCCAGAGGTTTTGACGGAAACCGAATCAAGGTTTGAGTCTTTCGCTACGACATCAACTCTGGTTAGGCAGTGAGGGCAGGCGTAATAGGTTTCCCTAGGCGTCCTCGAAAAATCGGTTAGCATGAGGGGTTTTTCAAACTCTCGTTTACATTCGTTATAGGGGCACATCAGGTGGTCAGGTTTCACATTTTTCCCGACATGTATATTGAATCTTAATAGTTAATAAACTTTTTCGTATTTTTGACCAACGCAAATACACCAAAAAAGGCGGAAAAAAGGTCTAAAGCATAAAGAACCAGAAGAAAATGCTCTAAAGATTTAAGGCAGTGCCTACAGGTTGCCAAAAATGAAAATGAACGCAGTAGCGTAGCTCTGAGACGGCCTTACAAAGTTGCGCGCGCATTTTTTGACTGTGCGCGCGGAGAAGGTGCACATAATCTTCTTTAAATAGAGGTTATGCTGTTTAGGACTATCGTGAGAAGGCGATCTTATGGTTAAGTGTCCAAAATGTGGAACTGAAAATCAAGACAATAACTATTGCTTTGAATGTGGGACTCAACTGAGGAAAAAATGCTCCAAGTGTGAGACCTATGTGACCATAGAAATGAAATTCTGCCCAAATTGTGGAAGTCCTAGCAAGCTTGTTTCCTCATGAAAATTGGCGTGACAATATCAGTTGTAAGATGCGCGCTTCAGAACACAAAAATCTTATAATTTAGGGGTTGCAGTTCGCTTGTGGAGGTTTTCGACTTGAAAAATTGGATAAATGTTGGAAAGTCCCTAGAGGAAATACTTAGACCTCAAACCTATCCGCTCGCAGTTAAATTGGTCAAGGATGATTCCGAGTTTCCCGAAAGAACTCGGAGACCAGAACAAAAAATAGCTATCTGCCAGGCTCTTACAATAAGTCGCAGATACGGTTGGACCATGGGAATAACCGAAAAAGACAGTGGATGCCCAGGAGTAAGCTTGGCCTATGGTTGGACCAAAATAATTGAAGAACCAGCTCTGGTGCAGTTCTTTCTGGGAGCGGGATACGCACTGGATGAAGCTGGAGCAAAAACAATCGTTGACAACTTAGATCGTTTAGAGCCAGGAAAGTTCGGCGGAGTAGTCATCTCTCCTTTGACGCGAACAAAAATCGTTCCAGATGTCATTCTGTTTTACGGAAATCCCGCTCAGATCATGCGGCTCATACAAGGAGCCATGTATAAAGAAGGAAAGAAAGTGAAAAGCGAGTTTGCTGGAATGGCTGCTTCATGCACCGGAGGAATCGCCAGAACCTTCAACACCGGTGAATGCCAAGTGGTTATACCTGGAAACGGGGATCGTGTTTTTGCAGCTACCTACGACAACGAAATGCTGTTTGCAATCCCGGCAGCAAAGGCAGAAGATCTAGTTTTTGGAATGAGAGCTCAGCAACTTTCAAAGTATCCTATTCCTGTAACACTGCCGATGCCACCACCTTTCCCAGGTTTGTAAGATAGGTTACGAAAAAATATCCCTACCCAAATTAAACGCGCGCCTTCCTCTCATTTACTTGTTCAGGCTTTTTTCAACATCTTTTGCGCGCGCTTGTTACAACAACCACAACGTATCGCCTTCTCGAATACTTCAGAATCCCCACCATTTTTGCTCAAGAAACTTCATTTTTAAGATTTGTTATCTTTCAATTCAAGCACGGTCAAGAAGATGAAGACTCTGTTTTGTGATTGTTGCGGTGATGTTGTCAAGGCGGCATATTCATGCAAGTTTATTTTTCATGATGGTTTAGTGCATGATTTTAATATATGCCCAGAATGCATGGATAACGGAACACTCGAAATAGACCTTGACCGAAAAAGGCTCGTTGCTCAAATCTGTTCTGAGTTGTGGAGACAAAGAACCCATATTCGCACACGCTAGATGCGTCTCCTCAACTTTCCGCGCGCGCATACGTATGGTGCTGGCACATCCAGCAAAAGGATATCTAACTGAAAAAGAGAAGTGAACTCAAATGATTTGTAAAATGCCAAAGGTTGAACTCGGTGAACAGTGAATCCCACTGGAATGTAAATGATAGTTAGGAGACCATTGAGTTGATCAGTTGATATACCCGACATTCCTTGCATCTTTCGTATTTGGATTCGTTGCAGTCTTTACACAACATCTTGTTAAGTTCAACAATCTGGGGGTTCATTGCCACAACCTCATAAACAGTTGATTATAATAACGCACTTAATGCTAAATAGGCTTGTTTCGCAAACTGAAATATTCCCGTAGCGAAATAGGCACAGAAATGGTAACTCACGTCACCACTTTTTTGCGAAGCGCCCTCAAAGTTCCAGAAACACCTAGGACATGAATAACCACTGGTTCTCCATTAATTTCCGTTATAGAAGCGATTGAGGCTCTTACCTTTTCAATGGCTACGTGGGAACAGCGGAAGACGGCGAATTTTCTTTTTGGATCGTATCGCATGAGGCTGAGGTTGGCTTGGCTGGCTCCGTACTCTCCGAAGAGTTTGAGGACGGCATTCCAAACAGTGTCCATGACGCTTCTTTCACTAACAGGCTGGTCACTCACAACTTTAAGAGCCAAGTAACGCCTTCTCACCAGTTTAGACACCGCTCTTCCTGCCTACGACTCGTATGCCAGGAGCTACATAGCCTGGACGCAACTTTTCCCTGTTTCGTTCAACTATAGCGAAGGGATTTTCTGAAAGGGCACGCAAAGCAGATGGCATGGACATGTCGAAAAGGGTTGTGAGGGCCGCGTAGTCGTGGGGTCCTCTTAGGAAATACTGGTTTGTTGCTCCGCTGGAAACTATGACCGGCACTTTGAACCTTTCTGCGACTGTCACCTCCTTTCGGAGACGAGAAAGAAGGCGGATTCTTGAAGAACCCGTCAATGAGAGAAGAGAAGCCATTTCTATCTCAAGGGAAGACAAGGCTTTCGAAGCAAGTTCTGCCTCTGCATCATCAAAAAATCTCCTACGTGGATTGGTGGCAGGAAAGTGAAGAAGATCAACTCGTCGATCCTTGGCTGCTTGCCTAGCGACTCCCTTTGAGGCGCACCTCACGGCTATAACCTCAAACTTTCGCCTAAAACGACGCAGGTCATGGAGGAGTTCGCGTGGTGTTTTTGGAGAAAGATTCGTTCTCGTAGTGAAGTCTACTCCGGCGCTGCTGCAAATATGTTGTAACTGGTTGATTTGGTCTGTCGTGATGTTGGTCGGGAGCAATATGCCAACTTGGCGATATCCCAATTCAAAGGATTTCCTAACCATTCTCTCCACTTGGCCATGGTCTTTGATTGGTGCACGGAGATGCAGATCGACAAACCTTCTCATTTCAACATCCCGAGTTCCATGCAGGTCTTAACTATATCTTCGTCTTTCGTCTTTCTAAATCGTATACGTAGGCGAATAGGGTCAGATTTGCAAAGCCTGATTTTGCCTTGGAAGGCGGCTTGTTTGTCTAATCTAATGTAGAGACTTCCCTTTTCCAGATATAGGTGGATTTCCCTAAGTAACGTCTCCTTATCCAACTCGTCAAGACGCGAAGAGAGGTTCTGAACTAAAGCCTTTATCGCTTCTCTATTCTTGATTTTGGTTTCAAAAAGGATGATGGGGTTGCCATAGTGTCCTTGCAACTTACTTTTTCTAAACACTGTATCTTCCATATGATTGCTTGGAAGAACATGTTGCACTGCCGTAACGACTTTCTCCGGGTCCTCAGTTGCGTGGGCGAAGAATCTGATGTCAATGTAGGCTATGGGTATTTGAGACAAAACAAGCACAAACCTTTTCAGATTTTTTTCTTGCCAAGAGATTTAGACTTCTTTTTTGGAGCCAAACTTTGCAGATACCTCTCAAGAATCCCTATGTTACCTTTGTATTTTGTTTTTCTTCTAGGATCAACTGGTATCCCCAGTTTGAGGGCTTGCCGAAGGTCTGCTCCAGCCTCTCTTAGTTCAGCTCTGCTGAAGCCTTTTCCTCTGCGGATCTTACTCTTCTTCTGAACTTTGGGTTGTGGTTGCATTGAAGCTCAACTTGAGTTCTATTGAGTTTGTTTGTTATAAAGTGATTACTTCTCCTATTTGAAATATTTTGGCTCACCGCAACATTAATAATCCTCTTGACGTCGGTATTGCAATACAAAAAAAGAAGAGGCATATCTCACAGAAATGATTCCAAAAGAATTCTTCGTGACAAGCGGAAAAGCGACAAGTCCAGTCTCCGAACTCAACGCTTTCGATCTCGCTCTAAAAAAGGCTGGAATCGCCCAGTGTAACCTTGTTCCAGTTAGCTCCATCCTCCCACGAGGATGCAGAGAACGGAAATTGAAAAAAATACGCGCGGGGACAATAACCTACGCAGTAACTGCTAAAATGGATGGAGAAGGAGGAGCAACGATTGGCGCAGGGATTTCATGGGCTTGGGAGACGAACAAGAAATATGGACTTGTTGCCGAGGCTCATGGTTCAATGGATCTCACGGCATTAAGAGAGACTCTCGAGTTGAAAATCAAAGAGATGGCGAAGACAAGAGAAATAAGAATTGACAAGATAAGTTATCGAACGGAAGTTTTGAGGGTGCCCAGTGACAATTATGGTTGTGTCATGGCCTCACTGGTTTACGTTCTATGATTTGCGGGCGCGTTCCCCTAACACAGTACTCAGGCAACTCATCTGCGTGAGGGTAAAAACACAAGGTCTTGTTTAGCCTTGTTATTCTAGAGGAGCATTTTCCGTAATTTGTCCTCGTCCAGATCTATTCTCAGGACTCCTTTGGTTCCCTTGACCTCCAACACTGCACCTTCGATCATGGATAGCTCCTCTAATTCACCTAAGGTTCCCTCGAAAAGCACACGCGCACAACAAGCTGAGAAGGACTCGCTTGATATCGACATGTGCCTTACATGTTTCCTAGACTTCATCTCTATGGAGAATGCATGTTCCATTTCCACAATGACCGCTCCATTGGTTTCTAATCATTATTATTGGTTAAACGGGGCCTCCTGCCTTCCATCTTTCGTGGCGCGACAGTGCAATCAACATAGCTTTCTGTCCTTCAATTTCGTGCATGCGCTGACTTGCTATGATATAGTGTCGCAAGTTGAAAGTTTGGGTGTGTTCCACATCTTGATTAGGCCCGTTCTTGGACGCGAAGATGTTTGATGAAGTTGGTGCAGCTTTGTTTCCAACGATTCTGCCTAGCTTCCTGAATTCCTCCAATAGTTGGCTGTGAAAAGGGCTCTTCGATATTTTCAACCCATTCGGATTGGTTTTTTCCATTTTGCTTCAGCTCCACGTTTCTGAGTCTTTCCCATTCAGGATTTTTCTAATAAAATCTCCGCAAGAGCAATATGGGGCTGCCAATATCCGTTAGGCAAAGTTAAGAGGAATGAAGGAATCTTAATATCGATTATGCGTGGTTAGGATAGATCAGGAAAGTGGTGCGTGGTTTGGAAAGTCTTTGCGCCCTGCTGTTCGAGCTTTCAAACGAGGACCGACTCAAAATTCTACGTCAATTGAGCGATGAAGCGACAAATGTCACGAACATTTCAAAGACTTTGAGGATCACCACTCAGGAGACCAGTCGCCACATGTCTCGATTGAACAAAGTTGGGTTGACACAGAAGGATGCCAATGGAGCTCATCATCCTACTCTCTACGGTGACCTCATCGTCAGGCAGCTCAAAGGGTTAGAATTTACTTCAAGACAACAGGAATACTTCAAGACTCATTCTCTCACACATCTCCCTCCTGAATTCATCAGCAGAATAGACGAATTGGCAAACAGCAGATACGTCAATGACATCTCAGTTGCCATCGTAAACGTGGAGCGAGTTGTCAGAGAAGCCGAAGAATACATCAGTACGATCAGCGATCATTATCTTTCCAATACCTTGCCCCTGTTCGCTCAAGCCTTCAAACGGAAAGTAAAGGCAAAACAAATAGAACCAAAAGACTGGATTGTTCCACCCGAATTGAGAAACGCCTACCAACCTGAAGATGCCCAAACCTCACGGTCGGCTAGGAAAACTGGAATGTTAGAGGAGAGAGTTGTGGATCGCATTAGCATATGCTTGTACATGTCAGAGAAAGAAGTGGCAAACGTCTCCTTTCCGCTTTCAGATGGAAGATTCGACTACTTCGGATTTGCCTCTACAGATGAGCAAGCGCACAGATGGTGTGCCGATCTTTTCAGTTATTATTGGGAAAGGGCACAATTGCGGACTACTTTGGTTGAGGAACTCCACGCTTGGATCAAGGAGAACCCTAGGGTAGTTGATGTTCTAAATAGAATCGCAAGGAGACATGAGCCTGAAAAGAATGAAAAAGAAATGATTCCAGAACTCGAAGGAAAAGGCTTGGTGAAAAAGGGGGAGCTAACTCTTCTGGGCGAACTCGTTTATTCAAGAATAACTGGGCGGCCGGTAGGGGGATCTTTGTAGGTCATGCGCACGCCCATTCAATAGAATTGTGCGCGCATCCATAGTAACTTAAGAACAAAAAAGAACATTAGTGGCAAGTTGGGTAGTTTTGAACATGCGCGTCGCAGCTTTGGTTACGGGCGGAAAAGATTCTGCCTTGGCTCTTTACCGAGCGATAAAGCTGGGCTATGAAGTAGAGTTTCTGGCTACCATGATCCCTAAGCGAGAGGACAGCTGGATGTTTCATTCCATCAACATTCATTTGACAGACCTCTTTGCCGAGGCTGCTGGAATTCCTTTGGTGAAGACAAAAACTGTTGGACTAAAGGAAAAAGAACTTGAAGACCTCAAAAATCTGCTCGCATCTCTAGAAATCGAAGGAGTCGTGTCAGGAACAATATCGTCACGATATCAAAAGGAACGTATTGACAAGACGTGCCAAGAACTAGACCTCAAGTCTATTACGCCTCTCTGGCAGGAGGATTCTGTGCATTTGCTTAAGGAAATTCTCGACCTAGATTTTGAGGCTATCATCGTAGGCGTGTACGCCTATGGCTTCGATCAGAGTTGGCTTGGGAGAAAAATCGACTCGGCAGTTCTGAAGAACCTTGTCGAACTAAACGATAAATATCGCGTATCGTTGGTGGGTGAGGGCGGCGAATACGAAACTCTAGTTCTTGACGCGCCTTTTTTTAATAGAAGAATTCATTTGCTTCAAACCGACAGAATTTGGGAAAATCATAGCGGGTACCTGGTCGTGAAGAAAGCCAAACTCGCAAAAAAGGTTGAAAAGGTTTATTAATTGTTTTCTAGCTCATAGCTACAAGCTGTTCGGAGAGCTAGGTTCCGAAGGGATGTAACCTTGGGGTTGAACCGCAACATGGGAGGAACATTAGGAGAATGGCCTACAAATACATCACAAAAGCTTGGAAGAAACCAGATGAATCTTTTGTAAACGTATTGATGTGGCAAAGAGCCATAGAATGGCGCAAGCAACCGACAATTGTCAGGATTGAAAGACCCACTCGTCTCGACCGAGCCAGGAACCTAGGATACAAAGCCAAGCAAGGGTTTGTTGTAGCTCGAGTTCGCGTTAGACGTTCAGGCATGAGAAAGACCAGACCAAGGGCTGGTCGGAGACAAAAGCGAATGGGTGTCACCAAATATAAACTAGCCAAGAGCACCAGGTTAATCGCTGAAGAGAGGGCTGCGAGAAGGTTTCCAAACTTGGAGGTGTTGAACTCCTATTGGGTTTGGGAAGATGGCAGATTCAAATGGTTTGAGGTCATTATGGTTGACACACACTTGTTGCCGAATCATCCAATTGCAAGACAGACGAGGCGGGTATTTCGTGGTTTAACAAGCGCAGGCAAGGAAGTGCGGGGTCTGCGGCACAAGGGAATAGGCGCCGAAAAGGTGCGTCCAAGTCGAAAAGCAGTGAGGCATCGAGGACAAGCCTAGCAATCAGCGGGCCCAAGAGAATTTCGTTTCATGACATCTGAGGTTCGCGCGCGCTCTTGGGCTGGAGAGACAACCATTTGAGATCAGGTTTTCTAGCGACGTTTTCTTCCTATCAGGTTTCGAGAGATTCATAAGAGTAATGAGCATGATATTGTTGGTGACGTTCTTTCTTGTTAATTCCAACCTCGCTTTCCATTCAGCCAAAAGCAAAACAATCGTGCCTATTTCTGTTCCTCAGATGAAAGAGTATTTCAGACGAGCACACGGCTATTTCTTTGTGGGGATGGCCTACTGTTGGAGCCTATCATACACGAGATCGCCCAACTTGGTTAGCTTCCCTTGTTTTGTCAAACCCATTCTGTCAAGTTCTGAAATCATTTCTTTTCCATTCACGATTTCTTTTCCTTTAGCGATTTTTTTCAGAGCACTGGTGACTTCGGGTCTCTTCTTGGTCCAATCGTAGAGTTCTTCGACCGCGCTGGCGCGATCGCGCGCTTTTTCCCAGTAGTACTGGAATATGTCCCTGCACCATTTGAGGGACCTCTCATCGGTGGCGCTGAACCCTAGATAGTCGAATCTTCCATCCGGGAATGGGAATGCTGCTCCGCCAACTTCTTTCTCGGACAAGTAGAGGCATATGCCAAGCCGCTCCAGAATCTTCTCTTCCAGGTGCCCAGTGATCCTCGCCCGACGCGCCGTCTCAATGTCCTTGGCACGGATGCCCTCCTTCATTTTGGGCGGGACAACCCAGTCTTTTGCCTCTATTTGTTTAACCTTCACCTGTCGTTCAAGCGCTTCTGTTGTTGCTGGATACCAGGTGCTTACGAGATATTGGTCAGTGATCACCCAAATATGCTCCTCCGCCTCACGGAACACCTTATCTACATTGTAAAAGACAACCATTACGTCGTCCGTATACGTGCTGTCAGCTAACTCGCCTATCCTGCTCACGAATTCAGGTGGAACACGAGCCACAGTGTGGGAAGCAAAGTAGTTCCTGTGCTTTGATACGAAGTCTAACCCCTTAAGTTGTCTCAGGACTAGCTTGCCGTAAAAGGTTAGACGATGGGAGCCGTCAACGTCCTTCTGGGTTAACCCCGCTACACCGAGTCGGGAAACGTGTCGGCTGGATTCCTGGGTGGTGAGATCCAACGTTTTTGAGAGGCTCGTTACATTCATCGCTTCGTCGTCTAATTGATGAAGGATCCTGAGTCGGTCCTCGTTTGAAAGCTCGAACAGTAGGGCGCAAAGACTTTCCAACATGAACACCTGTTAATAATCAATCTTAACTTTCCCTAATTGATATTTGTATCCCTATACTGTTGTTGCGGAGGTTTTATTAGTAAAACACTGGTTTTATTACTAAAGGGATGATTGAAATGGGCTGGAAATCGCTTGGAATTAGAAAGAGGTTTGCTTCGCCCAAAGAGGGACTGCTAAGAATACTCAGACTAATCCGCGCTGTCGACAAGGACGATCTAAGCCCCTATTCATTTGGGCCTAAACCCGAAGATGTAGAAGAGCCCAACAGTTTCAATACACAGGCCTACCTCTTGGCAAAACAGCGTATGCACGAAATTGAAGGACAGAAGGCGATGTTGATTGCACTGTCGCGCCACGAAAGATGGAAGGCAGGAGGCCCCGTTTAAC
>CAYFXU010000059.1:0-11124 GCA_964347145.1 uncultured Candidatus Bathyarchaeia archaeon
CCAGAACCCCGGGCTCAACCTTTTCAGTGGACGTTAGCATCGAGAACGTGGAGAACCTGTTCTGCTTCGAGTTCTTTCTATATTACAATACAACTGTGCTAACAGCCACAGGCATTTCCTCATACGACCCATTCACCTTGACCATAGCTCCACAAATAGATGACACAGGAGGCTATGCGTATGCAGCCTACAGCATGCCGTTTGGTACGGAGGAAGGCTTCTCAACGGTTGATCCAGCGGCAATGGTGAAAATAGACTTCTTGGTTGACACGAACGGAACGTCTTTGCTGGACCTCGAATACGTTAAACTCAGCGAGCCAATCCCAATATTGATTCCATGCGATGTGGTCGACGGCGTCTTCTCCAATGCGTACACGTCCCTTTGGGATGACTACAATAACCTGCTGGCCGACTACAACGACCTTTTGGACGATTACGCTAACCTGCTGGCCGACTATAACGACCTTCTAGCGAATCATACCAACTTACACGGAGACTATGATTCGTTATGTTCAGGCTATGATGCTATGGAGGCAAACTTCAACTCACTGGAATCGAACTACACCAGCCTACAATCAGGTTATAGCTCGCTGAACTCTACATACAATGACTTGAAATCAAAAAACGACGCCTTGACCGCAGACCTAGGATTTGCCAGAAACATAGGCTACCTATTCCTAGTTACAACAATAATTTTCGTAGCTTCAACTGCTTACCTCGCAATGAGAAAGCCCAAAGTGAAACCAGAGTAAACTCCCTCACACCCCTTTTTTTGCGCGCTATATAGAAAACAAGGAAGCTATCAGTCTCTTCTTTTGAGTCTCTTTGACCGAGTAATTTCGAAACGGTTGTTTTTCCGCGGTTTTTTCGACCAAAATAGCTTAAATCAAGCCCTTTTTCTCAATTCCCTTTAACAGTGAGGCCGCGCGCGCGCAAGACCAAAGATATTCTCTACGTCAAAAAGCTCCTAGGACACAAATCTATCAACAGCACCCTCCTCTACACACAGCTCATCAGCTTCGAAGGCGATGAATACGACGTCAAAGTGGCGGAAACAAAAAAGGAGCGAGTCGCACTGCTTGAAGCAGGTTTCGAGTGGGTCGGAGAAGACGACACTGGCCTAACATATTTCAGGAAGAGGAAATAGCAGAAAAATATGCGGAATCCTTCAAAAATAACTAGATTTCTCGGATTTCGCAACGCAACTTCTTGACAACTTCTTCAGCTTTTGTAGGGTTGATCTTCAAGGTGAACAGTTTTCTGGGGGTTCTCAGCTTCAGCTTTACCATTCGTTTTAGTCGTTTTATGTCGCAGTATTCTGCCCGTTCGGAAATCTCGACGAATTTGTCCATGTCAAAGACTTCTTGTGGCATGTTTCTCAGCCCTTTTTAGGTTTGTATTGTGTTTGTTTGGCTTGTTTTATTTTTTGCGGTTTTGTTTTGGGCGCGCGCATCTGTTTGAACCCAGGTGACAAGATGGTGCCGGATCAAGCGAAATACTAAAGTTCTGAAATATCGAATATCAAGAGGATGAGCGACATGCCTGTGGACAAAGCAGAATTCGAAGGTGGAAGCCTCCCCATCAAAGTGGAAGATGAAATAGTCTCGTTTCTGAGGGAACGGAAAGAGGGAGCTTTCACGTCCCAGGAAATAATGGCGGGAATGGACTTTCACACGGATTTCAGCACTCCAGAGATCGCTATGATGTCAACTTTCGCTATAACCGACTTCGCTGCCGTTCTCCATGATATGGCAGAGAGAGGAAAGATCATGATGAAGGTCGTTAGGGGGCGAATGTATTTCATGGCAGGGGAAGTTGACGTGGCCAAGTGCCCTAAGTGTGGAGTAGAAGTTGCCGCTAAAAAAACATGGAAGATGGCTGGGCGTCCAGACAAAAAGGGTAGAAGACTTCAACTTCACATGGGTATTTTTGAATGCTCCAAACATGGATTCTTCAGAGCCGTCTTATCGAAACGAAAGATTTGAACCATTCAATTTTTTCTATCGCTGCGTCGAATAGACTCCGTAGCATCATCGAACCTCATCAGTTTTCGATCAGTTTCGCCCCCAAGGCGCGAGCATAAATAATTGTTGTCTGATAATTCTAAGGGAGCAAAATGGCGAAGAAAACAGCATCAGGAATAGTGAAGACACTTTTTTCAATAGGCCTGCTAGTTTTGCCCACACTATTGGTTGTGTCCACATCAACGTTGGCATTTAGTGGTCAGGAAGCTCATTCGATTTTCATGTCGTCATCGAAAATTCGAGGCGTAGATTTGAGCCTGTTGGAAGAGCAGGTTGTTGCACTTGTCAACGGTTCAAGAGCATACGACTATGATTTGGAGCTTGAGAAGATAGCCTTACGGCATCACGCCTTCCGTGCAGGCGGTTCAACCGGCGCCAATGAAGCTGCAAACTGGATTGAGGATCAACTTGAAGCTCTGGGGCTGGAAGCTTGGCTTGAACCTTTCCAATTCACAAACTGGACCCTATTGAGCAAACCCTTCTTAGTGGTTGATGAGGACGGAAACCAAGATACGACTGAAGATCAGGTTATGATCCATTCTTTTCAATCCACGCATTATAGTTGGCCGACGCCTGAGGAAGGAGTCTTTGCCGACTTGGTAATCTTGCCGTTGCCCGATGTTGCCAGCCCGGATAAAATAGGAGACAATCAGATCAACATGGCTGAATGGAACGCCATCAACACTTCAGGAAGGGTTGTTTTGGTTGGTAGAGAAGTACGTTGGAGTCATGATTGGGAGCAAACATTTGAAACCAAGTTGAGGGAACAGCCACCGGCGGCAGTTGTGTACACGTGGTGGTACGGCTGGATGTCATTTTCTCCTCCCGTGCTTTCTTCAGGTGGTGGTCGCCCGCTTGGCAGTCTTGGGGCGTATTATTGGGATTTGCGTGTTCCGGTCGGTTTTGTAGACTATGAGGATGGCCTGTGGATCAGAAACAGAGAAGCCGCCGGGGATGTCTCCGCTCACTTTTCTATCGAGTCAGTTATCGGCTACGGTACTCACTACAACGTTGTTGGAAAAATCGAGGGATACAAGAATCCGGAGAAGTTCGTAATTGTCTCAAGTCATTATGATACGGTTATGTCTAGTGGATTTTGCGACAACGGTGCTGGAACAGCAGGGGTGATGGAACTCGCCAAAGTTTTTGCCAGCGCCGTTGAAAATGGGTCCTACAGACCCAGCTACACTCTTCTTTTCGTAACATTTGCAAGCGAGGAACTCGGCTTTGTGGGCTCGATAAACTATATTAAACAGCACAAAAACGAGATGCCAAATATCATTTCTGTCGTCAACTTGGATTGCATCGGCAACGACTACTTTTATGTTACTGAGACAAATCCTGCGAATGGATTTGACTTGGATGAAATTGTATTTGATGCTGCCAAAGACCTAGGCATCACTGCCAAGCTAGAGACGCCTGGAGGTTCAGACCAGGAACCATTTCGCAGTCCAACATGGGCGAACGATCTCTATTATTGGTCCTGGGATCTCCAAGCAAACATTTCTGACGTAACACCAATAGAACCCAGCGTTATGCTTATTTCACATCCGCTTTTCTACAACGACAAATGGAACATGGGAACCCCCGGGTGGATTCACACCTCATATGATAACTCAACCTCCACCGGGACACTGAACTGGATTGAAGCAGAAGACCTTGAAAAACACATTAAAATTGCTGCGCTCACAACTATGCGTGTCTCACCCCACACATACGTAAGAGCCCCTCCCCACATCGAGATTCTTTCGCCCGAGAACAAGACATATGCAACCGGTTCCGTTTCGCTGAGCTTTCTCGTCGAAGAAGAGACTTCATGGATTCGCTACAGCTTAGATGGACAAATGAACGTGACAATTGCTGGAAACATAAACCTGCCTGGATTGTCCGACGGTTCTCACAGCCTGATAGTTTATGCCAAAGATCTCGCCGGGAACATTGGAGCTTCTGAAATGATTTACTTCAGCGTAAATACGCAACGGACGGATCACCTCTTGACGTGGATTGTGGCGGCAATAGTGATAGTAGCCGCCTCAGGGACTGCCGTATACCTCTTCAAAATCAGAAAGAGGTGGCGCGGACAGACACAATCAGGCGAACTACTGACAAAACGTGACTTTTGGCAAAAACAGAAAGTCAGGGTTGTATGGTGACGCGAGCCAAATCTTCCTTAGTCTAGGTTAGGGAAAAACCGCAGTTTATGGTTGGCCTTTCCGGGTCTTGCTTTTCAATTACACGCTTTAGCTGAGATGTTTTTTGAAAGAAGAAAGTAACAGTTCCATGCTCAAATCCTTGCTTCCTAGCATTTGAGCCAGTTCGACAACATCATGTTTCTGCCCATTCGCCCACAGTTTCTTTAGAAATGTTCCCGACTCTTTGCGGTTGAACCATTCTTCTCCAAACCTTTCTTTGAGTGTCGCTCTGAGTTGTTCTTCAAATATCCAAGCTTGGAGGTATTGGGCGCAATAGAAGCCGTCATCATGGTCTATGAGGTAGTGATTCTCAGGGTGCTTGAACTTCAGTGCTTTTTCAAGGGTTTCCTTGTATGTCTTGTCCATTCCCTTGGTTGAGTCGGCTGTGTGCAGTTTGAGTTCGTAGGAGAGTTTTGCGCCATATCTTCTTAGGAAGTAGAGCTTGTACAGATAGAAGAAATCAAGGTATTCCTTTGGTTCTTTCATGGGTGTGTGTTGTTTTAGCCAGTTTTCGTCGGTCAACAAGTATTCAAACAAGAAGGCGAAGGTTTCGGTTACGGAGTTGTCGCCCAACCGCTTGTACTCCACAGCCAGACCTGGGTTCACGCAGCCAAAATGTTCGGCATGTCCTGCTTCGTGGAACAGGGCCGCATAATCGTCGTGTCCACCTTTTGGCATGATTACTAATTTCACTTCGTCTGGAACCTTTATTTCGCTGCAGAATGCTCTTGGAGACTTCTTCGGTCTCTCTTCTACGTCAAGTTCAATGTTGTCTTGCCTTTCTAGGCGGAGACCCATATTTGCTAATGTTTTTCGTAAGGTTTCCACAGCATCCTCTTTCTTGAAGTAAGTGTCGAATTCCTTGGCCCTGAAGAAGAAGGCTAGATCGTGTTTTTCTGCGTCCTTCAGTTTCACCCCGACCTTATCAACAAGTGCCTTTTCCATTCGAGCTGTATAGATTGACTCGGTTTTCGTCATGAAATCCTGCATCATTCTTTCTAGTCGCTGGAGATCAATGTGCTTGATGTCTTTGAAAAGAGTCATGTAGCTTGTGTAACCCAAGTCCACCGAAGTTTCGTGAAGTTTTTCCATTCTCTCCAAAAGAACAACGTTGATTTTGTCGATCACCCTGTTTCTCGCTTCGAAGAGTTTGCTTCTTTGTTCTCGCTTTGGTTCATTTGCTATCTTCACAGCTGCAAGTCTAAAGGCAATCTCTTCTCCGTCTACGTTGACGATTTCTTTCGATTCCATGGTTTCAGCTTGTTCAGTGAGCCTTCTTACACGCATGTCTAAATATTCGCTGACAAAAAACTGCTGCAGGTATCCTAGTTTTCTTTCCTCTTCTCCCCTTGTGTTTCTCAATTTTTCTTTGACCGCCAAGATTAGTTCCCTGGTGAACAAATACTCATATTTGTCGTAGATTGCCGAAAGGTTCATTTCCTCTTTCAGCCCAGCCCAGTTGAGATACCACTCTTTTTCCATTTCGCTGCAAAAGTTCTCCAGATCCCGCCTAATTCTAGACCAGTCATACATATGATTTCCTCACAGAACAAATTACTATTCAAACTCTTTTAAAGAACCTGTGTTTTAGGTTGAGGCTTTTCGCGCGCACGATCAGCTTGAAAGGATCAGTCGCGCCCGAAAGTTGTGAGTAGGAATTATATTCTCTTCTTTTCGTGCAAGCTATTTCTGGCTGGCATCTTCTATTTTGTGTAATCGCGTTCTATTTCGCGTACTCGAGTTTTGATCCATTCCGTCACCTTTCCTTCTGTCATCTTCTCGGCTTGTTTGTATTCCTCTATTTTTTCTTCTATGAGTGTTAACAGTTTCTCGGGTTTGACTGGTTTTATGATGTAGGCGTCTGCTCCGTGGTTTAGGGCTTCAACGGCATTTTCTAGCGTGGGGTAGCCGGTGATCATGATTTTCGCCATTTTGGGCATTGTTTCGTGCATTGTTGTGAGTAGTCTTGTGCCTTCCATGTCCGGTAGCTTGATGTCCAACAGCGCTAGGTTATAGAATTTGGCTTTTGATTTTTCTATGGCCTCTTTTCCGGTTTTTGCTGTGTCCGTGTTGTATCCTCTTTGCTGAAGTATTGTGCTCAGGGGTAGACGTATGTTTGCGTCGTCCTCCACTATGAGGATTCTGGGCTTATTCCTTCTCACTGTTTTCCACCTCCATTCTCTTGTTAGGTAGACAATCTTACCGTGAAGGTTGATCCTTTTCCTTCGACGCTTTTTGCCTCTATGCTGCCGCCATGGCTGTCGATAAACCGCTTGCAGATTGGTAGCCCCACTCCCATGCCCTTAGCCTTCCTGGTGAAGAACGGGGTGAAGATTTTTTTCATATCTTCTTTCGGTATGCCTTCGCCCGTGTCCATGAAACTGACTTCAACAGATCCTTTCGTTTCTTTGGTTGAGACCTTCAGCGTTCCTCCTTTCTTCATTGCTTGTATTCCGTTAATGGCTAGGTTCAGGAAGACTCGTTTTATCATGTCTTTGTCTGCCTTTATTTTTGGAAGGTGACCTAATTCTGTGATGAGTTCCACGTTTTCCGGTGCTTCGAGTTGGGAGAGGGTTTCCTTAACTAAGGTGTTGATGTTGGTTTCTTTGAGTCTGGGTTTTTTGTTTGCTGAGAAATCGTGTAGATCTCTTATTATCTTGTCGGCGTAGTTGACGGAGTCTTTGATGACTTTGAGCATTTCCATCATTTTTTGTGGGATTGAAACAGAAGGGGAAATGTGTGGCAGTTCATTGTTGAGGTAGTATGCTGCGATCTCTATTGATTGCAAGGGATTCCTCAAGTCATGCCCCACCATGGTGGCTACTTCTCCGACTGCTGCGAGTTTTTCCAGCCTTAAACGTTCCAACTCCATTCGTTTTCTCTCTCTTATGTCTCGCACAATGACGAGGTTCGCTGGGCAACCTTGATATTGTATGAGTGTGGAGCTAGCCTCAATTGGAGTGGGTTCACCGCTTTTGGCTATTAATTCCAATTCAGCTATTGGTGAAACTTTTTCTCCTCGAATTACCCGCATGTATCCTTCCGTTGCAAGTTGGAGATACTTCTCGTCCACTACATCTTCAAAAGGAAGTCCGATTATTTCATCTATTGAATAGCCGATGATTTCGGCGGCTTTCTTGTTTGCGAAGACTACTTTTCCATCTTGAATCATTGCAACTCCATCGCTTGCTTCCTCTACCAAAACAGAGTACCTTTTCTCTGATTCTGAAAGCTCTTCAGTTCTTTTTTGAACAAGCTCTTCCAAATGTTCTGAATATTGCCTTATCTTTTCCTCCATCTTCTTGCGTTCGGTAATGTCTGTTACCGTTCCAAGGATTGCTCTCTCTCCCTCGTATTTGATCAATTTTGTCGTGAGTATCGCATGAATTTTTTTTCCTTCCTTGGTTACAAGCCGATATTCGTATGGAAAGACCTCTTCACCTTTCATATGTTTTCCAAGATTTGACTTCACCAAATCTGCACTCTCTGGGGCGACCAGAGTCAAGAAGCCAAAATCCGGAGAGTAGAACTCTTCCCTCTTGTATCCCATAATCTCCTCGCATTTCTTGTTAGCATAAACTACTCTGCCCTTCATGTTGATAAAAATCATATTTGGCGACTGTTCGGCAAGGTTCCTGAATTTCTCCTCGCTCTCCCTCAAAGCTTCTTCTGCTTTCTTTCGTCCAGTGATGTCTCTGAATATAACCAAGTCTGCTGGCTTTCCCCCGTATTCGATTTTTGTTGCATTAACCTCGAGCGGTATTTTTTTTCCGTTTATTGTGAGCCCCTCAATCTCATAGGGGGCTATATGCATTCCAATCATTCTCTTGGCTAGATTCTTTATCAGAATGGCTTTGCTCTTCGGTGTTACGATTTTTGTTCTTAAAAAATTCTTTCCGAGTAACTCTTCCTTTTTGAAACCGGTTAGCTCTTCCACTCTATCGTTAACTGCCAAAAATTTGCCCTTTCCGTCAACAATAACCACAGGATCGGGCATAGTGTTAAACAAGGTTAGGAATCTCTTTCCAGACTCTTTCAGTTCCTCATGTGTGCAGAAGCCTTCGACGGAACCTTGCGCGCCCTCATGCTTTAACAACCGCACCTTCGTCTCAACTCCTTTACATAGTTCGAAAACTCGTCCCCTTCTTTCTCCTCATATTCCAACCGAAGCTTTTGGTACAGTTTCTTGAGAATCAATTTCTCTATCACCGGTGCCCCTGAACCCAGCACCTTCTTCAAGCCAGTGGAAAAGACCTCAGGTTTCTCAACGACCTCTTCCCTGGTCAAATGGCAGTTATTCCCCAAAAAATCGTAGATAACTCTGCTACCTTCTTCTCTGAAAACCTGCTTCAACGTCTCATCTACCACCTTGAGCAACAGATTGTCCAGCTTTTCCCTAGCGCAAAGCCGCCTAGTCACCCCAATAGCCATCACCATCAAAACATCTTTCTAGACAAAAGCTTCAGATGCTATCGAATTTAACTTGTATGAATCCGGAGTGTATATCAGACGTAACCCCTTACAAAAGGGATTCTCAACAGCTTAAGCGTGCAGCGCGCGCATCTATGGGTCGACTCTTGACAAGAAGATTCACTGGATTTGACACTTCTGAGAAAGGTGTGCAAAATTTGATATGGAATAGCGGAATAATGAATATCGGGGTGATAGGATGAATCAAGATGTTTACAAGAAGCTGGCTCAGAGGCTTGATGCGATCCCTAATGGGTTTCCCGAAACCGAAAGCGGCGTTGAATTGAAGATTCTGGCGAAAATCTATACGCCTGAGGAGGCGGCGCTTGCCTGTGAGATGCGGCTAATGCCGGAGAGTGCGGAACAAATTGCTCAGAGAACAGGTCGTGATCTATCCAAAACCGTCGTACTCTTGGAGGAAATGGTGCGGAAGGGGGAAATTCAGGCCATCGAGGAAGAGAGGCAACGAAGATTCGGTCTTATTCCGTTTGCGGTTGGTGTTTACGAGTTCCAACTGGGCAGGCTTGATGAAGAGTTCGCCCGTTTGATGGAAGAATATTACCCAGTCTTCGCGGAAACGTTGCTTGGTCATTCGCCTTCAATTTTCAAGGTCATTCCGGTGGAGAAGAGTATTCCCGCTGAGGTGCAGGTCTTTCCTTATGAACAGGCCTCAGAATTGCTGAACAAGGCAAAATCCTTTGGAGTAAGGAAGTGCATCTGTAAGGTCGAGAGGGCGTTGGTGGGCGAGCCTTGCAAGTATCCTGTAGAGGTCTGTCTGGTTTTCATGCCAGTCGAAGGAGCCTTTGATGATGATCCGGATACCAAAGCTATCACAAAGGAGGAGGCTCTCAAAATTCTGCGGGAGACTGAAGAGGCCGGTTTGATCCATTCCTCAAGCAACATTCGTGAAGGCCACTTCTTCATCTGCAACTGCTGCACATGCTGCTGCGGAATCATGCGCGGCATCTCCCAACTGGGCATAGAAAACTCCGTAGCCAAATCCGACTTCTACGCCACAGTAAATCCAGAAGTGTGCGCAGGTTGTGAAACATGCGTGGAACGGTGCCAATTCGGTGCACCATCAATTACGGATAACATATCTCATGTGGATCAAAAACGCTGCGTCGGATGCGGTCAGTGCGTGATGGCCTGTCCCTCCGAGGCAATGACTCTGGTAAGAAAGCCAGAAGATCAAATCTCACGGCCTCCCCAGAACCTGGAAGAGTGGATGGTGGAAAGAGCTGACAGCCGAGGCATTTCTTTGCAAGAAATCATTTAGGATCGCATCTACTCCTGACCTTCCCTCTTTTTCTGTCGTTTTATGCCCTGTTTCGCTTGCACAAAGACCCGCGCGCTGATGTCTTGAGGATGGAAGGCGCATCATCAGGAAGTCTCAAAAACCCCGTTCGAGGTAGAGAGAGAAAGGAGTGTTCTGCGCCACCATCCCTTGTTGTCTTCGTGTTCTATTCTTAAATCTCTTATGCATGATTCCTCCACAAGCACACCAAAACTTGACATGCAATGCGCCTGCGCGCGCGATGGTGGGCCGGGCCTGACTAATACCCAAAAGGGTTCAAGTCCTCAACCTTCCGCGCATACATGATAGCGCGCGCGAGGTTGGAGTACTGAAACTTTCTAGACAGTAACTGTTTCCAAAGTGCTTAGTAGCTGGTCTTCTATTTGTCCGTGATACATGAAGTGTTGATTTGGATCCTTCAGCAAGATGTACAGCCAGTAGATTCCGAATAAACCTACAGTCATTATCGTTAGAATTAAATAGAGAACGAAGTTTCTTTCCGGCAGGGGCTCCAGTCTTCTGGGCACTGAAAACTTGATTCCACTTTTGTCCAGTATTCTGCTCATGTCTTCCCAAAATCCGTCTTCTCTTCTTTCATGCTTGTAGAAGTCTTTCATCAGAAAGTACCAGACATACCAAAGTGCAGGAAATACGAATGCGGACAGAATAGCCCAAAGCATTGCGCCTTTCTCGGTTTCTTCAGCCTTAACTTCTCTCACAGTCCTTTCGCTGGATGCTAAACCAACTTCTACATCAACATTTCTCTTGGTTGCTATGACTTTGATCGCGGGCACGACGTCCTCGAAAAGGAAAATTTGTCTTTTGAAATGTGTATTGCGCCTCTTAACAAGCTTGTATATGATTATTAGATTCAGAATGAAAGTGATTATGGCAAATAAATACATGAAAGCTATCAATGTGAAAAGCGGCTCGAATTCAGTGGGGGGGCCCGCGCGCATCGGCTCATCTAGAGGTGTTGGAGTAAACGTTGCAATAAATGAAATCATGGAGACAATGAATATTGAAACCCACACGATAGCTAAAACGATCGGCAGGAGGTAAACAAGTATCCATGCGGTTGACATCATGGAGTCTGTCTCAACGCGCATCCGAACGTCTTTTCTTACATTTTCAATTTCGA
>CAYFXU010000060.1:0-10962 GCA_964347145.1 uncultured Candidatus Bathyarchaeia archaeon
AATAGTTGGATTCCTCTGCAACTGGTGTTCTTACGCCGGCGCTGACTTAGCGGGAGTCAGCAGAATATCCTACCCGACAAACATAAGGATAATAAGGTTAATGTGCAGTGGGAGAGTTGACCCAAGTATCGTTCTAGAAACACTTGCCCAAGGCGCTGACGGCGTCTTTGTAGCAGGTTGCCACATTGGCGACTGCCACTATATAACCGGCAACCTTCAAGCTGAGCGTAAGATAGAGGTGCTGAAAAAACTTCTGGCACGAACTGATTTGGAATTGGAACGCCTCAGACTAGAATGGGTCTCCGCGTCGGAGGGTGGACGATTCGCGGAACTTGTGAAGGACTTTACAGAGCAAGTAAGAAAGTTGGGTCCATCTCCATTAGCTGGAGACAAACCAGACAAGAACATACTGGCAGGTGTACTAGCGGCCAAGGCAACGGCAGAAGACTTTAGACTGCGACTGTTGGTGGGCAGAGAAAAAACAATGATCGATGATGTAAATGTGTATGGAGAAAAAGTCTCAGAGGAAGAGCTTGATAAAATTCTAAACGAAGTTATTGGCACTGAATTTGTGCGCAACAGAATTTATCTTTTTTTTAAGGAGGAACCCTCGTCCATCAAGGAGTTATCCAAGCGTCTGGACTTAGATCCAAAGACGGTGCTGCGTCACGTAGTGGTCATGAGACGAAGAGGCTTGATCACGGTTGACAGAGTCGACGGGACGTCCCCACTATATATCGCGCTGGAGGTGGGAAGATGACAGACAAAGTAGGAGCCGTACTAGTTGTCGGCGGCGGAATAGCGGGAATACAAGCATCCCTCGACCTAGCAGACTCGGGATTTAAAGTATACCTACTAGACGAATCGCCAACCATAGGCGGCACCATGACCCAACTGGACAAAACGTTTCCAACTAATGACTGTGCAATGTGCATTCTCGCGCCCAAATTGGTTACCGCAGGAAGGCACCCTAACGTTGAGTTGGTGATGAATGCAGAAATTAGGGGTGTCGAGGGTGAAGAGGGTCACTTCAAAGTTAAACTGATAAGGAAACCTAGGCGCGTCAATGAAGAGAAGTGCACTGGTTGTGGCGTGTGCGCTCAGAAGTGCCCTATTGAAGCAATAGACGAATTCAATCAGGGTCTAAGCGAAAGAGGTGCGATTTACGTCAAGTATCCACAAGCGGTTCCCTTAGTCTTCGCTGTCGATAGAAACAAATGTATCGGGTGCGGAACATGCCAAGAGGTTTGTAAGGCAGGCGCAATCGAATACGATGAAGAGGAGAAAGAAATCGTACTAGATGTTGGATCAATTATATTGGCGCCTGGTTTTGAGGAGTTTGACCCCAGCCTCAAGAGTGAGTACGGTTATGGCAGATACCCAAATGTTGTTTCCAGCATTGAGTTTGAGCGCGTTTTAAGCGCCTCTGGACCCTACGGCGGATTAGTTTTAAGACCTTCCGATGGCGAAATCCCACGAAGAGTAGCATTTATTCAATGTGTGGGTTCACGAGACGCCAAGCTTGGAAACAATTATTGCTCCTCCGCCTGCTGCATGTACGCCATCAAGGAGGCAGTAATCGCCAAGGAGCACAACCCAGATCTTCAATGCACCATCTTCTTCATGGATGTACGCGCTTATGGAAAAGAGTTTGACGAATACTACAGTAGAGCAGAAGAAGAACACGGTGTGAAATTCGTCAGGTCCAGAGTTGCCAGCGTAGAAGAAGTGGCGGGATCACAGGATCTCATAGTGAAACATGTTACAGAGGAGGAGCCAAAGGCAGAGGAATTCGATCTCGTGGTACTATCGGTTGGAATGAGACCACCCAAACACGCCGAAGAACTAGCTAAAACAATGGGCATCGAGCTAAACAAGTACAAGTTCTGCTCCACCCAAACCTTCTCACCACTGGATACCTCGCGACTTGGAATATACGTTTGCGGCGCTTTTTCCTCTCCGAAAGACATTCCAGAGAGCGTGGCTCAGGCGAGCGGAGCAGCGGCGAGGGCAGCCAGCTTGATCGCCCCAGAGAGGGGAAGGCTCACAGTTGCAAAGGAACTTCCGTCAGAAATAGACGTATCCAATGAGGAACCTCGTATCGGAGTGTTTGTCTGTCACTGCGGCATAAACATAGGTGGCGTGGTTAATGTTCCAGAGGTTGTGGGGTACGCTAAAAACCTACCAAATGTCGCTTATGCTGAGGACAACTTGTATACATGCTCAGAAGACACGCAGAAGGGGACCATAGAGAAGATAAAGGAGCACAATCTTAACCGTGTAGTTGTGGCGTCTTGCACCCCAAGAACCCATGAACCGCTTTTCAGAGAAACTATTAGAGAAGCCGGACTCAACATCTACCTTTTCGAGATGGCGAACATTCGAGACCAGTGTAGCTGGGTGCATATGCACGAGCATGAGAAAGCAACGGAGAAGGCTAAGGACTTAGTGAGGTCGACCGTGGCCAAGGCTCGCCTGTTAAGACCGCTGAAAAAGCCATTGATCGACGTTGTTCCTGTCGGCTTGGTCATAGGCGGCGGCTTATCTGGAATGACTGCTGCGTTGGAACTGGCGAAACAGGGCTTTGAAGTTCACCTAGTGGAGAAGGAGAAGGAGCTTGGAGGTAACTTGCGCCACATCCACTATGTGCTAGGAAGCGAAGATCCACAGGAGCGGCTAGGCTCGATTGTGCAAGAGGTCTCTGAAAACGAGAAGATTCACGTTTACCCAAACGCGGAAATTGCCAGCATAGAGGGATACATCGGAAACTTCAAAACTGCACTGAACCACGACGGTGAGAAAAAGGAGATTGACCACGGTATTGTGATAGTGGCAACAGGAGCCGTTGAATATAAGCCAACCGAGTATCTGTGTGAAAAAGATCAAAGAGTGTTAACTCAGCGTGAATTGGAGGAGAAGGTGGCTAATGGAGAGTTTTACGCTGAGACAGTGGCGATGATTCAGTGTGTTGGGTCCAGAAGCGAGGGACATCCATACTGCTCGCGAATATGCTGTTCTCAAGCCGTAAAGAATGCTCTAAAGATTAAGGAGTTAAGCCCTGAAACAGATGTCTACGTCCTTTACAAGGACATGAGAACCTACGGGTTCCTAGAGGATCACTATCGTGAAGCCGCAAGCAAGGGAGTCTTGTTCATACGCTACGACGACGAAAACAAGCCCAAGGTCACCCAAGAAGATGGAACGCTCAAAGTTCTGGTTTGGGAGCCTGTCGTAAAGGAGTGGATTCCCATCGAGCCGGACCTTCTAGTGCTGAGTGCAGCCACCATTCCAAATCCGGACAATGAAAGCATAGCAAAAATGTTGAAAGTCCCCCTAAGCAAAGATGGGTTTTTCCTAGAGGCTCACATGAAGCTCCGTCCTGTTGACTTCGCAACGGATGGCATATTCCTCTGCGGGTTGGCTCACTGGCCAAAATCAATCGAAGAGAGTGTTTCGCAAGCGTGTGCAACCGCGGCTCGAGCAATCACAATCTTATCCAAGGAGGCATTGGAAGTCGAAGGGACCATATCAAGCGTTAACGAGGACTTATGCAGTGGATGCAGAATCTGTGAGTCCATTTGCGACTATAGGGCAATCGAAATGAAGGAAGTAGATGGGAAACTAAGGGCGCACGTTCTTGAAGCTCTATGTAAGGGCTGTGGTGTTTGTGGCTCCTCTTGCCCTACCGGAGCAATATCAATGCTTCACTTCACGGACGAACAGATTCTTGCCCAAGTTAGAGCAGCGTTAAAAGAGGAAGCAAAATATGACTGAATCTGAATTCAAGCCAAAAATTGTGGGTTTTCTTTGCAACTGGTGCTCCTACGCTGGTGCCGACCTAGCTGGTGTTAGCCGAATTCAGTATCCCCCGACCCTTAGAATCGTGAGAGTGATGTGTAGTGGAAGAGTTGACCCTGTCTTCATCCTTGAAGCCTTCAGAAGCGGGGCAGATGGAGTTCTCGTCGCTGGCTGTCACCCCGGCGACTGCCACTACCTTTCAGGCAATTACAAATCACAAAGGAGAGTTTTCATGTTGAAAAAGGTTCTGGAACAGCTCCGTCTCGAGCCTGAACGTCTGAGACTAGAGTGGGTCTCCGCCTCCGAGGGAGACAGATTTGCAACGGTCATCAAGGACATGACCGAGAAAATAAAGAAGCTCGGTCCAAGCCCATTGAGGGCAGCGGGTTGATTCAATGTCAAAAAATAAAGAAACTCAAAAAAAGGAGATGAAAAAGGAAATGATGCTCAAAGTGAGCGATATCGACCCAAAATTCAAATATGAAATCAGCAAGATTCCAGGCGCCGAAAAAATCATGCTGTGCTTCCAATGCGGCACATGCACAGCCGACTGCCCAATAGCGCGATTCAGCGACTCCTACAGACCCAGAAAACTCATCCGTATGATTCAATTAGGCCTCAAAAACAAACTTCTTTCAAACGACGTCATTTGGCTCTGTTCTACCTGCTTTACGTGCATGGAACATTGCCCCCAAGACGTGGGAATCGCCAATGTTGTACGGGCCCTTCGAAACCTAACTGTAGAAAGAGAAACAATGCCTGTCGTCTACAAGGAGCTAGCTTCAAACATCCTGAAAACAGGCTACGCATACAAGATTCCAGAACTAAGACTCAAAAAGAGAGAAGAACAGGGACTGCCTTCCCTGCCAAAGTCTAACCTAGAAAACCTCGCGAAACTCTTCGACACCACAGGTCTTTCTAAAAAACTTGAAAAGGAGGGAACCTAAAATGCCAAAGTACCTAATCTTCCTAGGATGCGTTATTCCCTACAGAATTTCCAGCTACGAGATTTCCACTAGGAAAGTTCTCGACAAACTTGGAGTAGAATTAGTGGAGATGCCAGAGTTTAACTGCTGTGGATTTCCAATGGATCCAATAAACCATGACATGATGCTCACCTTAGCCGCGCAAAACCTCTGTTTAGCAGAACAACAAAAATTAAACATCATGACCTTGTGCAACGGGTGTTTTGGTACCCTAAACCACGTAAACAAAGAACTCAAAGAAGACAGAGAACTCAAGGAAAAGGTTAATGAGTACCTAAAAGAAATGGGCATGGAATTTAAGGGAACAATAGTAGTTAAACATCTCATCCATGTGCTCGCACAGGACATCGGCTTCGAAAAAATAAAGGAGACAATTCAGAAGTTACTAAATCCCCTACGCGTGGCACAACACACCGGATGCCACGTAATTCGTCCAGCAAATTACGTAGGCCTCGACGACCCAGAAAACCCCACAGTTCTCAAAAACCTAATAAAAGTAACTGGCGCGGAATGCTTAAACTATTTGGATGAAATGGAGTGTTGTGGCGCTCCAATCATCGGTGTAAACGCTGAAATTCCACTCCAGTTGGCTAGGGAAAAACTTGACCATATTAGGGCTGTTGGCGCTCAAGCGTTGATCACAGTGTGCCCTTTCTGCCACATGATGTATGACCTAAACCAGCCTAGAATAGAAAAAACCTTCAATGAAAAGTTCAGCATCCCCGTTCTCCATTATCCTCAACTGTTAGGTTTAGCTATGGGCTTCAGTCCAGACGAACTAGCTTTTGGTCAACTCAGAGTGGACGCATCTAAAATCGTAACAAACTAATTATGCAGAAGTAATAACGGGGGTCCAAAATGGAAAAAACGGAAAAGCTGAAATTCGCTTTCTACTGGGCTGCTAGTTGCGGAGGCTGCGAAATAGCAGTTCTTGACATAAACGAGAAAATCTTAGACGTAGTGGCCCTCGCTGACTTAGTCTTTTGGCCAGTGGCCATGGATATCAAATACAAAGACGTAGAGGAGTTTCCAGACAAATACATAGACGTCTGCTTCTTCAACGGCGCCATAAGAACAGAAGAACAGGAATACCTAGCCAAACTCTTGAGAAATAAATCTAAGGTTCTAGTAGCCTTTGGTTCATGTGCCTGTCAGGGCGGCATTCCAGGTCTCGCAAATGTTGCAAACAGAAATGAGGTTTTTGAAAGGGCATACCTTCAGTCCCCCTCCACGAATAACGTTGACTCCGCGACCCCCAAGACTTCTTTCAAGGTTACGGAAGGAGAATTGAAGTTGCCAGAATTTTTTGACACAGTGAAAACTCTTGATCAAACTGTAGACGTAGACTACTATCTACCCGGATGCCCCCCAGCATCTGATCTAGTAGCTGAGGCAGTTGAAGCGATTGCCAAAAACGAGTTGCCTCCAAAAGGTTCGGTGCTTGCTCCTGATAAGTCAGTCTGCGATGAATGTCCTAGGAAAAAAGAGGATAAGAAAATTTCCAAAATATACAGAGTATATGAGATTACCCCCGACCCAGAAAGATGTCTTCTGGAACAAGGAATAATTTGCATGGGGCCTGCGACTCGTGGAGGATGCGGAGCACAGTGTATCAACGCAAATATGCCGTGTACAGGATGTGGAGGACTTTGCCCAAACGAGTTGGAACAGGGGGCCGCGATGATAAGTGCCCTTTCATCGATTCTCGGAGCTAAAGGGGAAAAAGAGCCGGAGTATGAAGCGGAAAAGCTGATGAGCCAGATCAAGGATCCTTTAGGAACCTTTTACAAGTACTCTCTGCCAGCTTCTTTTCTCAGAAGGAGGATAATGAAGAAATGAAAACAATAACCATAGACCCCATAACAAGGCTGGAAGGCCACGGAAAAATATCGATATTTCTGAACGAAAAGGGAAACGTGGAAAATGCCTACTTCCAAGTTCCAGAACTCCGGGGCTTCGAAAGGTTCTGCGAAGGTAGGAGAGCTGAAGATCTACCGATAATAACCCCCAGAATCTGCGGTGTTTGCCCAGTTGCACACCACTTTGCCTCAACAAAAGCATTAGACGCCGCATTTAACGTGGAACCTCCTTCAGCAGCTAAAAAGCTTAGAGAACTCATGTATAGTGGCTACTACGTCTACGATCACACCCTTCACTTCTACTTTCTAGGGGCACCAGATTTTGTTGTTGGACCAGATGCCCCGGCAGCGGAAAGAAATATTCTTGGAGTGATCCAAAAGGTTGGTCTGGACATAGCAAAAGAAGTAATAAAGCACAGGGCCTATGGACAAAAAATCACTGCCATTTTAGGAGGAAAAGCGACTCACCCGACTTGTGGACTGCCTGGAGGCGTCTCCAAAGGTCTCACGGAGGAGGAACGACAAGAAATCGAGAAGATGGCCGAGTCTAGCGTTGAATTCGCAAAGTTTAGCCTAAAACTGTTCGACGATGTTGTGTTAAAAAACAAGAAATACTTAGACATAATCCTAAGTGACCCTTACACTCTCAAAACATATTACATGGGCTTAGTTGACCAAAACAACAAAGTTAACTTCTATGATGGCAAAGTACGAGTGGTCGATCCTAAAGGGAACGAATTTATAAAGTTCAGCCCATCCGAATATCTGGACATCATCGAAGAACACGTTGAACCATGGACCTACGCAAAATTGCCTTGCCTAAAGAAGATTGGATGGAAGGGCTTAATCGACGGACCTAAAAGTGGTATTTACCGGGTTGGGCCGCTCGGAAGGTTGAACGCCTCAGCGGGTATGGCAACGCCTCTGGCACAACAAGAATTCGAAAGAATGTACGAAACACTCGGTGGAAAGCCCGTACACTCAACCCTCGCATTTCACTGGGCCAGACTCATAGAACTACTATACGCAGCTGAAAGGACCTTGGAATTGAGCAGAGACGAGGAGATAACAAGTAAAGATCTTCGGAATAGTCCGGGCAGTCCCGGAGAAGGAGTTGGAATAATCGAAGCAGCTAGGGGCACCTTGATACATCACTACCAACTTGACGAAGAAGCTCTAGTAAAAAAAGTAAATTTGATAGTGGCTACGACAAATAACCACCCGGCAATATGCATGTCTATAAGGGACGCAGCTAAAGGACTCATCCATGGCGGTGAAGTGAGTCAAGGAATATTAAATATGGTAGAGATGGCTTTCAGAGCCTACGACCCATGCTGGGGCTGCGCCACCCACTTTGCCATTGGTGAGATGCCCTTAGAAGTTAAGATTTACGATAGCGAAAAACAGCTTTTAAAAACCATAAGAAGATGAGGGATCAAAATGGGCGAAGTTAAAGTTGAAGTATTACCTACCCGTGCGCGCTCAGATTTTATGCATGAAGTCGCTAACACTCCGAGGGGGCGAGGAGTTCTTTCGTGCATTCAATGTGGCAGATGCACGAACAGTTGTCCGGTGGCGAGAACAACGGACGAGCATAACCCCAGAAAACTCGTGGAAACAGTAATCCTCGGATCACGCAAAGAAGTTTTGCTAGGAAATCTTCCATGGTACTGCCTCTCATGTTTTACCTGCTTAGACCGATGTCCCCAAGGCGGAGACGTAGGTGAAGTTATGTTCGCCATAAGAAACCTAGCAGCCAAAGAAGGAAACATTCCGGAAGGCACAATAGTTCAAGCCAAGAACCTTTTCGAAACTGGTCGCGTGGTAGCACCAACCCGTATGGCCCTGATTAAGAGGAAAAGACACGGCCTAAACAAAGACATCTCTATAGGCATAGACGAAGCTCAAAAAATCCTAAAGAAAACAGCTTTTGTAAAACTAATCAATAAGAAGGTGTAAACTGAAATGAAGTATGCCTTTTTCATTGGCTGCCTAATACCCGCGAGAGAGCTCAGTTACGAGATTTCTGTTAGAAAGATTATGCCACTTTTCGGCGTAGAACTCGTAGGCATGGAAAACGTTAACTGCTGCGCGCCTTTCAGCATTCAATCGCTTGATTATACGAGCTGGCTCGCGCTAGCCGCTAGAAACCTATGCATAGCTGAAGAGATGGGACTAGACATACTTACCTTGTGCAACGACTGCTACGAATCGCTTCTCATGACTAATACGCTGCTCAAAGAAAACAAGGTTCTCAGAGAAAAAGTAAACTCAATTCTCGGCACAGTCGACAAGGAATTCAAGGGCAAGATAAACGTCAAACACTTCATCGACGTTTTGCACGATGACTTGGGCGTAGAAAAAGTGAAAAACGCTGTGAAAACGCCTTTCCAAGGTTTAAGAGTTGGAGTCCAGCCGGGATGCCACTTGAGCAAGCCAAAACGCCTACATTTCGGCGAAAGAATGGGAATCAAAGCCCTAGACGAACTTGTAGAAGCAACGGGAGTTAAATCCGTTGATTTTGAACGTAAAGAAGCTTGTTGCGGTGGACCATTGCGAGGCATCAACGACGCAGTTGCCTTGCAAGTGGCGAAACAGAAGCTGGACGGATTGAAAAAAGCCAGCGTAGACTGCATAGTAACGGTGTGTCCCTTCTGTTACCTTGAACTTGACATAGGGCAGTTGGAAATCAAACGACACTTGAACTTTGAATACAACATTCCTGTGGTACACTTCGCCGAACTCTTAAGAATCGCGATGGGTATGCCCCTAGAAGATTGGGAAACTCATTCTCACAAGATTCCGTTAACCAAAGTTTTAGAAAAGATGGAGGCGAAATAATATGGAGCAGAAAAGCGTGCTGATTATTGGCGGTGGAATAGCTGGAATACAAGCCTCGCTTGACCTTGCCAACAGAGGCTTCCAGGTATACTTGGTCGAAAAATCTCCGAGCATAGGCGGAAGAATGGCGCAGCTAGACAAGACGTTTCCAACCATGGACTGTTCCATGTGCATACTCGCGCCAAAAATGATCGAGTGCGGGCATCACCCCAACGTGAAGCTTTTGACCTATTCCGAAGTTAAAGAAGTCAAAGGCTCAGTTGGCAACTTCAAAGTCAAAGTTCTGAAAAAGCCACGGTTTGTGGATGAATCCAAATGTACTGGATGCGGAATATGTTCAGAAAAATGTCCAGCTAAAAAAGTGCCTAACGAATTCGACATGAACTTAGGAATGAGAAAGGCCATATACATGCCTTTTCCACAGGCTGTGCCTAGAGTTGTAACCATCGATAAAGACGATTGTCTAATGTTCCAGAAAGGCGTGTGTGAGATATGCCAAAAGTTTTGTCAAGCGGGAGCTGTGGATTTTGATCAACAACCAGAAGAAATAACACTCAACGTTGGTGCAATAATCGTCGCCACGGGGTTCGACATGTTCGACCCGAAGCAAATAACGCCTTTTGGATATAAACGCTACAAAGACGTAATAACCGCCATGGAGCTAGAGCGGCTGCTCTGCGCTTCCGGACCAACCGGAGGACACCTAATAAGACCTTCAGACGGCAAAAAGCCTGAGAGCATAGCTTTCATTCAATGCGTAGGCTCTAGAGACAGAAGAGAATGGATAAACAACGCTTATTGCTCCAGCATATGCTGTAAATACGCCGTGAAAGACGCCGTTCTAATCAAGGAGCATGATCCTCATGCGATGATAACAATCTTTTACATAGACATGAGAGCCTTCGGAAGAGGTTTCCAAGAATTCGTTAACCGAGCCAAAGCCGAATATGGAATAAAGTTCACAAGGAGCAACCCTGGCGAGATAACCGAAGAACCCGAAACGAAAAGGCTCACCATATGGTTTGAAGACAATGTTACAAGAACTGTGAAAAGCCTAACCTTCGATCTAGTAGTGCTTTGCACAGCGCTTGTTCCACGAAAAGACGCGGATGAACTAGCCAAAATACTAGGCATACAAACAGATAACTACCGCTTCTTAAAATCTCCCGACTTGGTTGCGCGGCCCGTAGACACAACAGTTCCGGGAATATTTGCATGCGGCTATTGTCTTGGACCCAAAACCGGAGATATTCCAGACTCCGTTACTCAAGCCAGCGCCGCGGCTGCCCGTACAGCCGAAGTTTTAGCGGAGGTGAAAAAACAATGATTGAAGAACCGCGCATCGGAGTGTTCATATGCCACTGTGGCATCAATATCGGCGGAGTAGTAAACGTTCCTAAAGTAACCGAATACGCTACAACATTACCTTATGTGGCGCACGCGGAACATAACATTTACACTTGTTCAGAGGCTGGGCT
>CAYFXU010000061.1:0-10934 GCA_964347145.1 uncultured Candidatus Bathyarchaeia archaeon
TGTCGTAGCGTTGGTTCAGGTGCATGAAGCCTTCGATGAAGTTGCAGTATTCGTGAATGCGTCGCTCGATGACACCTTCGAGTTCTTCTTCAACGTTTTTGCCGGCAACTTCAACTAAGATGCCCAAGGGAATGCTGCTTCCTTCCTTCACGTCTTTAATGTCAGGTCCAACGACGGTTATTTTCTCGTCTTCCACTTCATCCAGGCCCTTGACTTTCACGAGTTCAAACTTACTTTCTTGGTCCGGGCCTCCAAGTTCCACGTACATGTCTTTTCTTCGAATTCTTTCTCCTTCGTAGATCACTCCGACTTCCACTGGGATGTCTTCAAACATAGACATTTTCTCACTTTCCTCCTAGCTTACTCAATATTACCTCAAGATTTTCATTCCAATCTTTTGATGACATGTTCGGAAATGACCATGTTGCGTGAGGTTGATAAGACGTATCCAGAGAGATCGTCTTAAGGTTTCGAGCGAAGTGTTTGAGAGTAGAAAATAGTATCCACTGCATGTATATGGGAAGACCTGTAAACAGGGCCAAATCATACTGTCCCTTTCCGTCAAGTCCCTTCCATCCCGGATCCTGAAGCCTATTTGTGATGTCTACAGCAGGCATCCACGCTGCAGGCGGAAACCCTCTCTTGATAAACTCACCCACTATGTGGGCCGTAGCTACCAATGGGATATGCGCCATCTTTCCCAAACGAATCGTATAGTCAATCAGCTTTTCATTGCCCACATCGATGTCAACAGCTTCATGGCCTACGATGAGGATAGGGCGTTTGGCTCTCTTCACCATGGCGACGACGACTTCTGGTTTGGTGATGACCAAAGCTTTCGTTGGACCCGAAACTTCTGCGGTTTGCCATGACTCTGCTTGCATCCTTGCTCACTCCTTCTTTTTCCTAACTAATCTGGGTAGAAGCGTTGGGTCTGGTATTCTACCCTCTTTCCAGCCTTTCTTCTCTAGGATGTTCAAGATCTCGTCTTTCATTGTGATGGGAATGTCGGGGACAGTGCGGACGAAGAGGTGGATGTCATCTGGCATGGTGCCGTACAAGCGTTTGTGTAGGTCAATGTAATGGGTCAATTTTATGGCTCTACCTTTGCTAGTGTCGTTAGCCCTCATGCACAGTTTCGCTATCATAACCATGGCCTCCTCTTTGGTTTCAGCGGTATAGAACAAGTGTTCAGGTACGGGACCAACATTAACTCGATCTCCGGTACGGGCGTCGTTAACATACCAGTCTTCTTCATGATCTTTCCTTCCTAACAGCATACGTCTATATTTCGAGCCGTGAGGTCCAACGACTACGGGGATTCCTAGTCGCCAGCAGCCTGCGGCTATGGCAGCGGCCTTCTGGGACATGGCACCCCACGCAACTCCTACTGCGCCTACTCTGTTGTGAATATAGTCGGCAATTTCTTCGTAGTTTGCCCTTAGGTTACGTTTGGCGAAAATATTTGCAATTTTGATAGCTGCTCCAGCTATGTGGGAGTTGGCGACACATGAGCCTACGTTCACGATGCCTCCAGCGTCGAAATCACCTGGGTATTTTTCGTAGAGGGTTTTTCCCTCTTCATCCTTATACATTGCTGCTGACATGGCGGAGCATCCGGATACGACTACTATGTATCGACGATCAGCAAATTCTTTGCACATGTCAACAACTTCTTTTCCTCCGTGGGGATAGTTTGGGCATCCAACGAAGGCGACTACGCCCGGAATTTCGCCCAAGACTATGGGACTTCCGACGTTTCGTATCTCTACGTCTTGTATGGCGCCTCTACCAGCCTGAATCTTGAATTTTTCCCCCTTCAGTATGTTTTCAGCTGCTTTGACTATGAAACTGTGTAATGGGAAGTCGTTGGGGCAGGCGCTTTCGCAACGGCCGCAGCCTATGCAGGTTTCATAAAGATCTGCAAGCATTTGGACATTCCCTGCAGATGCTTCCTTCAACGCCTGTGGAATTAGTAGAATCTCGGGACAGGCTCGTACGCACTCGTTACAGAGTGTACACTTCTTTGCGGCTTCAATTATCTTCTTTACGCTTGGAATGACCTTGAACTTCTTTCGTTTGGGAGCAACTTCCAGTGCCGTTCTGGAAGCCACTTCTCCAGCTTTCTCAGCATCAAGAATAAGAACTCCTGGAACTTTTCCATTAACTAAATCTGCTACAATTTCATCTGCAGGATCCTGTGTGCGGTTTTGGAGTCCCGCACAGTTTTTGTCGCTCGTGACGATGACAGGCGTCTTAATCTTTCGAGCTTCCAATAGGGTGTCTGCGCGGATGCATTGTTCGTCTAGAACTATGACGTCTGGGATGCCGCTTCTGATGAAACGAAGCTGCCATGAAATTGGACCGACTATTTTGGCTTTTGAACTGTACCGCGTTGTGTCGTGGGCGGTACAGCATAGGCCAGTAACTTCAACGTCTGCGTATAGATCGTTTTCCTTGAGGTAATCTATTATTCCAACGGATGAAATAACATTATGGCCAACGACCATAATAACCGGTTTGTGAGTGGCAATTGTGCCGTACCCCAATTCCACAAGCGGAGCTTCGGGATCTGCCTTCGGGAAATTGTATGCAGCGACCTGAGCAATGTCGGCAACTTCTAAGGCAACATGATCGATCATTCCGGCGTGAAAGACTTTGGACTCGAAGTCCAGGTTGTTGCCCTCTTGTCCAGTGTGAGTTGCGGACAGTAGGTGAGTAACTTGTTCTTCAAGGTAGTCTAGTACGTCCTCCAAGTCACCTAGCGTTCGCGGTCTGATGCCACAAACTAAACGGGTGATAGGGGCTTCCAATTGAATATTAACGCCGCCCACATCGATGGGATATCTTCGGCCAAACTTTTCAACTAAGTGATCAACCATGTGTCTAGCGTGGCCAAGATGTGTTGCAGCTCCTATACAGCAGGCGATTAGAACTATACGCGATTGCTGTCCCGCCATGTTCAATCCGCAGGCTCCTCGCTTGTCTTTGGTCAAGTCGCATTTGCCAAAGGTGCAGAGGCAGCACAAGTCGCAGAAGGGCATGTACATGGGTTTGTATCGTTGCAGAAGTTTGAAGTCCCATTCCCTCAGATCGGTTATGGACGGAAAAGGGGTTGGACCGACAGGCTCAGTCCACGTCTCATCAAAAACTCTGCCAATGGACACTTCCAGGTCCTTTACAACCGCAACATCTGTTTTCAGTTCCTTTGCTTTAACAACGAGGGCTTTCTTAGCCAATATTCACGACCTCGAGGGCATATAGAGAATTTACTCAAATACCTTGAGGATTATTTAACCTTTCTGAAATCGAACTTACAGAAGTCTTGAGTCCGAAAAGAGATGCGCGCGCAAAGCAATTTAATATGTGGTTATCAGCTAGTAGAGTAGTTCGAGGGATTCGCACGTTGAAGTACGTTTTAATCCAAGCCTTTGATTGTCCAGATGCTTGGTACAAGGTTTTGCATGAGATCTGGTATAGTGGAGACATTTTTGAGGTTGGATATGGGTCGGAACGTTCCAAGACGAAGAAACTGAACTTAAGCATAGAAATCTCACATCCTGAAAACCGTCCTTTGGTCGATGAAAGAGCTCCTTGCGACATGAAATACGTGCAGTGGTATGCTTTGAAGTATTTGTGGTCTGGTATGATCGAGGAGGAGACGTACACTTATGGCAGTAGGCTGAGGTCGCCAGTTGATCAAATAGAAGAGGCTGTTAAAAGATATTTGGATGAGCAAGCAGACCGGCAAATAACCCTGACGATTCGACTGCCAGAAGACATCAAGAAGCGTTTGGATGAGAGAAAGCACGAGCCGCCGTGCCTTAGCTTAATTGACACAGAAACAATCGACGGGAAACTGCACTTTACCTGCTACTTCCGGTCTTGGGACGCCTACGCTGGATTACCTGCTAACATTGCTGGAATCCAAATATTTAACGAAGCCTTGGTGTCAGAAATCAACAGGAGAGGAAAGCTCGGCATCAAAACTGGCAAGCTAATCTTTCATTCCAAGAATTGCCACATTTATGAGAGGCAGTTCAAAATAGTGGAAGAACTGTTGAGACCCAAGGAAGACAGCAGAAGAAAGACTTTGAGATCAGGCAAAAACTAGTTACTTGTGTCCGCGCAGAGCAATTTTAAAGGCGATTTTAGATTTGCGCGTACACTCGGTCGCTGCTGTAACGACCGCTCACCATTTCTTGTTCTATCTCACGTAACAAGAGGATTCTCTGATAAGTAGCGGGATGGGTTGCAAACCATGTGTTAACGGTTGTCCACCTGGATTTTGCTTCCCTCTCCATGGCGAGTTCAAGTTCCCTCTCATCAAGAACGCCGTCTCTGTCCAAGTCGTACTCTACTCTTCGTTGAAGTATCCCTCGACATTCCTGTTTCGCCAAGGCTGGGTCGCCTATATACAGAGTTCTAGCTCCATGGGGGGGCTTCGGCGACAGCGACAACCCGTAAGTAATTTTGGTTAAGGCGCTTCCCAGTTGGCGTGGTTCTGTTGTTAAGTAGGCTGAGTAGGCGTCGGCGTAGTGCTCTCGTAGGCGGCTCAGCCTCATAACACACAAAAGTGTAACTATGTAAACTATAAATGAAATCGCTGCAGCCAATGCGAGCAGAACCCTGAAAGCTATTTCACCTCCTTTCTTTTTGCCGCCATCTGTGCGCAAGGCCGCTTCAAAGGTCAAGCGGGCTATCAAATACGCTATGAGCGGCAGTGCGGAAAGCACAGTCATGACGACGAAATCCTTATGCTTAATGTGCCCCAGCTCATGGCCGATAACTCCGCGAATCTCTTCTTGATTCAATCGCTTGAGCAGTCCCTCATGAACAGCGAGGGTGGCCCCTCTGGATGTTCTCCCGAAAACGAAGGCGTTGGGGGTCGGGTCCGGAACGATGGCTAGTTTGGGCGGTGGCATGGCGCTTTTTTCTGCGAGGCTCTTTACGGTTGTCTCCAGCCACGGGTGTTCTCCTGGTTTGAGATAGTGCAGCCTTGTTGACCATCGAACCATTGATGGTCCTATCAAGTATTGAATGAATATGAAGACCAGGGTTCCCAAGAGGGCGATTGTGAGGGCGGAAATAGGAGGAATTTGTATTAGATACGTTAGGGCGATTAGGAAGGCAGCAAATATTATGGTTACCAGCAGAATGGAAACAGTCATAGAAAGCCTTAGTCGGGCGAGTCCGGCCATAAACCTTGCCTCAGACTGTTATTTAGTTACGATTTAAAATATAAGATAGGTGACTCTCTAAAAGGAAAAATTCATGTAAGCTTTCTCTGACAAGTATAATCAAGGTGTCTAATGTGGCGGTGATTCATGAAATTCGGTGTTCCAACTGCGGAGCGCCAATAAATTTCAATCCTGGCGAGATGGTCGCTACGTGTCAATATTGCGGCTTCACATGCGTTATAGAAACTGGAAAGGCTTTCACCCTTGAACACTCTATGATTCTTAATGAGTATGATTCAACTCAAGTGGAGGAACTTGTTCGCAACTGGATGCGGGGTGGTTTCCTAAAACCCGGTGACTTGGCCAAGTCTTCTAAGTTTTTCGAAAAAAACTTGGCGTACCTGCCATTCTGGGTCGTTCCAGTTACTGCCACCAGTGAGTATAAGGGGGTTTTTGAAAGGTTGGTTCCCCCAGTGGTGAAGGAGGGGAAGATAGAGAAAAAGTATAACTGGTTGGTTTTGGCGCGGAAAGCCGTTGAATTTCCTACAAGAGAGTATGATGTTCCGTTGGAGGGGAAAATTCCTTACGACTTCCGGAAGATTGAAGGATTCGCCAAGGTTTTGAACAGCGAAATGGAAGGAGGGGAGGCCGTGGCACTTGCTAAACAACAAATTATGAGCCACCATCAGTTTCTGGCAAAGCAGGACGTGGACAAGATCATAGAAATGAAAGATGACCTTTCTACAGGTGATGCAGTTTATCTGCATGCGCCAATATGGTTCATCGCCTACGAATACAAAGGTGAAAGATACAGCATAATCTTGGATGGTGCCACTGGCGGAGTTATCAAAGGCGACATTCCATCAACAAAGTTTGGGCTTTTCTAATGAAAGCTTTTATAGCCACCCCCGGAACATAACAGATCGTGGGATTTTATGCCGAAGAGACCTGTAGGTGTTGTTTCGATCGGCATTCTCATACTGGTTTTAGCTGTATCTGCAGCCGCTTTCACCGCCAAGATGCTCGTCGGCATAGCCGACATATTTTCGCTTACTTTGGTTCTTTTTGGTTTATGGGTTATTGTTCTAGCTGGATTGCGGGCGGCAAGTCCAGAACAGTATGGCAGGGGTGCCTTCAATACTTTCTCTGGGGGAATCCTCCTAGCGACCCTTGGTGTCGTGTGGCTGCTCTATATTCGTGAATTGTTTGTTGGATATCTTTTTCCCGCCTTGTTGCTGGTCGTTGGAATCTTGGTTGCAGTTGCGGGAATCCGAGCATGGAGAAGATAGCCGATACAAGACTATTGCTATGTCACATCGCGGCGCATCAATGATCTAGAATAGCGAATTGGCAACAAGAAAGAACGGAAATTCGATTCCAAAAGTGCGCAGGCTTCTCAACCATCAAAGAACAAAGCAATGGTAGCTACCGTTTTTCTATCCTGATGACCTTTGTTGCTTTTAGGCTTTTCGTGCGGCTCCACAATTTGGGCATGACGTTGCTGTTTCAGGCATTAGAGTTCCACAGTAATCACATGGTATCATGACTACCTCCTTCTCTTTCGCAGCTCTCGGCACTGCTGGCCTAATCACTTGAAGTTCAATTGTTTCACTGGTGACGTCAGGACGTCCTTTGATGCCCACGACTCCCTTAATGGACCAGGTAACGTTTGCATCCATGCCGTCAAAGGACTCTCGTCCACCAGCAGGGATGTTGACGCTGATGGGAAACGTTTTTTTGAAGCCTGGTAACATGTGTAATTTGCCGCTTGCCCTCGGATTAGCGGAGTGCAGCGCGGCGCTGTCCCAGTATTCACGTTCCACGTTGCGCCTGCGTCGTTCGTCATATACCAATTTTCTTCGTCTCTTTCTCTCGATGCATCGTAGTTCGGCTCTCACTTCGGTTGCGTCGAATTCGTCTTCGCATGACACGGTGACTGCACCCTTCAAGTCTTCTCCCAATTCGAAGGTGCTCTTGGGGACTGTCAACGAAACGGCGGCTTTTGGTTTCTTGAACCTTTTGAAGAAGCCCATTGATCACCATCTCTGCAGGTCTGATCATTATTTTGAAGAATTGTATCCGTATTTATAATTTCTGATGGTTAAAGATAGAATCTTTATATATATTGTCAAGACATGATTTAAACTAGATTGGTCAAATAACAAGAAGAGGGTTACGAATGGCAGAGCGAGACACTATCGAGAAGGTAAAAGACAGGCAAGGCATCTTTTCCCAGATTCAAAACTTCTTTACGTTAGGGTATGGAACAAAAGAAGATCTGAGGGAACTTGACAGAAAACTTCGAGACCTATACTACCAGGACCTCCGGGACATGCGCCACGTATGGGAAGACGTCTACTTGGCAGCCTTAGATGCGGGTCTTGGAGCTTCGAGCAGGGACTTCAAAAAGGTCATCCAAGTTTTGGACCGTGTCATGGAGAAGGTGAGACATGCAGACTATGGTTATGCCGGTCTCATGGATAGAAAGGGGCATATACGAGAAGAAGAGCTTGCTCGAGTTTTCAACTACGATCGAGCGTTGAGCAGCGACGTCGAGAGCATGAAAGAGGCTGTGAATAAGACCTATAGCGAAGCTGAGGCTGAAAATTGGACGGATGTGCCCGTCGAACTGAAGAAGATAAAAGGTTTATTACTCGGGTTTGAGAATAAATGGAATGAAAGAGAGAAACAATTTAGACCGTTAGAAATTTAGAATGTGAGAAAAAATGCCGATCATCGAAAAGGTTTCTTGGGATTTTGGAGGTCCAGAGGATATAGCCTATCGTTTTCCGAAACTTTCCTTAAAATACGGAAGTCAGGTTGTTGTTAGGGAAAACCAGTGGGCCGTCTTCTTCCGTGACGGAAAAGCCTACGACGTTTTCGGTCCGGGTAGACATACTATAACGAGCAAAAACATTCCGCTCCTAACGGGAGCCCTTAAGGCGCTGAAAATAATCGGTGACATCTTTGAATGTGAAGTAGTGTTTGTCAGCAATAGTCAATTCAGAGGAAACTTTGGTGGACAGGCCTATTCTGCGCCCAGCGGATCTATTCAGTATCAAGCTGAGATAGGTTTCTACGGTTATCTGCTTTACAAAGTAGAAGACCCTAAGCTATTTGTGGTGGAGTTTTTCGGGAACAGGGGAGCCAGCACGTCCAGTGACGTCGAAAGTTATATCCGCGGCTTCATAAATGAGCGGGTCATAGACGAATTTGCTAGCTTCGACATTTTCAACTTGGTCAAGAATGTAGATGAAACTACGGACAAGGTCGCCTTGATAATCACAGACGAAGCCGCTCGGATAGGCCTAAAAATCGTAGACACCGTCTTTGAGGGTGTCAAGATTCCAGAAGAGGCAAGGCGATTTGCTTCGGGCATGGGACAACAAGCTATGGCGATGCAGTACGCGAAGGAGACTGTAGGAGAACTTCCACCTGGAGGAGGTGGCGGAGCCGCTGCGGCCGGAGTCGGAGCAGGCATTGGAATAGGCGTTGGAGCGACGATGGCGAAAACGATGCAGCCTCCGCAAGCCGCTGCAGCCCCACAGCAACTCATAGTGTGCCAAAGCTGTGGAGCCCAGAATGCTGTTGGAACCAAATTCTGCGGAAACTGTGGAGCGAGCCTCGTTCCAGTGGCTAAGGTGAAGTGCCCGAAGTGTGGGGCAGATATGCCAGCAACGATGAAGTTCTGCGGCAGCTGCGGTTCACCTTTGAAGCCAGAAGAAATTGAATGCCCGAAATGTAAAGCGAAAAACCCGTCTACCAGCAAGTTCTGTGGCAGTTGCGGGGCAAAGCTCAAGTAGCGTGGTTCACACTTCCACTTTCTTGATTCTGGGATCTAACTTTTCAGAGGTGTCTATCTCTTCAAAATCGAACCGCAATTTCCACAGTACTTCATTGCAGCAGACATTTTGGAGCTACACTCTTCGCACGGAATTTGAGGAGGAGGATAAAGACTTTGCCCGCAGTTCCCGCAGAACTTATTCTCGATCGGGTTTTGTGCAGCGCATTTTTGGCATATGAGAACTCGTTCAACTGCAACCTTTTCTGGCGGTCTCGTGATTTGGAGCATATACTGGCCCATAACCAGTCCTAGAGCCACTCCAACCCCAGCTGAAAAGGCTTCGCTCATGATTACTACTCGACTATTGACAGTTGACATTAGTACAACCGCACGGTGGATATAATAAGATTTTGCGATATTTGGCTACCCTAGTTTTCTTTTCGGTGTCCCTTGACGTTTTTCTTGAGGTACTGTTCGTTTAGAACACGGTGAAAGGAGGCAAGGTTGATTCCATATTTTTCACACACTTCCACAATACTGGAGGAATAGACATGGAACAGCTCCTCGATGGTTTTTCTGGCCAAATCACCGGGAATCTCGCTTGGAGGCTTCAAGAAAAGGATGAACCATCTTCCGAGCCTTGTAGGCGTGTACCACTTAACCCAGACTTTTCTTTTCTTGGTTGAGACCTGTTCCATGCCCTGTTCAAGCATTCCAGCTGAAACCATCCTTTTCAGGTATTGTATTATGGATTTGTTTGAGTATGTGGTTTCTCGGATCAAGTCTTGTTGGTAGGTGCGACCTTCCACCTTCAGTTTCATGAGGATACTCATGCCTACCCTAGATTGGAGGATGCTCCAAATCAATCTGCGCTTTTCAGGTTCTAAAGGAAAAGGAAGAACGTAAGGCCAAACTCGCTCTTCCTCCAATCCTAAGCAACTCCCAATTCTAACATAACGATTGGTAGATGTTAATAAGATTCTGCGTTATGCGCGCGCATGTACTGATCGAAGTTTCTTCCACAAGACAAAAAATACAAGAAAGTGTTAGCTTGTTCAAGTAGACCATGGGGGGATTTTGCTGCAAAGATATGTTGCTATTCGCTCATGTGCGTGTGCATACACCTACGTTGATTAGAATGAGATTGCCCTTCTTATTTGCGGCCGCGCAGAGGGATTTTGATCTTGAGCTATCCCAAAGAATGGGAAACAAATTTCACTCTCAGGAATGGTGTGGAGGTGTTCCTTCGTCCTGAGCTTTCTGGTGATACAGAGATGCTGTGGGAGATGTGCGCGCGCGCAATCTGATAAGCAGAAGTCGCTACACCCCACAGAAAACCATCTGGAAAAAAGATTCCATTCGTAGACGCGGGCATAAGGTTACACTTATTTTCTCTTGATATTTATTGTTTCGCGCGCGCGCCCAACAGTTTGAATGTTTGCTCATGAAGCTGCTCGATTAATAGTTCGTCGTTCATGTCTGCGCCTCCGTCGCGTCTGGCGTCTTCGCCATGCTTGCGCGCGCGCGCGATTCCCTGGATCATAGCCTCGATTTCCGCATCCTTCGCGTCATGCAGCTTGTCTTTCTGCTGAAGCTCCAGAATAGCAGCGTCGCGTCGCTTGTTTCCCTTGATAAAGCTGTTTTTGTTTTTTATGAGGATGTTCTGATTCTTCGCTAGAGTTGCTATGTTCTCGTCTAAGCGCACGCGAAGATGGGTGAGAAACCCTAGGAAGTGATATTCAACTCCCCAACGGTCTCGGTGTACACGCTTTCCCGCTATTGAGGGAGGAGAAGAGGAGAGAGAAAGGAGAAGGAAGCCAACATAACCCTGCCCAAAGGAACCCTTCGCCCTCAATAGCCTCGGGACGGCACCTCTCCGATTTGCATCCTTAGATGCAGGCAATCTCACCACAAGATAGGAAGAAGATCAAAAGTGATTTAATACTATGCAATAGAACAGGACGTACCAA
>CAYFXU010000062.1:0-10896 GCA_964347145.1 uncultured Candidatus Bathyarchaeia archaeon
GTTTACAGCTGGGACTACCCGGGTATCTAATCCGGTTCGCTCCCCCAGCTTTCGTCCCTCACCGTCGAGCGCGTTCTAGCCGACAGCCTTCGCCACTGGTGGTCCTCCCGGGATTATAGGATTTCACCCCTACCCCGAGAATACCGTCGGCCTCTCCCGTCTCCTAGCCTAGTAGTATCTCCCGCGGCTCAACGATTAGGTCGCTGAATTTGACAGGAGACTTGCTAAGCCGGCTACGGACGCTTTAAGCCCAATAATTATCCCTACTACTCGGAGAGCTGGTATTACCGCGGCGGCTGACACCAGACTTACCCTCTCCTTATTCCCCCGGCTCATTACACCGGGGAAAAGCTGTCCTCAGCGGACGGCACTCGGGTTGGCCCCGTCACGCTTTCGCGCATTGCGGAGTTTTCGCGACTGCTGCGCCCCGTAGGGCCTGGGCCCTTGTCTCAGTGCCCATCTCCGGGCTCCCGCTCTCACGGCCCGTACCGGTTATAGGCTTGGTGAGCCGTTGCCTCACCAACAACCTGATCGGGCGCGGCCCCATCCTTAGGCGACGCTGAAAAGCATGGTTTCAACACCTTTTCGGCGAAGAACCATTCCAGGCCTCTTCACCTATCGGGTATTAGCCCCAGTTTCCCGGGTTTGTCCCTGTCCTAAGGGTAGGTTAGCCACGTGTTACTGAGCCGTACGCCGCGTCTCTACCATAGCTTAGAGACGCACGACTTGCATGTCTTAGTCCCACCCCGATAGCAGTAGGGTCCGGCAGGATCAACCGGATTTAAGTTCGGAGTCTTAGCCACAAAACCGGCTGGAATTGGGGATTAGCGCCAAGCCCATCTTAGACCTAACAATATTCAGGTCCTCATCTTTGTTGCCGCAACCGGAAGTCGAACCCATCATTCAGGGGCGTCAGACGCCTTAAACGTCGGGGTTGAAGCCGCCGAAGGTTGCGGCTTTGCAATTCATATCGCCGAAATGGCACTTGGGCGATCTTGCAGATATAAGTGTTTCTTCCGAACCTAATTAAGCTTTCTGAGGGCCCAAGAAAAGACAAACAGTGATGTTTTCATTCTTACTTGAGATTCAGGGTAGCGCACATTTGGCAACAACGTTGTGAAATAGAGGAGGAATGTTTATGTTTGATATGGATTTGTGGGTCGTAAAGTATAATGGTCGAAGAGCTTGGTAAGTTTAGAACGCAGGTGAGGAATGTTGAACGAGGTTCTTCTCTTGGCGTGCAAAGAACTGATCGACGACGCCAAGCTTGGATGCGCAGACATGGTTTTCAAAGACATGTGCCTGGAGATTTTAGCGAAGGCAAAACAGGTTTTAACTCCTGAACAATTCAAGGATCTGTCCTTCTATGCGGCTGAAAGAATGAAAGAGAGAATGATTCGCAACACAGGGAAAAAGGTAAGAGTCTGATAGAAGCTGCCTCTTGTTTCAGAAGTTTTAACTGTAAGTTCGTTGTGTGATAAACTGCTCGACAAGTCTTCTAAGGGCATTGGTTCTGGAGACTAGGTTTTTCGCTGACTTGGAATCTTCCAGGCCCTTGTTTGACTTTCAACGTCAATCCAAAAACGCCCTAGTTTTTGGAGACCAAAATCTATACAATACGGAACCTAAATGTGCGGACGAGTTTTCAGAAGTCAAATGGAATGTCAGCCTCTCCGTGGAGGTGTTGGGCTGTCCTTCTTTCATGAACAGAACCCACGGATTAACAGTACTGACACTATCACTAATCTTCGTCAAAGAGCATCGAAGGCAGTGAGTGTTGGAGGGTCCAAATGTTTAGCTTCGAAAGATTGCTATATATTCTTGAATTTCTCAGCGTTTCTGTTTTGCATAAGTAAATGCTAAAAAGTTAAGCCTCGCTAAGAGAGATAACACATGAGAGGATAGACGTTGACTTCACTTGAATATGAAATCAATCTTCTGTCAAAGATGGTTGAAGTCAATACGGAATCAGTTTCAAAGATGGGATATGACAAGTGTGCGTCGCTAATCATTGAAGAGGCAGAGCGAAACTCCTTAGATGTAGAAATAATCGACGGAGAAAAAGGTGCTAAAGATGGGCTTTCACGTCCAAATGTCATTGTGACCCTCGACGCAGGTTCAGACACAACTTTGCTCCTCGAATCGCATTTCGATATTGTTCCACCTGGACCTAACTGGAAGTATCCACCATTCGAGTTGACGGTGGAAAATGGAAAAGCCTGGGGAAGAGGCACTGCAGACAACAAATCAGGTATTGTAGCCGCCATTGGGGCCATGCGGAAACTGAAGAAAGAGAAGCTAGACATAAACCTCAAACTTATCGCGGGGGTAGATGAAGAAATCGGTGGAAGATATGGCGTAGACTATGTGCTTAGCGACTACGGATTAAAAGGTGATGCAGCATTAGTCCTCGACGCAGGTTCAGAAAGGCTCTACCTCGGAGCAAGTGGCTTCGTGTGGGGAAAGATAACGGTCGAGGGAAGACAAGGGCATGCTGGATACCCTTTCAAAGCCAAAAACGCTATTGATGAAGCCATGAAACTGCTCGCCGCACTTGAACCCTACAAAAACATAGTCGAGAAAAAAGAATCAATTCTACACGCACCGCCTGAAGCTCCAAGACAATTCGTTTGGGGAAGATATACGGTAACGATGGTCAAAGCAGGAGAAAAGGAAAACGTGATACCTGGCACATGCGAAGTTCGCTTTGATCGAAGACTCCTGCCAGAAGAGTCTGTAGAACAGGCTGAAAAGGAATTGAGAAGCTTCTTCCAGAGGGCGGTTGAGGAAACCGGTTGTAAGGCGTCACTAGAGATCACCTACAAACTTGAGGGATATCACACATCAAAAGATTTGGCCTTTGTGCAAACAGTTTCAGAAAACATAAAGAAAACAGTAGGTCAAAGTCTACCTTTCGCTGCTGAACTAGGAGGAAATGATGGGACCTTTTTTGCCAAAAATGGAATTCCAGTGGTATGTCACGGAACGATAAGAGCTGACACCCGTTATCATGGTGTGGATGAATTTGTATATCTTGAAGACATAAGAAACACGCGAGACTTGATAATCAATCTGGGAGGAGTAACAAGGGATAGAATAGTGTAGTATTCAAGCATTCAGTCGCGCGCGCAAAAATCAACACGACCTTCTTTTTGATGCGAGGGATGGGGACAGATTTTGAAAACGTTGGATAGTGACTCGCATCGATTTTTTCAGTTCACAGGGGTTCTGATGAATATTCGACAACATTTCAACCTCCTCGTGCGCGGAATCTCTAGCAGGTTAGGTGGAGGGCAGCAACAACTTTTCTAGACTCGACGAGACGGTTAAAGGTTTTGCAGGCTTCTGCCGTCCTCTGGACTATAAGCTCGATTCCTTCAGACTCGACGAACCTTCTAGTTTCAGGTGGAACCGTCATCAATCCTGAGTAGCCGGTACCCACCACAAGCACTTCTGGCTTTGCCTGCAAAACGTCTTTTAAATCTTCAACAAGTAGTCGGTGGCCCTGCTTCCTCCACCAACCATCCCTAACCTTGCCGAGAAAAACTATCAAATCGTTACTGTAATGTTTCCCGTTGACGACGATACGACCAAAGTCGTAGGATTCGATCATTTCAAAGTCCTCGTAGAATCTTTTGAAGTGGATATTTTTGAGCTTTTCGTGAACTGATGAATTGAATTCCACGTCTGGGTTAGAGTTACTTGTTGAGAACTAGAACGATGGATATCGATATATCAAAATGTACCCTTTCTTTTGGCACGGGACTGAAGCTTGACTGGAAGGGCTAGAGAGCCCAGACCCTTCAACAGGGTAGAATGCAAAACCTGCCACCTGAAAAAAGTGCCTACTGCTGGACGCATGCCCCTCCAACGCATGGCCCCAAAGACAAATCGAATGAGAGTCGAGGGAACGAAAGAGAAGATCAAATCGGAAATCATAAAATTGAAGAAGCGGTGGCTCTTCAATATCCTTCACTTTCACTCTTGTCTCTCCACTCCGTGAGTTGTCGTTACATAGAGGGTTTTAAATGTGCTTCTACCTAAACCGTCTCGACGGCTAGGATAGTTTATGAAGCTCCTCAAATATACAAAACGGTTAAATGAGAAATGTAGAAATCCTTGGAACGGAGATTGTAAAAGAACAGACATCGAAGTGTATATTTACTATAGAGGCAGACGTCTTCCCGTCTGCAGAGACTGCTGGATCGACATAGCGGAAAATGACTTCGAGTGGTAGAAAGACGGGATAGTCCGGCACCTTTTCATGAGTAATATTTGTTTCGGTTCTTAAATTACTCTTTTTGCGAAGCGCGCGCGCGCAATCGAAGCTTTTCTCAACCGTGGTGTCTCTTGATCCTGTTGAAACTTTTGTTAAAAAATGAAGAGAAGTTTGCAGAGTTTGCCATAATTGATTAGCAAAATTTAAATATATAATACTACTAGAGTTTTAGTTGGTGATGGGGGCGCGAAAAACTCCTTTCTCTCTCTCAGTCACACACCCAGTTTTCATACACTGTGACTGACGCACCCCATCATCTTGATGTTGTTGATTTTCTCCTAGACTTTTCTTGACCAGGTTCTATTTCATCACGCGCGCCTGCGGATTTTGCCTTGCTTTCACAAGACAATAATTTCTTGTCAACACATTGAAACTTTGCGTACCTACCGCCCTTTGACTCCTCTGGGTATTTTCTTCCTTTGCATAATTCTGCAGCAGTAGAGACTTTCCTTTCCATCAATAACCTTCTTGTAGATCGCAAACACACACCTGTCGGTGGGAATCTCTGTGTTGCATATTTCGCATCTTACGAAGGTTTTCATCTGTTTGCCTCTTTCTTCTTCATATAATCTTTTATGGCTGCATGCAAGGCGTCTGCGGCTAGATTAGAACAGTGCATTTTGATTGCGGGGAGCCCGCCTAGGCTATCCGCCACATCCCCTCTTGTGATTTTCAAAGCTTCTTCGATTGTCTTTCCCTTTGCAAGTTCGGTGATCATGCTACTTGTGGCTATGGCTGCTCCGCAACCAAAGGTCTTGAATTTGACATCCTTCAATATGTTGTCTTTAACTTTAATGTAGACTGTCATGAGGTCGCCGCAAACGGGGTTGCCCACAGTTCCAACTCCGTCTGCTTCAGGAATCTCACCTACGTTTCGCGGATTCATGAAATGATCCATAACTTTTTCGGTGTACATTTCCTACACCAACATTTCTTTAGGAGTTAGGGGAGACATCGCCCTTAACCTTTTCACCACACTTGGCAACACTTCCAGCACGTAATCCACGTCTTCCTCAAAGTTTTGCTTGCCCATAGTGAAGACCAGAGAGCCATGAGCCTTCTCATGGGCTAAGCCTATGGCGAGCAATACGTGGGAAGGCTCCAAAGTTTTTGAAGTGCATGCTGACCCCGAAGACACTTGGATGCCAAGCATGTCTAAACCTAAAATGAGGGATTCTCCTTCTATATAATCAAATCTGAGATTAGCGTTGTTGGGGAGTCTTTTAGTTGGATGCCCATTCAGGTAGGAACGTTCAACCGTGTCCAAAACACCCTTTATGAGTTTGTCTCGTATCCGGCTTAACCGTTTGCCTTCAGTTTTCATTTCTCTTTGCGCGATCTCGGCCGCCTTACCCATACCGACCATTCCGGGTATGTTTTCGGTTCCCGAGCGCAGACCCCTTTCTTGGCCACCGCCTTGCACAACTGGTTGGATTCTTGTTCCCTTTTTAATGTAGATGGCTCCCATGCCCTTTGGTCCGTAAATGTCGTTGGAGGAAATTGACAAGAGGTCTATGTCTTCCTCTTCAACGTCGAGGGGAACCTTCCCTGTTGCGGCTACCGCGTCTGCGTGAAAATAGATTTGGTTGTCGTGAGCTATCTTTCCTATTTCCTTTATTGGTTGAATTGTTCCGATTTCGCCATTTGCGTACATTACAGATATGAGGATGGTTTTGTCGGTTATCGCGTCTTTGATTCTTTGAGGGTTAACCATGCCTTTTTTGTTCACTGGAACGTAGGTGATTTCGAAGCCCTTTTTTTGGAGGTGTTTGCAGATGTTCTTTACCGATATGTGCTCGATGGTGGTTGAGATTATGTGTTTTCCCTTGTCCTTGTTTCGGTAAGCAACTCCCTTTATTGCCAGATTGTTGGATTCTGTGCCTCCTGAAGTGAAAATGACTTCTTCAGGTTTCTCTGCTCCTATTAGTTGAGCAACTTTCTCTCTTGCTTCCATCAAGGCATTTTTGGCGTTTGCCCCAGACGAGTGGGAAGATGAAGGATTTCCGTAGTTGTCCATAAAATATGTCTTCATTGCTTCAAAGACTCTGGGATCTAGAGGCGTCCCAGCCGCGTGATCCATATACACTTTTCTCATTTTGGTCCTATCCTATTTTACTCTCTTAATAAAGAAATGAAAACGGTCTCCTTCCTTGCGTAGCTCAAGGAGTTGATGCCCAAGCCTCTTGACTAAACGTTTTATGTCTTCTTCAGCCGCTGGATCATCAGCAACTACCTCCAAAACTTGGCCCACGGCTAGTTTGTCGATTTCTTGCCTTGTTCTAAAGACTGGCTCAGGACAGTAGAGCCCTAGGCAGTCTAGCTCTCGATGGGTTTTGATTTGACCACCCAACCGCAAACCCCCGTGTAATTTCCTCTTTTTGAGTGCCTTTGCTAACCTAAGATGTTAGCTCTTGACGTGTAACCAAAAAAAGCTTCGGTCGTATTTATCTATAACGATGTTATATGTAAACGTTGAGAACCTTCTAATATTGAAATATGTCTTCTTCGCATGCTGGCATCTCATTTCTTCTTGAAAAACAACCAGTTATTCTTTCTCTTGAATCTCACCAGACAATAATCTCCTTTAAGTTTGTTGCCTTTGATTTCGAAAACCAGTTTATCCTCTTCCTTTCCTTTCAGGATGTAATGTCCCTTGTCCCAGATTTCAACGGTTCCAGCACCGTATTGCCCTTCAGGGATCGTCCCCTCAAAGTTTGCGTAGTCAACCGGGTGGTCTTCCACTTGAACTGCCAGTCTTTTTATGCCTTTTTCGGTGGGAGGTGTTTTGGGAACTGCCCAGCTCTTGAGAACGCCGTCAATCTCTAGCCTTAAATCATAATGTAACCGTGTGGCCTGATGTTTTTGAATCACGTAGGTGTTTCCACCATTCGTTCTTTTGTACCCCCTAGGCTCCTTTGTCTTTTCAAAATCTCTTTTCTTCCAGTATTGTTTGAATCCCATTTTTCCAACCCTCCAGAAAAGTATGAAGACAATAGCACGAGTATATATTTGACGTTAGAATAAATGGTTGTGTTACCTTTACGAGAGGAGAAATGGATATATGGACTTCAGTTTTTTGCTTAGGGGTCTCCTCATCGGTTTTTCAATTGCCGCTCCTGTTGGACCGATTGGCGTGTTATGCATACGGCGCACCCTAGCCGAGGGCCGAGCTTCCGGATTGTTCTCGGGCTTGGGAGCTGCTACTGCTGATGCGATCTATGGGTGCATTGCCGGGTTTGGTCTAACCTTTATTTCCACTTTTCTGATCAGACTACAGGTATGGTTTCGTCTAATTGGAGGTAGTTTTCTTTGCTATTTGGGCGCCAGGACTCTACTGGCCAAACTTACCAAGCATGCGGCTTTCGCAAATGGAGACGGCCCAGTTAACTCTTATGTCTCAACATTTCTCTTGACAATCACGAACCCAATGACGATCCTTTCTTTTGTAGCGATATTTGCCGGATTAGGGATAGGGGACTCTGGTGGAAATTATGTCTATGCGGCGACATTGGTTCTGGGTGTATTCATCGGCTCAGCCCTATGGTGGTTCATCCTGAGTCACGGTATCGGCGCTTTTCGCACAAAGTTCAACGCTTACAAGTTGCGGTGGGTAAACAGAATATCAGGCATAATCATTATCGGGTTTGGCGTGATTGCCCTCCTGAATCTGAGAGGATAAGTCGGCAATTTCATATTGCCAATGGGTCAACTTCTTCTAGCAAAGAAAAAGGTAAAAGTTCAAAGAGCCTTCTTAGGTTGTGTGTGCGCGCGCGGGGAATTCTGTGATGGTTGCCTGGTTGTACGGTCTCATGAGTGTCGTAATTGTTGGCCTAATCTCTCTAGTCGGCGTGTTGACTTTTTCGATAAAGGAGGAAGATCTAAAGAAGATAGTCTTGTATCTCGTAAGTTTTTCTGCTGGAGGGCTTTTTGGAGATGCCTTTATTCACCTTATCCCCGAAGCAGCAGGGAAGAATGGTTTTGGATTACATGTATCTCTGTACATCCTGCTCGGTATAATTGTCTCCTTTGTTGTAGAGAAGTTTCTCCAGTGGAGACACTGCCACATACCAACCTCAGAGGAACATCCCCATTCCTTCGCCTACATGAACCTACTCGGCGATTCCGTCCACAATTTCATAGACGGTCTACTAATAGGCGGAAGCTACTTGGCAAGCATACCGCTAGGGGTAGCTACCACAATAACCGTCATTTTCCACGAGATCCCTCAAGAGATCGGAGATTTTGGAGTTCTTATCTACGGAGGATTGAGCAAATCTGGAGCAATTTTCTTCAATTTTTCAACAGCTCTTACAGCCATATTTGGAGCCATCGTGGCCCTCAGCTTGGGCTTTCTAGTTCAAGATTTTTTTGTTCCATTTTTGATACCTTTCGCTGCAGGCAACTTCATTTACATTGCAGGTTCAGATCTAATTCCAGAACTTCGTAAGGAGGAACCTGCGCTTATCAAATCAATGTTGCAGTTAGCAGCCTTTGTCCTTGGAGTTCTTATTCTGTTCTCACTCGTCCTGATAGAATGAGTCTCTGCATCGAGTAAAGAGGGCGTAATCGTTCAACTCCTTCGATGGAAGAGATGCGGGCGCGAAGCCAATATGAACACAGGATCGAGCTGATCCGATGTGCCTCCACGAGCAATGATTCCAAGCCTCTTTCTCCTTTTTCAGTCACGTACGATTCTCTTCTTTTCGGCTATCTACGACATATGATGTGCTATAACACTTTTACAAAAGATTGTTGCGCCAGTTGATAAAAATGGCAAAACGGTTGCAGAACGAAAGTGTTAAAATCTCTTGTGTGTTGAATAAGGTTTAAGCAGGGGTACGGTCGAAATGGTAAAGGTCAAGGTTGACTGGACCAAATGTGACGGCGATGGTGTTTGCGTGGACGTTTGTCCTGTAGATGTCTTCGAACTTCAAGACCTTCCTGAATATCCGGACACTCAGAAATCTGTTCCTGTTAGAGAAGAAGACTGCATTCTCTGCATGGCCTGCGTGGTTCAGTGTCCCACAGAGGCCATAACCGTGGAAGAAGAATAGAAAATAGGCAAAAGAAAACTAAACGCTGCACTCTCTGTCCAGTTGTTGTAGTAATTCTCTCCCTGTGTGTGGTTTGCAAAATGTCAAGACATTCTGGCCTAGCTTTTATTTTCCTTTGGAATACGTGATACTTGAGGCGCTAAGTTTAAATGGTCAGCCAAAGAGCCTTTTTATATCGAATTTGGTGGGGATGATGTATGGTTTACTGTACTAAGTGTGGCACCAAAAACGAAGAAGATGTTGAATACTGCATTAAGTGTGGAGCGAACCTGGAGGTCTCACGGGAGAAAAGATTTGAAAGACGTGCGAAGGAATGGGGAGAAGAATTTGGAAGACGGGCAGAGGAATGGGGCGAACAGTTTGGAAGGCGTGCGGAAGAACAGTGTTTTGGGCTCCCCCACGGCGGTGCAATCGCGGGCGTACTCATCGGCATCATAGTAATAATTGTGGGCTTGTCCTGGGTGCCTGGATTAATTCCACCGGAGGTACGTGAAGTAACCGATCCCCTATTCTGGCCAGCCATAATAATCGTGGTTGGAGCATTGATTGTCGCCGGCGCCTTGTACAGATATAGCCGCAGATACTAATCCGCGCGCGACTTACATGTTTACACCGTCAATTTTGGCGCCACAATGCGAACACGCAGAGTTCGCAATCTTTTTTTCCAGAATTTGGTAGCCGTACCGACGAATCAGCAGTTTCCCACATTCATAGCAGTAGGTGTTTTCTCCAGTTTCACCAGGTACATTTCCTTCATAGACGTATCTTAACCCCGATTCCAGACCAATCTCCCTAGCTCTACGAAGAGTTTCGACAGGTGTACGAGGTAGTTCCAGAAGTTTATACGTAGGATAGAACTGGCTTATGTGCCAAGGTATTTCCTCACCGACCTCTTTGACGAACGCCGCAATTTTCCGCAATTCTTCTTCTGAGTCGTTGAGGGTTGGGATAATCAGAGTTGTTATTTCAATCCAGATCCCGAGACTCTTGTGAAGTCTTATGGAATCTAATACGGGCTTTAAGCGTGCGCCACAGTTCTTGCGATAAAACTCTTCGGTAAGACTCTTTAGGTCAATGTTGGCTGCGTCTAGGTATGGCTTTATCTCGACCAAGGCTTCTTCAGTGATGTATCCATTAGTCACGAAGATGTTTCTGATTCCCTCTTTCCTCGCTAGTTTGGCTGTGTCATAGGCATATTCAAAGAAGATAGTGGGCTCAGTGTACGTGTACGCTATGCTTTCACAGTTATTTCGTTTGGCCGCCACAACAATTTCTTCAGGAGACACATGATCCCCAAGTATTATCTTACGGTCTTTAGGCATCTGAGAAATCTCAAAATTCTGACAGTTCCCACACCTAAAGTTGCATCCCACCGTCGCAATGGAGTAGCTTCGCGAACCAGGAAGAAAATGGAATAGGGGCTTCTTCTCTACGGGGTCTACAGCCCGGGCTACAACTTCCCCGTAAACCAAGCTGTAAAGCGTTCCCTTCCTGTTTTCTCGGACAGCACAGATTCCTCTCTTAGAATCGGATATTCCGCATCTGTGACTACACAAATTGCAC
>CAYFXU010000063.1:0-10717 GCA_964347145.1 uncultured Candidatus Bathyarchaeia archaeon
TGGGAACCCTCATGACCGCACGCGAAATCATCTACTTCCAGGAACAAGGAGCCACCGCCTTCTACTGCATCGCAGACATCGAAGCCTACGAAGACAACAAAATTCCCTTCGAAAAAAGCGAAAAAATCGCTGTGGGCAACGTTGCGGATCTACTCGCTTTAGGATTCGACCCGAAGCGAGGCTACATCTATCGGCAATACAAGGAACTGCGAGTTAGAGACCTAGCTGTTCTTTTTGGAAGAAGCGTAACATTAGCCACAATGAAAGCCATCTACGGTGAACGCAACATTGGACTCTACTTATCAGCGCTTGTACAGGCAGGAGACATACTGATGCCTCAACTTGAAGATTTTGACGGACCCAAACCAACGGTTGTCCCTGTAGGTATCGACCAGGACGCCCACCTACGGCTAACCCGGGACCTCGCCACCAAGTTTCGCCGCAAGTTCAATTTTGTCTCTCCCTCCTCCACCTACCACAAAATCATGAAGGGGCTAGACGGTTCTCCAAAAATGGCCAAACGAAACTCCATGAGCTACTTCACTTTGCACGAACAACCCGAATCCATCGCAAAGAAAATTTCAAACGCCTTCACCGGCGGAAGACCCACCGTGGAAGAGCAGAGAATATTGGGAGGGGTGCCTGAGATTTGCCCCATATACGAGATTGAAATGTACCATTTTGTAGAAAACGACGACGACATCGTCAAGGTTTATAACGATTGCAGAGCCGGTAAACTCTTATGTGGAGAACACAAAGCCCAGACGACAGAAACCGTTCTAAACTTCGTGAAAGATCATCAGCGAAAACGGCGAACATTCGTTGACAAGGCAAGGGAAATATTACAGGTCACGTAACCATCGAAAGTGACGGGCAAATTATAAATAACCTTTATCTTTATTCATTAGGAAGGTGAAGGGATGTCCTGCCAATTTCCAATATTTGGCTTTTAACTTCCTTTTCAACTAATCTGGGGCATCCGAAGTTGAAACCTTTAAAGCATTCTTGCTACAATGCTAAAAAGAGTTTATCGACCCTTGTTACCGCCAAATCTGCAAGGTTTCGGAGGAGGGGAAAATAGTGGTTGAGCTTCGAGAGAACGAACAAAAAACCCTGCTTGCTCTGGAAAGGCTGGAGGGGAGAGGCTCCGTCGACCAACTAATCAAGGGTAGCGGCCTAGCTCATGCGGCAGTCATGCGAGCTGCCCTATCCCTTACAACAAAGCAATTAGTGAGAACCCACGAAAGAAGGCGAACCGTAATCGCGTTGAACAAAGAAGGAAACCATCACGCGAAGAGAAGGCTTCCTGAAAGACGGCTAATCAACTCATTAATCAAGTTAGGCGGAGAGGCTTCGGTTGAGGATGTTGTTGAGAAGGCAGGGTTAGAGAAGAAGTTTCTAACAATAGCCTTGGGGTGGCTCAGCCGTAAGGGCTGGGCAATCATGAAGAAAAAAGAGGGTGTACTAAAATCCTCGGGGGAACCGCTGATTGGAAATGACGAAAAACTTCTATCCCTCCTAGCCGAAAAGCAACGCATAAATGCTGAGGATCTGAGCCAAGGACTGAAAAGAGCTGTTTCCCTTCTCAAAAGACGAAGACTCATAGAAGTTAGTAAGAAAACCATGAGAGAACTGGAATTAACGGATGCTGGCTGGGACCGAGTTAAGAAAGGAATAGAGATCGTTGAGGAAGTCAGTCAACTCACTCCTGAACTCATCCGAAGCGGAAGATGGCGAAAGGTGAAGCTCAGACGCTTTGACGTAGCCGCATCCGGCCCAATAACCTATCCTGGGAAAATTCACCCGGCACAGCAGATAATTCAGAGGGTTAGAGAAATTTTCCTAGAGATGGGCTTCACTGAAATAAGGGGCTCCATCGTTGAAACAGCCTTCTGGAACTTTGATGCCTTGTTCCAACCTCAAGACCATCCGGCTAGAGAGATGATGGACACCTTCTATCTCGCGCAACCAAGAAAGGGAAAACTGCCCAAAAAAGACATTGTGGACACCGTCGCGAAAACCCATGAGGACGGATGGATAACGGGTTCGAGAGGTTGGGAATACACTTGGAGTCCTGACGAAGCCAAGAGGCTGCTATTAAGAACTCACACAACCGCAGTGACGATTCGTTACCTCGCTGAACATAAAGAACCGCCGGTAAAGGTTTTTTCCGTGGACCGTGTCTACCGCAACGAGAAGTTAGACTACCAACACCTCGCAGAATTCTATCAAATTGAAGGAATAATCATGGACAAAAAGGTGACTCTGCGAGATCTTATGGGGACTTTGAAGGAGTTCTACCTCAAACTTGGATTGAAAAAAGTGCAGTTTTGGCCCAGTTACTTCCCATATACGGAGCCTTCAATGCAGTCCACCGTTTACGTTCCTGAGCTTAAAACATGGGTGGAACTTTGTGGAATGGGCATCTTTCGCCCAGAAGTCTTGGCTCCCCTTGGCATAAAACATCCAGTCTTAGCCTGGGGGGGAGGGTTGGAACGCCTGATACTCCTCAAACTAGGCATCGAAGACGTACGCCTCTTGTACAAGAACGATCTAGGTTGGATCAGGAGGACCCCAGTATGCCAGCGATAACTCTAAACAGAAAACGCTTCTCCTCATCTGTTGGGCGCAACCTCACCGTAGAAGAGATGGCTAAATGGCTTCCTTGGCTGGGCGTTGACACAGAAGAGATTGGGCCGGATTACGTGAAAATCGAGTTTAACCCAAACCGTGTGGACTTTTCAAGCTATGGTGGAGTGGCCAGAGCCTTCCGTGGACTGATGGGTTGGGAGACAGGACTCCCCAAGTATGAGAAAAAAGTAGGAAAAATTGTTTTGAAAGTGGATCCAACAGTGTCGGAGGTTAGGCCCTACGTCGTTTCAGCTGTCATACGCGACGTGAAGCTTGACTATGACACTGTTAGAGAACTTATGGAGATACAGGAGGATCTACACTGGGGAGTCGGCAGGAACCGGAAAAAAGCCTCTATTGGAGTGCACAACCTAGAGGCTGTTGAACCTCCCTTCACCTACAGAACTAGCACCCCAAGCGATGTCAGATTTGTTCCTTTAGATAGGACGGAAGAAATGACCCTACAGGAAATCTTGGAGAAGCATGAGAAGGGAATAGCCTATCGACGTCACGTAGATTGGGCTTCAAGGTATCCCCTAATCGTGGATAAGTTGGGGCGCGTGCTCTCTTTCCCGCCCATAATCAACGGTGAACTGACAAGGGTGGATAGTCGGACGCGAAACTTGTTCATCGATGTGACTGGCACCGAGCCAAACGCAATCTCAAGAAGCTTGAACGTTTTAGTGATGGCGCTGGCAGATATGGGTGGAACCATAGAAAGTGTTAGCGTTGAATATGCTGATCACGTCCTGGTTACTCCTGACTTGACCCCTCAGCGAATGGAGTTGAGGGTTGACTATGCCAACGAGTTGCTGGGTCTGAAGCTTTCGGAGACCAAAACCATACAATCCCTTCAGAAGTCGAGGCTTGCAGCAAGGAGGATTGGCAAAGGGGTTCTGGAGGTTCTTGTTCCCGCCTATCGGATCGATATAATGCATGAGATTGACTTGGTTGAGGAGGTTGCCATAGGCTACGGCTATTTTAGGCTGAAACCTACGAGGCCAACGACCGTGACAACGGGCAGAGACCATAGATTAAGTGACTTGGCTAATGACGTTCGACAAATAATGGTTGGACTAGGCTTCGTGGAAGCCATGAACTTCATTCTAGCCAACGAGGTTGACCACTACCAAAAAATGAGAAGGAAGGCTCACAAAATGATCAGGCTGGAGAACCCCGTCTCTACAGAGTATTCCATAATTCGGAACGATTTGTTACCAAGTCTGATGAAGAATCTGGCAGACAATAAACACCAAGCTTATCCTCAACGAATGTTTGAAGTTTCCGACGTGATAGAAATCAACAGGGAGGCTGAGACTCGAACCGAACGAAGGCTTCGCGTGGCATGCGTCTCCTCCCACCCAACCGCCAACTTCACCGAGATAAAGTCTTGTGTGGAAGCGGTGCTCGACAATCTTGGCTTAAAAAACTGGGCGATTAGAGAAACTAGGCATCCAAGTTTCTTGCGGGGAAGAGTGGCTGCAATCCATGTCAAACGCAGAAAGATTGGCGTGGTTGGAGAAATTCACCCGGAAGTCCTTAACGATTTTGAATTGGAAAATCCAACAAGCGCCTTCGAAGTAGACCTACAAAAAATCGTGGACACAACACGCTGAAAGCCAATCCTACCTTCCGGTTTAAGAAAATCTTATGTTCGTGGATTCCGGTCTTCTTAGTGGCGATGACGTCGGCACGAGCTAGATCCCACCGGTACCTTAACAGGGCTCATGCAGACGGACCCAACAGAGGCTGGTGACTCACCTACCCTTGACGAAGGGTTTACCCAGGCATGGGACACGGTGGGCGCGGGCGTCTATCAACCCACGTCAGAGAGAGCTCACCTGAGAAGAGCGTAAGGCTCCGACTGTGAGGTTGAGTGTTAGTTACGTGGGACACAACGCCCGCGACAAGAACTTTTAAGTTAACCAATGTCAAAGAAAATGTGAAAGAGGGGGATCTGCTTGGATTTAGAACAAAGAATACACCTTGTCAAGAGAAACTCAGAAGAGGTCATAACTCCAAAAGAAATCCGCACATTGCTGGAAACCCAGACGAAGCCCAGAGCCTACTGGGGTTTCGAGTGTTCTGGACAGTGAGTCCTGAGTTCTTTCACGCTCACCCAGAATAATGCACATCGGATTGGGCTTAGTCTGCGCATCCAAAATCAAAGACATGACAAGAGCCGGCTTCAAGTTCATCGTTTTCCTCGCCGACTGGCACTCATGGATAAACAACAAACTTGGCGGCGACATGGAAAAAATCCGCACCTGCGGCGAATACATAAAACAATCCTTCACAGCAATCGGAGTAACACCAAAAAGCGTGGAATATCTTTGGGCTTCAGACATAGCCAAAGACATAGAATACTGGGAAAAAGTCATCAGAATAGCCAAAAGCGCTTCGCTGCAAAGAACGTGGCGCGCCTTGCCGATCATGGGCCGAGAAATGAGCATGACCGACGTCGAAACAGCATGGATATATTATCCCTGCATGCAAGCCGCAGACATTTTCCACATGGACCTTGACGTAGCCTGCGCAGGCATAGACCAAAGAAAAGCTCACATGCTGGCAAGAGACGTAGCTGATAAACTCGGCTGGAAAAAGCCTTCATGTGTTCACACCCACCTCCTCATGGGGCTCCAAGGTCCAGAAACAATTGAAAAGAAATTCGACGAAAACGCGGACCTAAACGTACAGATCAGCTCAAAAATGTCCAAAAGCGTACCCAAAAGGTCCATATTCGTCCACGACACTCCAAATGACATAAAATCCAAAATCAAAGAAGCCTATTGCCCCCCAAAAGAGGTGAAGGGGAACCCTATACTTGAACTGGCAAGATACGTCGTTTTCGCCGAAAGAGAAAGTCTAGAGATACCGAGACCAACAAAGTATGGAGGTCCAGAAGACTTTGAAAACTATGGAGAAATTGAAGAAGCCTACGTAAGGGGCAAAATCCATCCACTGGACCTCAAGAACGGCGTCGCAGAGGCCCTCGTCCAAATTTTGAAACCAGTTAGAGAACATTTCCGTGCACATCCACAATTGCTGGAGAAAATGATGGAAATAGAGATCACAAGGTAGAAACGTTGGCAACCAAGTCAGAGAAAAGACTGGAGAAAATCCTTAAACTTATGGAAAGGCTCATAACAGAATCAAGCAAGGGAACCCCACTAGTAGTCGAAGGAAGAAACGACGCAAACGCCCTGCGTCGGTTGGGTATAGAAGGCGACATCATTTTGGCAAAATCCTCTGGAAAGTCGTTTCTTGACGTTCTCAGTGAAGTAGAAAAAAGAGGAAACCGCGAAGTCATCCTTTTGATGGATTTCGATAGACACGGCAGGATATGGACCAACCGCTTGACTCGTCGCCTGGAAGAAATGAGAATAAACCCCAATCTTCTTTTCTGGAAAATGCTTCTCCGCTTGGTGGGACACGACGTCAAGGACATAGAAGGCTTGGCAACCTTTCTGCAAACGTTAAAGCAAAAAGTAGGAGTATAAAGTCGCAAAGTATAATAGGTGCAAACCGATTAGAACTAGAAGGCCTTTCAATTATGTTGAGGACAGATTTATGATTGAGGTGAAAAAGAATGAAATCATCACAAACGGTCACGGTAAAGTATGTTATACGGGCCCTATTCGAAGTGGAGGGAGTGGTTGAAAAACCAGACGTCATCGGAGCAGTTTTTGGACAAACAGAAGGCTTGTTTGGACCCGAACTCGACCTCCGAGAACTCCAAAAATCGGGAAGAATCGGAAGAATAGAAATCAGTCTAGAATCAAAACAAGACAAAACAACCGGCGCGATAACCATACCAACAAGCCTAGACAGAGTCTCAACAGCAATCATCGCAGCAAGCATCGAAAGCATAAACAGAGTAGGACCATGCGAGGCGAAGGTTACTTTAGACAAAATAGAAGATATACGCGACGCGAGGCGAAGAACAATCATAGACAGAGCGAAGGAAGTTCTCCATGAATGGACCATCGAAACCATGCCTGGCACAGACGAGATTTTTAGAGAAGTTTCAGAAACGTTGAGGTTGGCAAGAGTTGAAAAATATGGACCTGACGAATTGACGGCAGGACCAGACATTGAAAACGCGAAACAAATAATCATAGTAGAAGGAAGAGCAGACGTCATAAGCATGTTAAGAGCTGGAATACAAAACGTCATCGCCCTCGAAGGGGCCAAAATCCCCCAAACCATCATAAAACTATGTCGAGAAAAAGAAGCCACAGCCTTCCTCGACGGAGACCGAGGCGGAGACCTTATCCTCAAGGAACTGCTTCAGGTAACCAACGTTAAGTACATTGCCAGAGCGCCACCGGGCAAGGAAGTAGAGGAGCTAAGCCCCAAAATAATCGAAAAGGCACTCAAAGAAAAGATCCCCATAAAAAAAGTCAAAGCAAAGAAAGAGCGGCGGAAAATACTGGTTCCTAAGCAAATTGTTGAAGCCACAAAAGAACTGGAAGGAACATTAGAGGCTGTGTTGCTGAACAAAAAGATGGAGAAAACAGAGCGACTGCCCGTGAGTGAGCTCGCGGAGAAACTTCAGGAAATAAAAGACGTGGACACAGTGATCTTTGACGGCGTCATAACACAAAGGCTTGTAGACGTTGCAGCCGAAAAGAAAATTAAGTATCTCGTGGCCGCCCGCATCTCAGAGGCGATCAAGCAACCGTTGCAAGTAAATCTGTTAACGTTCAAGGAAATTGGAGCTTAATCCTCCACAAATTCGAGAAGGGTCTTAGGCTTTTTTGAGGGTGACAATTTCTCTTCGGTTACACCAAACATGGCTAGAATTCGGGACGCAGCTGGAATTATCTGATTCGAGATGTAGTACTCGAGGTCCACTTCGTCGTAGGAGGCTAAAACATAGGGTTTCGCTTTTTCGTGCAATCGACCGGGACCAGCGACAATGACGTAGCCGATTTTGTCGCCTTTAGATAGATCCCAGCCTTCCTTCATCAACGTCCTCGCAGCCTCAACGTGCGGAGCCCTGACGGCGTATTTTTCGATTGGTTTCGTCAAGGTTTTCCATATTGTGAGATTTCTGTAAGGCACCATCTTTTGTCGCAGATCAGAAATGTATTGGTGAACGATTCTCACAGCTTTCTCAGGCTTCTGTTCCTTAAGTATTATTTCCAAGACTCTTTCTTGCACGTTTTTGGCGACTTCTGCCCAGTCTCCTCTCACGACCTCCAAACCCACTATGTCCAGTTGTCCATCAGGCAAGAGCCCGCAATACCGTTTCTTAGCCTCGGTGAACAAAACACGGACGTATATCTTGTCGGGCTTCATCTCTAGCCCAAACTTGCCGATTTCTTCGGAGATTTTTTCGATTTTTTCGGGGTCATACTTTACAAAAATACTGTCTGTGTCACCGTATACAACTTCCAGTCCATTCTTCTTGGACAATTCGATGGTGTCAATAATGGCTTGGCGCCCCCAAGCTGCTGTGGCTTCGGCAACCGGTTTGATGTACCATCGAGCTCCGATCCACCCGGTGTAGCCGTATGAGGCGTTGGTTATTACCTTCACAGCTTTTTGGCGAGCGTCGAGAACACGGTATTCTGCACTACTATGAGAAAGCTTTTCGAGTTTTGGTCTGATTCCGTCTCGAAAGTCAATTAGGTAAGACAAAACTCTTTTGTAAAAGCCTGGCGGCTCAGCCCTAAATCGATGGTTTACTTCTGGAGCCACGTTAACACCGCCTGGTGGCTCTGGTTCAGTGGGCGACAGGTATGTGTCAGGGGAGACGTTTTGACTGATCATAATGTTGGGATACATGGCTTTGAAGTCGAGCACGGCTATGTTTTCATGAACCCCTGGCTTGGGTTCGAGAACAATCGCCCCTGCGTAGGGGAAGTATGGACGTTCAACTCTTTCAGGAACAAGCTCGCCTATTTTGTAGGCATTTCGAATCAGGAACCATTCGACTCTAAAACCTACCGAGGCAGCGCCTACATAATCCAAAGGTAGGCCAACTAGATTTGACAGTTGCATGGCAAAATTTAGCAAGACATCAGCTATGCCCATTATGCATTGAGTGTTTTCTTTGGAAAATTGCAGCAAACGCGGACGTTTTTCTGGGGTCCGCCAATATGAGGGGAAGTCTACGTCTTGAATGAACTCGCGTTTTTCAAGTTTCATGATGCCAAGAAAGTCGGCTATGTTTTCTAGAGTCTTCACTTTTACTTTCGGAAAGTCTTCCGCGAAGTCGAGAAAGTCGATGTTAACTCTCCCTGTGACCGACACGTGACCATAGGTGCTTCTATGAGGCTCAGTTTTCGCCCTGTCCACAGACAATTTGACGCTCAGCTTCTTAGAGCGAGTTAGGAGGTAAGGCCAGTCGTGTCCATTCGCGCCGTAGCCAACGAGGATGTCGGGATCAAAGTTCCGAACATAATCGATAAAAGATTCTATGACGGGCTTGTCGTCAGAATCTGACGCTACAAACTGCACCTCATCTCCTGCGTTCGTCGCCACCGAAATTATCACCACGGGATTCTTCTCTGGCTTGGGTGTGCCCTTGGGACTAAGACAAATTAGTGAAAAGCCCAGAATCCTCAGTCGCGGAGCTCCTTTTCTCTTCATCCCTCGAGGAAACGACTTCGCGAGATAAACCGCATCGACTTGAACTCCAAGTTCGTTTTCCGTTTCCTCGACTTCAACCTCATGCCAACCGCAGGGAGTTACATCGTTGTCTACGAGGTAGCGCATGGAATATCGAATGTCATCCTCAAGACATTTTTCAACCCCTACTGTTTTCTTGAGAGCTTTGGAATACTTGCCTATGAGATCGGGATCCTGACAGAAGACTTTAATTGCCTTCACAGGTCTACCGAAAAATCTTCTGTTCACGGGTTCCAACTCGACAAGAAATGGAAAGTCTTCCTTGCGTGACTGTAGTCTTTCCATTACATGCCGCGGAGTGTCCTTTTCCTTGATTAGAAGATAAAAATATGTGAGGAAGTTTCGGTCGACAATGAGGATGCGTTCTTCCTCTTCATCTATGCCCCAAATCCAAACTTCAGGTCGATGATCTTTGACTTCGTAATTAACGTCCAAAAGCCAGAAGGTCTTCTTCATCGAGCCTCTCTCCACAAAGATAAGGCGCCAATACGTTTTTAACGGTTTTTAGCAATGACTTATTGCACGCGCGCGCATGTGGCAACATTGATAGCGACTGTTTATGCCACCATTTTGGGCGGCCGCGCGCATTAAACAAAATAAAATCGAAGAATCCTAGATACACCATCTCAAGGCGGAAGATTGTGAAGGAGCTCACAAAAGTAAGATTCACAAACTTGGAAAAGGTTCTCTATCAACGGTCCAGAATAACAAAAGCTCAGGTCATAGAATATTACATCAAAGCAGCTCCAAATATGCTCAACTTCCTAGCTAACAGACCAGTAGTCACCACCAGATATCCACATGGAATAAATCAAGAAGGCTTCTACGAAAAGGACGCTCCCAAAGGCACGCCTCCTTGGGTAGAAACCTTCGCGAGATATTCAGAAACTGCGAAACGAAACGTAAACTACATAGTGTGCAGCAACCTTGATACACTCCTTTGGCTGGCAAACCTCGCCGCCCTAGAAATCCATATACCGCTCTCCAGAAAAGATGCCTACGAAAAACCGGATCTAGTCCTCTTTGACATAGATCCTGAACCTCCTGCCAACTTTGAGGACGCAATCGAGGTATCCCAGTTACTGAAAGAAAAACTCGATGCATTATCCCTGGTTTCTTACCTGAAAACTTCTGGAAAGAAGGGATTCCATATTGTCTTGCCAGTTGCTCGCGTTTATTCGTACAGGCAGACGAGAGAATTTGTCCATCAGATTGGAAAACATTTGGCGAGGGGAACTGAACTCATAGTATCAGAGTTTTCTAGCTCCAGGGAACGTAATACCGTTTATATAGATTATTTGCAGAATTCCGCGGGCAGAACAATGGTGTGTCCCTACAGTCTGAGAGCATCAGAAGAAGCAACTGTGTCAACTCCCCTAGATTGGCGAGAACTCGAGAAAGGGATAAAGCCGGAGGATTTCAATATTTCCTCAGTAGTAAAGAGAGA
>CAYFXU010000064.1:0-10583 GCA_964347145.1 uncultured Candidatus Bathyarchaeia archaeon
GTGTTAGAAGCAGGAATGCGGATATAACTTTGCTTAGGAATAAGTTGAATTGGCAGCCAAAAGTCTCCTACCAAGAAGGTCTAGGGAAAACATACAGATGGGTTGAAGAGCAGGTAAAAAGATGAAATTTAGTATCGTGGTGCCTGTCAGGGATGAGGTAGATCTCATTCCAAGGACGTTGCCATCGTACTACGCCGTAAACCCGAGCGAAGTTGTGGTTTGCACGGACAAGCCTACACCCATAGAGGTTCGTCAGGTTATCCAGAAAGTGGCTGTGGCTTGCGATGCACAGGCTATCACCAAGATTGTTGAAGTTGAAAGAGATCCGGAGTGGATTTTCCATCAAGCTCATGTTAGACGAGCCGGATTTAAGAAAGCGAAATACGATTGCATACTTACCGTCGACATCGACCTGGTTATAAACAGAAATGTTCTAAAAGCCCTGAAACTTGTAGGAAAAAACAATGTCGGCCTAGTGTCTTGCAGCAAGTTTCGCTATCCAAAAAGTCTGGGTGATCTTTGGCGAATAGGAACAATAACATTTCTCCAGAAAATTGTTCACGGAATGCTGGACCCATTTGTAGCAATCACCACATTCACGGGGTTATACGCACTCTGGAGACCCTTCTGGCTTGACTCAGAACCTGAAGAGAAGATCAAAAAACATGTGAATCCTAAACAATTCTATCGCGGCGAATACGCTGTAGACGTTTCAGCAGACGTGAATCCAACAGGTGAAGACACTCACTTGAAAGACTGCATGTCAGAAAGACATCGGTGTATTTACCTACGCGAAATTGGTGCGACTATCTTAAGAGATGTATACGAAGATGCTCCTTATGTTCAGTACATGAAAGGACAATACTTCCGTCGACGTGGACGGTCTTTACCTGTTGCTGTCGGACGTGCATTCTTGAGAGCACAGCCCCACTACCTACGTGGCTTTCTAGGCGCGTATAACTGACCTAAATTGGGCTGCCAATTATATTATTACTGACGACAATAGAGCCGGTAGAAGAAAATTTAAGGGTTTTTCGACACATTTATTGTTCTGGTGACCTGAGGGGGAACTCGTAATAAAGCTATCTGAAGAAAAAAGAACGATGGAACATTATCCGCTCTCTAGTCGGATGTCTAAAAGGAAGGCTAAATCCCTGAAAATCTTGTTCATTGGTCATTTGTCCACTTCATGGATCGGGAGAGACTTTGGATTGTTATCGGACTTTTGCGTAGAACCGTTGCAAATAAGAGGTAGGTCCTTCTACACCTTGCTTAGGTTGATTCGGCAAATTATCTCTGCAGATATTATCTATGTGTGGTTTATCAAAATAAGCACGTTTATCGTGGTGTTTCTGTCCATCTTCCTCAGCAAAAAGACAATTATCGTGACTGGAGGCTATGACGTTGCCAAAGAGCCAAAGATAAACTATGGTCAAATGTTGAATCCGTTGCGTGCAAGAATGGTCAAATTTGTTTTGGAACATGCCACAAAAATACTATCCGTTTCTCATTATCAAAAAGAAAAGGAAATTTCCAGTGTAACTCAGATAGCTCGTGTGTGCGTTGTCCCTCTGCCCTGTGACACAAAGGAATTCCACCCAAACCGAGAAAAAGAAAAACTTGTAGTTACTGTATCCAAAATATCGTGGTCATTTATCAAACGGAAAGGGCTGGAAACTTTTCTATCCGCCGCAAAATTCTTCCCAGATGTTAGTTTTGTTCTCATCGGCAAACACGCTGACGACTCGATAGACTATCTGAGAGCGCGCGCACCTCCTAACGTCACTTTCACAGGCTTCATCAAAACAGAGAAATTAGTCGAGTGGTATCAACGGGCGAAGGTTTATTGCCAGCTTTCATACCACGAGTCTGAAATGTCTGGTGGTGCTGTAGGCGAAGCCATGGCGTGCGAATGCATCCCAGTTGTATCCTCGAGAATTTCCAGTATACGAGAGGCTGTGGGCGACTGCGGATTCTACGTTCCCTATGAAGACGTAGGAGCAACTGTTAAGGCTATTCGAAAAGCCCTGAATGTTCTTCAACCTCTTGGAGAAAAAGCTCGAAAACGCATGTTGACAATGTTCCCTATGGAAAAAAGAAAACAATCGTTACATCGCATAATACAGGAAGTAATGGAAAACAGATAGGATTCTTTGGTGAGCACGGTCATCATCAAGAAACAGGATCAACTTGATACTGAGGAGGTTATTGTCTGTCTAGAAGAGAGATGAGATATATGTTGTCGGCTTTAACTCTGCGCTTAGGTGAAATTAAGGGGGATGCTAACGCTAGAGCATATATGAAGGTAAAGGAGGTTGATCGAAGATTATCCTTGGAAACTGTCCGTTCAGAGATGGCTGTGTTAGATGTTGGTGGGGGATTGGGGCTGGATGATTTGCTTTTTGCGGTTAAAGGGGCCCATCCAGTCGTCGTTGATTTGAACTACGAGGATTTAAAGAAAGGAAAAGAAATTTGCAAAGCTCTCAAGCTTCATGATAAAATTGAATATTTGGTTGCAGATGCCCAGAAATTGCCGTTTGCAGATGAAGCTTTTGACTTGGTTTCATCATTTTCGGCAATAGAACATTTGCCCTGTAAACGTAAGTTCAAAGTTTGGGTTAGAGAAATGACCAGAGTTTTGAAGAACGGTGGGAAGTTCATTTTGATCACGTCAAATAAGTTTTGGATAATGTACCCGATTGCTAAGTTATTGATCACCTTGAAGCGACGTTCTTCAGAGCTCTTCTTTAAGCCAAGAGAAATTATGGAGGAACTGAAACAGTGCAATCTGGATATCAAGATTTTTGACGCACGCGTTATTTTCTATCGAGGATATTCGTTGGTTCCTCTTCCTAAGAGCTTTAATGAAGTATTAGAGAATCTGTTGAATCAGCTTGATGGGCTTCATTGCTTGCGGATTATTTGCGGCAGAATGGGGTTTCGAGCGGAAAAGAGAATTCCTTCTAGTTAAATACATTGGTGTTCTAATGAACGAAAAAAGGGAATGTATATTGACGAAGTTAATCGAAGACTTCAGAAATGTAATCTTTCTCAAGTTCCAGTTTACTCAAAGTATTCATGTCAGTTTTCGAACGAGTCGTATGGATGCCTAGAATTGCTAAGCAAGACTACCCAATTTGTATGCTATGGTCAAGATGTTAGGGCTTGTGAAGGATTTGTAGAAAAAACGTCAAACATCGATAAGTAGGAGAAAGAAAAAGCATGATTAATAGACATCTTAACAGCGAAATTGCCTACTTCTGTAAGTCTCTAACTGTTGAGAAAGAGGATTTTAGTTTCCCGCTTCCGGAGATGCTACAATCAAGACTCCTAGTAATGGAGAGAATAGATGGAAAAATCGTAGGGATTGCAGGAACATCAAGGAGAAATTCGCTGTTTCTCGTGGTAAAAAAGGAATATCAAAATCAAAAGATCGGACATAAATTAACGAAGAAAGTAATAGAGAACGCAAAGAAGAAAAACTACCATTACATCACTCTGAATGTGTTCCAATCCAATTCAAGGGCAATCCACATATATAGAAAATTCGGGTTCACAATTCTTTACACTAATCTGATGGGCTCTCGGAAAAATTTCTTTATGATCTTTCCTTTAGATTGCAAAGGATCACTTTACAAAATATACCTTTTAACAGCGCATAAACTTCGTCCAATTATTGGGTATATACCTTATGGACCTACTTTATGCGTGCATATAAGACAACTAGCAAATAAAATAAGAGAGATCTTCTTGAGATGAATCAGTTAAACTACTAAAACTCGACCGTGAGTTGATGCTCAAAGCTTCGTATCCAAAAACTAAAGAGAGAAGCGCAAACAGAATAATCATAATCTAAAAACTGTCTAAAGGAATTATTATTTGTGAAAGAGTAATGTAATTCGTGCGATGTGCATAAGGGGAATCGTTATGGCAAAAATCTTTGGTTGCTTTTCTGATGAAGCATGCGACGTAACTCGCCTTGAATCATATCTAAGGAAGAATGGAGATCAGTTTAGAAAAATTTCAACAGATAAAGGAGTTATTCTTCTTTCATGGAATCAGAATGATTTCTCTAAAATAATCAATAAGAAAGATCTTATTTTGATCTTTCAAGGTTTTGACTGTTCATTGTATTCTTCTCCAAATGTTGATGAAACTTATCGAAAAGAAGGTGACCGCTTTTTTTCACGATTCAATGGTCAAGCCAAGGCGATAATTCTAGATCTAGAGAAAAATACAGTAAAACTGGCTAGCGATCCGTTCGGGTTAAATTTTCTCTATTTTATGATAAAAGATAGGACCTTTGCTTTTTCCTCCGAAATGAAACTTCTGCTATGTTATGACCCATCATTACGCAAAAACATCAACAAATGTGCTCTTGCTGAATATGCTGTATTTCACTATGTCTTGGGGAACAAAACAGTCTTTCAACATATAACTCTTCTAGATTCAGCCTCGACTTTGAAGCTAGACTTAGATTCATTCAATTATGAAATCAAAAAATACCTTCTGTTTCCATCTAACTATTCAAAAGTAACCAACAATCCTAAGGCATTACGAAAAGTTAAAGATCTACTGGTCAAATCCGTAGACAAACGAACCTTCAAAGGTGCTAAGCTAACGCTTAGCGGTGGTCTTGACACACGCATTATGTTAGCCTCAGTTAGCCCATCCAAGCGCGAAAACTTAGTATGCATCAACTTCGGAAACTTACAATGTGATGATGTTCGATTTGCCAGGTTGATCGCTCAAAAGTTTGCGATAGACTATAATTTTCATCAGATAACGGCTGAAACGGTGGTAGGCAACATGGAACTATTTGTCTGGATTACTGAAGGCGGTCCGAGTCATGTTTCCTTTCTCCTCCCAGTCATGGCAAAAGAATCACCGACAGCAGTCTTGGATGGCTATCTTGGTGATGCAGTTCTTGGCGGTTCCTATATTGACAGATTTCTGGATTCTAAGGCCGTGTCTATTGAAAAATGCTTGGAAAAACTCGCTATGCCAAAAAAGATTCAGAAATTGGTTTTCACAACGAAGTTCTACAATGAAATTCGCGAATGTCTAGTAAAAGGCGCAGAAATGGAAGGTGAACGCTATTCATATGTTGAAAATGATATCCTTAAAATTGAACATATAATGATGAACAATAGAGGAAGAAGATACATAAACTGTGGACCAATTGCTACCGGAAACTACTGCCCAGACCTTAAGCCCTTTTTCGACAAGGATCTTTTCGAGTTTTACATCAAGATTCCATACTATTACAGAATGAAACACAAATTTTACTTTGATCTAGTTAGGCATGAATATCCTGGGCTACTTTCGATACCTTCCACTAGGACATATAGTGAGTTAAGAAAGATGATAATCTACGCTAAAAAAGCTCTTGAGAAGGCGCTGTCCGTCGGTCTATTTCAGGAAAACACGTACTGGCCTTTGAACACTTGGTTAAGAGAAAATGAAGAATACCGATCCAAGATCTTGAAGATTCTGTTGAGCCCTCGTACTATCCAGCGAGGATTCTTCAAGAAAGAAGGAATAATGAAATTATTCGATGAGCATGACAAGAGAAGACGCAATCATGCAGCAGTGCTTCATTCACTAGCTGACTTTGAGTTGTTTAACCGTCTTTTTATTGATGGAGACTGGTTTGACCTATTTTGTAGCAAAAATAAAACTCCGAAGAATATTTTGAGGAGACAACCAGATCTGAAATGAAATGTTCCCAGGTGAACTAATTGAAACGCGCGTTGATTACTGGTGTTACTGGTCAGGATGGTGCCTTTCTGGCAAGTTCACTCCTGAATAAGGGATACGAGGTCTACGGCACTTACCGTAGAATCAGCACCCCAAACTTTTGGCGCCTAGAATACCTAAATGTCTTTAATAAGGTAAACCTTATCCCTGCTGATCTAGGCGACACCGGCTCATTATTTGAAACACTAAGAATCTCCGAACTGGACGAAATATATCATCTTGCCGCTCAAAGTTTCGTCGAAGCAAGTTTCGAAACACCAGTCGCAACAGGAGACGTCACCGGTCTGTCTGTAACCCGAATTCTTGAAGCCATCCGCCAGTTATGCCCCGACGCTAGATTCTATTTCGCCGCCACCAGCGAAATGTACGGAAAAAGCGGCAAAACAAATAGACCTCTCCGCGAAGAAGACTCCTTCCATCCAATGAGCCCATACGCTGCGGCCAAACTGTACGGCTATTGGATCACTAAGATATACCGGGACGGGTACGGAATATTCGCTGTAAATGGAATACTCTTTAATCATGAATCGCCCATACGCGGACTGGAATTCGTAACTCGAAAAGTAGCGAATGAAGTCGCTAAGATCTCCCTTGAACTCAGTAAAGAGCTCAGACTTGGAAACCTCAATGCCAAACGCGACTGGGGCTATGCACCTGAATATGTCGAATCAATGTGGCGGATGCTTCAACAAAAAGAACCAGACGATTACGTAATCGCTACCAGCGAAGCACACAGCGTAAGAGAATTAGTGCAGAAAGCCTTCGATGTTGCGGAACTTGACTGGCAAGAATACGTCAAAGTTGACAAACGATTTCTAAGACCGCTTGACGTTCCCAGCCTACGAGGAGACTACTCCAAAGCCAAGAGAAAACTAGGATGGAGTCCCAAAACAAAATTTAATCGTCTCGTTGAAATAATGGTCAAAGAAGAAATCAACCGCTGGAAAAGATGGATTGACGGCGAAAGATTTCCATGGGATGCACCTAACTACCCAAGTGAAAACAGAATTTTAACAAGGGCTTCAAGGATGTAGCAGTTGTGAAGTACAAAATTCCCGTAGCGGAACCAGACATAGGTGAAAATGAGCTAAGAAATGTGATTGAGGCGGTGAAAAGCGGTTGGGTGAGCTCGAAGGGTCCGTTCATAGAGGAATTTGAGGAAAGATTTTCCAGCTATCTTGGGGTAAAATGCGGCATAGCTACCTCAAACGGAACTCTGGCGTTGCATCTTGCGCTTGCAGCATTGGACATAGGTCACAAAGATGAAGTGCTTGTCCCAGCACTTACGTTCGCTTCAGTGGCGAACGCGGTTTTATACACCGGAGCCAAACCAGTCTTCGTTGATTCACATCCGAACTATTGGTGTATCGACCCCTGCAAACTCGAGAAAAAGATAACAAAAAGAACAAAGGCCATAATAGCCGTTCATCTTTATGGCAACCCCTGCAGTATGAATTCCATAATGAAAATCGCAGAAGATTATCACCTTTGTGTAGTCGAGGACTGTGCGGAAGCCCATGGAGCAGAATATGAAGACAGCAAAGTTGGCACATTCGGCAACGTAGCCTGCTTTTCATTCTACGGTAACAAAATAATTACGACAGGAGAAGGAGGTATGTGCCTAACTAACGACGAAGATTTGGCCAACAAGCTGAGAGTTTTGAGGGATCACGGTATGGACACAAAGAAAAGATATTGGCACGAGGTGATCGGTTTCAACTACAGAATAACGAATCTACAAGCAGCTTTAGGCGTTGCTCAACTTGAGAGAATAGATCAATTTATTGAAAAAAAGAGGAAAAACGCGAAAATCTACGATTCCCATTTAAGAAATGTTCAAGGTGTAGTTCTACACCCTGAAATGCCCTGGGCTACGAATGTCTACTGGCTTTACTCAATACTCATTGATAGCGAAAGCTATGGAATCAACAGAGATGAATTAATGAATAAGCTAGCGAAGAATTGTATTGAAACCAGACGTTTCTTCTATCCGATGCACTTTATGCCACCGTACAAAAAATATGCGGTTAATTGTCGTTTCCCGGTAGCAGAAAGGCTCTCTTCAAACGGAATCAACCTGCCAAGTAGTGTAAGACTTACGGAAAGAGAGATTCACAAGATTGCACAATTCATAATGCTCGCGCGCAAGTCAAATTAGGATTTGAAGACCCGCTAAACTTGAAATAAAATCATGATCTCAATAGTTGATCTTGTAGACGGCCACTAGTACGTGAATGTTTCCGTATGGTCCGCTTGGAGAGAAATAGGCTTCTTCGAAGTATGGGTCTCCTTGCAAATTCAACGCAAATTCAGGCGTTGGCGGATTTCCGAGCTTCGTTTCCATTGCATAGGTCATCAGTTGATGGATTGTTGAGTTTTGTCCCTTCGCATTCGGAATGACCTCATCTTCTTGGTCTCTTTGACCATTGCCATTTGTATCCACCCAGTCCTGTCCAAGGGTCAAGTTTCCAAAAGTATTGTCGTCAAAATAGTCGGTATATCGGCTGGCCGCGATTCTCGCCATCCATCGCCATTTGCCTTCGTCTCCGTATCCTCCTTCGCTTCCATCAGTGCGGAATGTGGTAAAGACGACGATGTACTCTGGTCGGCGTCCGTTGTGTTCATATTTTTCAAGGATCTTGATCGACTCTGTGTTGTTAGACATGAATATTCTCCCGACGTTTGCGATCTGAGTGGTGTTGATCGTTCCATTATCTGCTAATGTTGTCTGGTTGCCAATAATTGATATCCAGTATCCATAGTCCCACCAGCTCACAACGATGGTACCGCCTGGAAGTTCGTGTTTCATCCACATTAAAGCGTCATACCATTCGAGTATCGGATCATCTAGCTTGAAGGGCACACTGGAGGCCATGATAGTCACAGGGGCGTAAGCTTGCTCAACGACTCTCGGTCTATCCCTCAGGGGGTTTGTGGGTAAGATGAACGCAAACGACAAAAGCATAAACACGAGAATGATAGCCGCGGCGCTGAATTCCTTTCCAACGCGACCGAACACGAACTTCTTCCGAGATGCGATTCTCGGAACCTCCCTCATAACCATGATGAACGGTCTTAGCACACCAACTAAACCTATTGCCCAAAGCATGCTGAAAGAAGGTGCGAGAATCACAAGAAGCCTCACCATCGAGGAGGCAAAATAGACGGATGTAAGGGCATACAAAACCAAGAACAAGTTTCGGTTTGTCGGATTTCTCGCGGCGAAGTATATACCGATCACAATAAAGAAGATTCCTATTCCATAGTCGTAATAGAAAGAACCCCAAGCCGGTGGTCTGTGTTCCTGCACTGATTCCACAATTGGATTAAGTAATCGTTCAAAAGGGTTCAAGACCGTCAAGAACTTGCCCACTATCGGTGTTGTCCCTCTTCCCAAAATTGCCACAAAAGCTACGCTAATGATCGCAAAGAAACCCACCGTGTAGATGAACTTCCACTTCGTTGTCTTCACGTTTCTAAAGATTTCCCACAGACACAACAAGGAGAAAACGAATAGCGCAGCAAGCACTGGCGCGGTAAACAAGAAACCAGTTGACAGTTTCGGAACGTTGACTGCAATGAGCAAGCCTAATCCAAGAGTTAATCCATAGGCGAGAAGCAGTCGTTTGGAATATCTGCCTAGGAGAAGTAGTAGAGCTGCGAAAAGGGTTGTCAATCCCAAAGGATAATACGATGCTCCCCAACTGGCGAATATATACCCAAGCGATAAGCCGGCCGCAATTGCATATTTTGCTGTGGCATTCCATGTTCGTTGCTCATCCAAAGAACGCAGAAAGAAAAAAGCAAAGAGCACAATGGCAAGGATGCCGATCGTCTCATCGTCAAACCATCCCAATGAGGTTCTTCCGAGGTACGAGCCATTCAAAGCAAGAAACAAGGCTGAGAACAATCCAACTGCTTTTCCCCAAGTGTCTTTGCTCCAAAAATACATCGCCAAACACGTTAACGCCGCCATTATCAACGGAAAAATGACTGCAAACTCGTACAGTGAAATGGGCAACCCCAACATCTGCACTATTTTGTAGAGGAACGCAGCAGTAAACGCCACACCAGGAAAATAAGCCGTTGACACCTGTATCCCAAAAGGATACCACCTTTGGGGATCACGCCATGTAAACCATGATAGAACTCCTTTGTCCACAATATACTCCGCAGAGCGATAGTGAGAATAGGGATCAAACTCAGAGAGATGCAATCCCCAGCGCATTGGCAATAGACGAATTGCAAAGGCGATTAGCAGGATAATCGAGAGAATACTTATCTGCATTATCAGGTCATGCGACAATGTAAACCTTAAATTCTTGAGAAGCTTTGTTCCCTCGCCCAATTTGGATGCCAGTTTTCTCAGCTGCAATTTTTTTCCTCTCTTCAACATCTAAGCTTAGAGAATACTAGGTAGTTTATGAAAAACCTTTCTACCCCTACACGCGAAACTTCCTCTTCAGTCCAAGTTTTTTGGGGATCACGTTTGAATTCTGGTTCCGCAAGAACTCCATCTACAAAAGACGGACTGCAATACTTTTATCAAACCAACTTGATACCACTCGTTAAACGTACGTTCTTTGCATATCGTTGACGCAGAGACCTATCCTACCTTTAGGTAATCTGGAAACGATCGAGGAACACATTACCAAGGTGCTTGATGCTTGTCTTTCGAGAACCCTCAATGGATAGCCATATAGCCGAGTCGTTGAATACATTTAGAGACAATATTCTTTGAGGTTCACTGATGCACGGGAACCTAAAGATGCTCTTGAGAGGAAAACTGAACCTCGAAGAACTCATGGTTCTACACAAATCCT
>CAYFXU010000065.1:0-10435 GCA_964347145.1 uncultured Candidatus Bathyarchaeia archaeon
AGACTGGAAGAGGTTTTTATGAATGGAGAAAAAGGAAATAGAACCATTTGGAGAGGGAGGAATGACGGTGGAATTGAAAAACAATTGGCTACCGAAAGAAGGGCGAAATTCCGACCTTTAGAATCAACAATCCAAAGCCCCATTTACATGGGCGTAGACTCCCTTTTAAGTAAAGTTTAACTTCTAAGGTCACGTCTATCTATAATCCCATTGCGCGCGCACATGGTAAACTTGCAAAAGTAACGGGATATGTGTTTCAATGAGGAAAGTTGCAATTGTGGGTGGAGGCGCAACCAGAGCAGGCAAAAGAGAGGCTACTTGGAGAGACCTGGTGCAAGAAGCTGGAAAACAAATGTTTGAAAGCGTTGAGAATATGTCTCCAAAGGATATTGAAGCCCTTCTGGTTGGTGCAGCCGAGCCAGAGAGATTCGTTTTTCAAGCTCATGTGGCTCCGATGGTCGCTGAATATCTCGGTATTGCTCCGAAGAAAGTGATTGCAAGGACAGAACTAATGTGTGGTTCTGGACAGGCGGCCATAAGATACGCTTGGGCTTGTGTTGCAAGTGGTATAGCCGATTTAGCCGTGGCCTTCGGTGTGGAAAAAATGTATATGCCCGACATGGCTGAGGCCCAGACAAACATGACTTGCGTTCTCGACCGGGAATGGGACGGAATCAACGGGTTGTCAGCTCCACCGTTCTTCGCTATGACAGCTCAGAGACACATGCTTGAATACGGCACCACAAAGGAGCACATGGCGCAAGTTTCAGTGAAAAACCATCATTATTCATCGATGAATCCCCTAGCGCAATTCCAGAAGGAAGTCACCGTTGAAGATGTGCTGAAGTCGCCGGTCATAGCTCCGCCGCTTAATCTCCTTGACTGCTCAGGAATAACAGATGGAGCGGCTGGAATCATAATGGTTCCAGCCGAGGACGCAAGGAAATACACAGACACTCCAATGTACATAATAGGAGGGGGACAAGCCAATGTTGGAAATGCCATTAACAATCTAGCAAGCCTAACAGAATGGACTCCTCTCAAGATGGCGGTTAACGAGACTTTGAGAACAGCGAAAATTACGATAGCTGACATCGACATAGCTGAGTTGCATGACTGCTTCACTATATCTGAAATTATTGAATACGAGGCGTTCGGATGGTGCGACAAAGGTGAGGGCGGAAATTTCATCAATAACGAGGAATCTTATATCGGAGGAAGGGTGGCGGTGAATCCTAGGGGAGGGCTTCTTGGATGCGGGCATCCATTAGGCGCAACAGCGATTCTACAAGCCATCGACGTGTTTCAACAGTTCTCGGCGGAGGTGCCCAAAGGAAGACTTGTTGATGGGGCAGAAGTAGCCGTCGCACACAACCTAAGTGGGCCGGCGAACGTCCATAGTATAATGGCCTATTCGAGGAGTCTAAGATGAGCGATGTAGAATTTGGGAAGATAAAGCGAAGGGAAAAAATAAAGCTTCCCTACATGCTGGATTTCTATCCGTTGGAAGATGAAAAGAACACTAGAATCAGTTCTTTCTTCAAAAATCTTAGGCAAGGACGCTTGACAACGACGAAATGTAAGAAGTGTGATAAATTATTGTGGCCACCTAGGATTGTTTGCCCGCATTGTCTTTCCGACCAACTCGAATGGATCGACCTAGGCAGCGAGGGTGAACTTTACGCCTTTACGGAAATGAGGCTGGGCGCCCCATTAGGCTTTGTTCAAGACTTGCCATTCTGCTTGGGAATTGTAAAAGTCGGCGACCTCTACTTGTCTGCACGCATCGACGACGCAAATTACGGAGATCTTAAGATTGGAATGAGAGTTCGGCTCAAAATAATCAAGCTGGATGACGAAAGAGTTTTCTATAGATTTGTACCAAGCGGTTAGAATGGTTTCCTCGTTAGAATTTTCTCTCAATTTTCGCATCTCTTGGTCCTTTTGGCATTCTATGTAGTAGGGTCAAGGTCTAATTAAGCAAAGTAAGGCGCATGCCACCTGCGCTGAATCCCCTTAGAATACAAATGTAATAAGCATAGCGCAAATATGGGGGAAAAATCAAAACAGTTAAAAATCATAAAACTATGAAGAATCTTCACTTTCACGAAATAGGGTGTGCCCATCACTGTAGAGGTAGGTTGAAAGTGTTTGAAAAGTTTGACGAGTGGCACAGGAATCGACATGAGTACGCTAGAAAATGGAAAGCCGAAACTGGAGGAAAGGTGTTAGGTTATTTTTGCACCTATGTTCCAGAAGAAATAATCTACGCTGCGGGGATCTTGCCAGTCCGAATATTTGGAAGCCATGAGGTTCAAAGCATCACAGAACCTCACATTTTTTCGATGTTCTGTCCATTTTGCCGTGACTGTCTAGCCCAGGGTTTGCTTGGCAAATATGACTACTTGGACGGCATCGCAATAGCGCAGTGTTGTCTGCACATGCGCCAAGCCTTCACGAGTTGGAGAATTAACGTACCCATCGAATACAGTTACTACCTTTATATGCCACACGGCGTTCAAAGCCCGCGTGCGTACCGCTACCTACGAGGAGAACTAGAGGACTTCAAGAAATCTCTGGAAAAATGGACTGGAAGCAACATAAACGATAAAGACCTGGACAAGTCGATAGAGATACACAATACAAACCGGCGGTTGATGAAACAGATCTATGAACTGAGAAAAAGAAATGATCCTCCCCTAACCGGGTTAGAAGCCATGGAAATGGTGACGTCAAGCCAGGTAACCGACAAGAAAGAACACAACCATGCACTCAAGAGACTCTTGGAGGAACTCCCGCGACGTAAGGTTAACCGCGAGACGGGAGTAAGGCTGATGATCCTCGGAAGCGAAAACGATGACACCGAATTTATGAGTATGGTAGAATCAATGGGCGCCACTTTTGTTATCGACGACCATTGCACCGGGAGCCGGTACTTCTGGAACGAAATCATACCCGAGGCAGATAGGCTTAACGCCGTTGCTGCTCGCTACATAGAAAGACCGGCTTGTCCAAGCAAGGACTGGCCGAAGCGAACAAGGCTTCCTCACATCTTGAAGTTGGCTCAAGACTACAACGTTCAAGGTGCGCTTTTGATCCAACAAAAATTCTGCGACCCACACGAAATCGACATTCCTACACTTAAGTTGCATCTGGAAAAGAACAACATCCGCACTTATTTCCTGGAATTTGATGTTACGGTCCCCGCGGGACAGTTTAAGACCCGCGTTGAAGCTTTCCTTGAAACCTTTCAACTTCCAATGGACCTATTTTAGGAGGAAAAAGCATGTCCAAAATGGTATACAAAACCAAGCTTTTGGATTGTTGGGACGAAGCCAAAGAACTGAGAAGAAAATACTACGAAAACTATGCAAAAGCCGACGAGATCGGGGGAATCAAGTGGGCCGGAGGAGCTTGGGCGTTTAGTGCAATACCTGCCGGTCTTGGCGATGATGTGTACAGCCTAACGGGGGAGCCTTATGGAGCAACGGTGGCCCACAACAAGGATTTTTTTGCAAAATGCCACGAGGCTGTGGAGGCGAAAGGATATGCCCGTGATCTGTGTGCATACATGAGGAATTATTGGGGTTCCATAATTCTGGATAAATACGTTTGGGGCGGGGAGTGGCCAAGACCCGACTTTGTGTGGACTTCACACATTTGTTGCAGTCACGCAAAATGGTACCAAGTTGCAAGTGAACTTGAAGGCGGCGTTCCTTTTTTCTGCATTGATGTCAGCGTGGGGCCCTACCACGAATTGAATGAAAGAAGGATAGACTACATCTCTTCTCAAATGATGGATGGCATCGATTGGCTAGAGAAAGTTACGGGGAGGAAATATGATGATGAAAAGCTGATTCAAGCCGTTCACAATGAGTGCCGTGCCACCTCTCTATGGGCGGAAATATGCACTCTCAACAGGGCAGTTCCCGCACCCCTAGATGAGAAGACAATGTACTCCCTTTACGTAATCAACACTCTGATGAAACATAGAAAGGAATGTGTAGATTTCTACGAGAAGCTGAGAGATGAAGTCAAAGGGAGGGCTGCCAACCAAATTGCCGCGTTAGGTAATGAGCGGTTTCGCGTAATGACGGACACCCAGCCTCCATGGGCTTTCCTTGAATTATGGAGATACCTTGAGGAATATGGGGTTGTTTCGATAGGGTCCCTCTACACCTTTGGCCTCATGGGAATCTTCGAGGTGAAGGGGGATGGAGCTTGGGAACCGAGACGGACGCCGCAAGAAAGTGGTGTGGAAATAGAAACGAGGGAGCAAGCTCTGCGAATTCTGGCAGAATGGACCCTCAGCAGGCCTGAGTGGCAACATTTCTATTCTCCCGAACTAAAGAGCGATATGATGAAAAGGATAGTGAAAGAATGGAAAGTTGACGGAGTCATACTTCACTATAACCGAGGGTGTGAAGGTTTAACTATGGGCATAGCGGAAAACAAGTTAGCTCTGAAAAAGGCCGGCATTCCAGTCATGCACTTCGAAGGAAACATGGGAGATGAGAGGGAGTTCGATCTAGAGCGGACGAAGGCTGAAATAGACGCCTTCCTGGAAATTCTTGGAGCAAAATAGGAGTTGATGAAGACGATAACTACCGGAATTGATATGGGTTCTAAGAACATAAAAGTGGTCGTATTGAAAGACGGCAAGGTCCTGGCAAAGGGGCTAACCCCAGGTGGATTCGACCAAAAAGAATCCGCGGAAAAGATTTTCAACAGAGTCTTGAAGGAAGCCCGCTTATCACTAGATGACGCGGACCAAATTGTCGCAACTGGGGCAGGCAAGGAAGTCGCTCCCCACGCCAACGGCGACATCAGCATGGTAGGAGCTGACGCCTTAGGAGGGTCCTTCCTCTTCCCTTCAGCAAGAACCATAATTGATGTGGGTGCTGAAGAAGGTCGAGCAGTTAGGTGTGACGAAAAGGGTAAGATGATAGACTTCGTGATCAACGAGAAATGTGCTGCCGGTGCCGGAACTTTTGTTGAAGCAATGGCGAGAGCGTTAGAGGTAAAATTGGAGGAGATGGGTAGCTTGTCGCTTGAGGCTGAGAAGGCGGTTCCAATGAATGCCCAGTGCACCATTTTCGCCGAGTCCGAAGTTGTGACGCTGATCCATGAAAAAACGTCGAAGGCGGACATTGCACGGGCGATACACGCGGCCATAGCCGATAGAATAACCTCAATGACACGCAGGTTGGGAATACAAAAGGATGTTGTCTTAGCCGGAGGAGTCGCCAAAAACGTTGGGTTCGTCGACTCTCTAGAGAAAGCTTTAGAGGTGAAACTCTTGATACCGAAGGAGCCGGAGTTCATTGGCGCTTTAGGAGCCGCTCTTGCGCCGCTCAGGTGAAATGGAGGGTTAAAATGGAGAAGGAATATTGGAGATGGCCCGAATATAGGTGGACCGTGCAAGACAAAGACTGGACCAAAGCAAGCCTCGTCACTGCTGGAGTTGACGTTGGTTCCGTAGGTTCTAAGGCGGTGATCATGATTGATGGAAAGCTTTATGCCCATAGCGTCATGCGAACAGGGTCAAGTAGCCCAGACAGTGCCAACAAAGCGATGGATTGGGCTATGGAAGGAACTGGAATGAAGCTGGACGATGTCCAATATGTTGTTGGAACAGGATATGGAAGGGTGAATGTCCCTTTCGCCAACAGAACCATCACTGAGATCGCTTGTCACGCCAGAGGTGCAAATTATATTTGGGGACCCACCGTGAGAACCGTGATGGACATGGGCGGTCAAGACTGCAAGGCGATTCGATGCGACGAAAAGGGAAGGGTGACGGCTTTTCTCATGAATGACAAATGCGCTGCTGGCACGGGCCGAGGCATGGAGGTTATCGCTGACCTACTGTCAATTCCCATCGAAGACGTGGGTCCGACATCACTTAAGGTAGAAAAAGAACCTGAACCCGTGAGCAGCACCTGCGTCGTGTTCGCAAAATCCGAAGCCGTAGGACTCCTACGCAAGGGATGGCCGAAAGAGATGGTTCTAGCCGCGTTTTGCTCGGCCATGGCAAGAAGAATAGCTGAACTACTAGAGAGAATAAAAGTGGAGAAGGACTTCGCCATAACAGGAGGCATCGCCAAGAACATTGGCGTCGTGAAGAGACTGGAAGAAGTAATAGGAATCAAAACCCTTCCCGCAAAGGAAGGATTCGACCCCATGATCGCTGGAGGAATAGGGGCTGCCCTATTCGCAAAGGCGCTCTACGAAAAGGAACGGCAATCTGCATAAAAAGATAAGTTGAGTTGATGACTTGATTATTCATTACGGCTACAAGGACGGGTCCGGAGAGTACTTCATCAGCGTTGACACAGACAAGTGTGATGGTTGCGGAAAGTGCGTAGAAGCTTGTCCCCAAGGAGTTTTCGAAACGAGAACCATGATGATTGACCTTGAAGACAAGCTCGTGGCTGCAGTCACCGAAGAACATCGAAAGAAAATCAAATATAGCTGCGCTGCATGCAAGCCGGAGGAAAGGCCACCCTGTGTACTGGCTTGCGATCGCACCGCAATCATTCATACGTGGAAGACTCGTGGAAGATGACAGGCGACCAATACAACAGCTCACCTCAAAGATGAAAGAGATGGATACAGTCAAACTGGTCATAAACGGTATTGAAGTTGAAACAAAGAAAGGCACGACCATTTTAGAAGCAGCACAAAGTGTAAACATCTTTGTTCCATCGCTTTGCTATCATCCAGACTTGCCACCAGCGCCAAGTCAGAAACTAAATGGTCACGTCTATCGGGGTGGAAAGCCTCTCAGGAACACTGCGTCAACAACAAAGGAATTTGAAGGATGTCAGCTTTGCGTCGTGGAGATTGAAGGAATAAAAGGCTTTCCCACGGCATGCAACACGCCCATCACAGAGGGCATGTTGGTTCATACAGAAACTCCATCAGTACAAGAGTTTCGCCGAGACAACTTAGCGCGCATCCTAGCGAAACACCCTCACGCTTGCTTAATTTGCGCGGAAAGGGAAGGCTGCAGTCGGGAACCATGCTCGTTGAACGTGCCCGTGAATGAGCGTTGCTGTGAAAAATTTGGACATTGCGAACTACAAAAGGTAGCTGAGTACATCGGGGTTAAGCAAGATGTTCCACGCTACGTTTTCGTAGGAGTCCCCGTGGAAGACTCCCCTCTATTCATTCGAGATTACAATTTGTGCATAGGTTGCGGTCGCTGTGTGAGAGCTTGTCGAGAGCTTCGGGGAGTAGAGGCCATCGGCCTCATTTGCCATAACGGTGAATTCCTGGTCGGCACCGTTGGTCCATCTCTCAAAGAATCTGGATGTAGGTTCTGCAGCGCGTGCGTTGAGGTCTGCCCCACAGGTGCGTTGAGAGACAGAGACCTTGAGTGGCCAGTGCCCAAAGAAGACATTGTTCCTTGCAGGCACGCTTGTCCCGTGAACATAGACATCCCTCGATACATTCACCTCATAAGTGAGGGAAAATCCGTTGAGGCGGCGGCGGTGATCCGGGAGAGGGTTCCCTTTCCTTTGGTCCTCGGATATGTCTGTCATAGCCCATGCGAAAGGAGCTGTAGAAGGGGTATGCTAGATGAGGCATTGTCAATCGGCGCGCTCAAACGGTTTGCTGCAGAACGCGATTCAGAACTGTTGAAGATTCGACACACGAAACCGTCACCCACTGACAAGCGGATAGCGATAGTCGGGTCGGGACCCACCGGACTTACGGCAGCGTATCACCTAGCGAGAAAGGGACATACAGTAACGGTTTTTGAGGCGTTTCCAGAGCCAGGCGGAATGATGAGAGTAGGCATTCCAGAGTTCCGTCTACCCAAGAAGATACTTCAAATGGAAATCAACGAAATCCTAAGGCAAGGCATTGAGCTCAGGCTCAACACTTCCGTCGGAGGAGCCGTCACTCTAGACGACCTCAGGAGGAAGGGATACCGAGCCATATTCCTGGCTGTAGGTGTCCAAGCAAGCCGAAAACTCAACATTGAAGGCGAAGAATTGGAGGGTGTACTCCAGGCCATCGATTTTCTTAGGGATGTGAACCTCAAAAAACAGGTTAGACTGGGAGAAAGAATAGTGATAGTCGGCGGTGGAGACGTTGCCGTGGATGCCGCGAGAACAGCCCTTCGACTTGGATGCAAAGAAACCCACCTCATCTACAGAAGATCCATGCAAGAAATGCCAGCGAATCCAGAAGAGGTTAGGCGATTGGAAGAAGAGGGCGCAAAGATCCATTTTCAAGTGGCGCCCAAAAGAATTATCGGAAAAGATGGAAAAGTTGTCGCCATGGAGTTTGTTAGAGTAATGTTGGGAGAACCTGACGAAAGTGGAAGGAGAAGGCCATTGGCCGTCGACGGCTCGGAGTACGTCATGGAACTGGACGGGGTGATAGCAGCCATCGGCCAATCACCAGATCTCACGTCATTGCCTAAAGAAGTCAAGATTACCGAAAATAACACCGTCTGGGTCGATTCGAAAACTCTGGAGACAAACTTGCCCGGTATATTCGCGGGAGGCGACGCGGTGACTGGTCCAGCTTCAATTATTGACTCGATTGCCGCCGGAAGAAAAGCGGCGGTTTCTATAGACAGGTACCTAGGTGGCGACGGGGATATCGAAGAGATATTAGTCGAAACTGAAGAACCCAGTCCTTGGCTTGGAAAGGAGAAGGGCTTCGGGGACAAGAATCGCGTTCCGATGCCCTGCATGCCCATTGGGCAACGACGCACTAGCTTTTCTCCGGTAGAGCTGGGCTTCAATGAAGAGGCGGCTATTGAAGAGGCAAAACGATGCTTAAAATGCGACTTGAGACTCCAAATTTCACAGGTAACTTTCCCACCAGAAAGATGGCTGGAGTTCATCCCTGCCAATGTAGGCTGTGTCCCTGACAATGGCGGAGTATATCAGCTGCTCGATGAGAAAAAGACCATAATCTACATAGCAGCGGCGCCTAATCTACGTCATGCCTTACAGGAGAAATTGAAAAAAGTCGAAAAAGCTCGCTATTTTGGGTACGAGGAACACCCAATGTACACCATGAGGGAAAGCGAACTGATTCAAAAGTTTCTCAAAGAGCATGGCAGAATGCCCGAACTCAATGAAGAGCTGTATGATCTTTTCTGAAAGTTTGCAGTCATTGGAAAGCAGTTTGTCTACTATCTAAGTTCATAAGGTTTAAAGTGGTGGAAAATGGCTGAGAGAAAGAAATCAACAGACCCGCGCAAAGAGGCACGTCGCAAAGGCTAAAAAGCTTTGCCCGCGAGTCCTAAGTCACGATTGCCCAAGTTTGGCACCGCATCTTAAACAGTATTTACCCTTTTCTGGGAGATACTCTGCACCACACTTGTCACACTTACGCAGGTAGGGCCCGTATGGAATCCTCGGGTCCCCTCCCTCGGCGATGAAGGAGCGGATTTTCTCCATTTCAACCTTTCTCTTTTGTTTGAAAGCCCATAAGCCTTCGCTGGGCTCCATTGATCCAATGTTGAGAGCAAACCAAGCCTTTCCATGTTCCCATGTGAGACGCCAGACTAGTTCCCTCCACCAGTTGTGATGAACCTTATAGTACCAGAGGCTGGATGGAGACAATTTTTTCATCCTATCGATGTACTCCTTTACCTTGTCGTCTAGTTTGTCTTTGCGTACAACATCGTTTACTACACCATACTTGAAGGCGTCTTCTGCGTTTACCTGTGAACTTAGCAGAACCATTTCCGCGGATTTCTTTATGCTCATGTGTAGGGGAAGCCATTGAGACAGTCCCCCAACAGAGGTCATGCCGACCCTGGGCCCGGGAGAGATGAAAACTGCGTGGTCTGCCGCGATTGCAAGATCACAACAGGCGACGAACTCCCAGCCACCCCCTGCTACTGCACCATTTACTCGGGCGATTACTGGCTTTCCACAGTGCATGATCAAGTCGAAGACTCTGCCGTAGAATTCTCCCCATTCCCAGAATTTCCAGGGTTTCCTATTGTACACCTCGGCATACTCGTGCACGTTTCCACCAGTGCAGAAGGCCCTGTCACCTACACCAGTCATCACTATGAATTGGACTGAATCGTCTCCCATAGCCCTCTCGTAACCATTACATATTTCTTTGAGGGTTCCTAGAACATACGAATTCATCTCCTCAGGGTTGTTAATGGCAATACACGCAGTATGATTGTAATAATTAGGATCGTATCTGACAGTTCGCCAGTCTTTCGGGTCCTCGGCTGGATGCCAGTCGTATTCCCTTCCTACCATGTTTGGCAACTCAATCGGAATTGTTTTTCGAATATATTTAAGACTTGCCCGAGATGGGAGATCAGCTGAGAAATCTGTTAGGGCATGCTAACGCAGAGTTCTATACCATTTGTGAGTGCGCGCGCGCTTTCTGACGTGTGATTGTCTGGATCATGTACACGCTCGTCTCATGAGGAAACAAA
>CAYFXU010000066.1:0-10269 GCA_964347145.1 uncultured Candidatus Bathyarchaeia archaeon
TTGCGCAAAACGTACCTTTTGCGCAAATTAATATTGTTTTCTAACATTGTGCGCTATCTCTAGGCATTCTCTTAAGTCAAAACGAGACTAAAAAAAGAGATCCCATGTGGATTAACTTGTTATATTCTAGAAGATTCTTCCAGAAGTTTTATAGTGTTTGTCACCACAATAGCATACGAAAGGGGGCCTGACGATATTTTCCTGTTTGAAACTTATCATCCAGTTCATCAGGTTTTCCCTTCAGAGCGCCGAGTGTGGGGCGCGATGAAACAAATACCCAAACGAAAGGAGGAGATGAAAAAATGTCTAAAGCCAAAATATCTGCATTAATGGTTCTGCTTGTTGTTGGGCTCGCTATCAGTGCCCTTCCGGCACCTGGTATGTCAGCATCCCGCAAGAGAGAACTAATGGCAGGTGCAGCCAAAACGATCATAACGCCAACGGTAAATGAGGCAGATCCATATGAAGATCCGGTATGGATTGGAGGATGGGATATAAGAATTGCTGTGGGTATTCATGACGAACTCTATGCAAGAAGCGTAGTTGTGCGATCCAAAGAGACGACCATAGCTTTCGTAGCAGTGGACTTGATTGGTTTGTTCTATGCAGATGTGCAAGAGATAAGAGCAATGGTTGATCCCTCTTTGGGAATAGATCATATCGTTGTAGCCAGCACCCACAATCATGAGGGGCCTGACACCTTGGGATTATGGGGACCTAATCCGTTTGTATCTGGGGTCGACCCCGATTACATGGTGTTCGTGAAGGAACAGGTGGTGAGTTGTATAGAAGCTGCGGCTCAGGCATTGGAGGAAGCTGAATTGGAAGTTGCTCACACAACTGTCCCCGGAATTATGGCGAACGGGCGTGACCCAGGACTAGTATACCCAGACTTGGTGGTGATGAGATTCGAGTGCAAAAAAGAGACAATCGCTACTTTGCTGAGCTTTGCTGGTCACCCAGAGGTTCTGGATGGAGCACCGTATAATTATCTTATTTCAGCAGACTATCTCGCGTATGTCTATGAATACATTGAAGATATGTTGGGAGGAGTCGCGGTATTCCTTAATGGTGCTCTGGGAGGCATGATAACTCCAGACGTAGACGGAGTTTTTGATGGTATGGAGACTCCAGGCTTGCCAGTGAATCGCACGTTTGAGATGGCCGAGGAGATAGGTTCTAGACTGGCAAGCGCAGCCATAGAGGCTCTTGAAGATGCGGAAGTATGTGAAAATACCAACATTGTTCTAAAGCAGACAACTGTTGATATCCCGTTGGCAAATTTCGATTTCAGATTATTGGGATCTGAGCCATTTCCCGCGATTCTGGTGCGAGATATGTACACTGACGGTGAGTTGGACACTAGTACCACGGACGTCTCTGAAATGTTTGGTCTTCCACCAGGCACTATAATGCTTCCTCTTGGTGAAGATTTGAGGACGGAACTGAATGTAATGAAGATCGGATACACAGAACTGGTGACTGTCCCTGGAGAGCTTTTGCCTAAGCTAGGACATCAACTGACAGATACGATGATGACGGGCAAATACAACATCATAATTGGACTGGGGAACGATGAGCTGGGATACATAATTCCATTCGAGGATTGGGACCCTGATGAATATGAGGAATCGATGTCCGTTGGCCGTCAAACTGCACCCATCATCCTGGATGCTCTCCAAACGCTAATCGGAGAAGTTGAATCACAATAGGGATAATGATCATGCATGCACGGAACAAAGTTGAGCTGGAACAAACTTCATTCCCCCTCTTTTCTTTGCTGAAATTCTTACCTCGGGCATGAAGGCCTCCCAACCAAAGGTTATGATCTAGCACCGCGCGCGCGCCTGCGATGTGCCTCAGGAAATTGAAAATAATCAATGTGTTCAAAGGAGATAAATATCGAAATAGGCGAATATTTGATGAAAACAGAATGAAGACGAACGATGTCAAGAACAGTATTCGAAGATGGCGCAAAAGAGGATTCTACAGCGAGACTGCCTTGGTTAAGAGACTGGAAAAGCATAGGTATCAGGCTGTTCGAGTGCCAGTCAGCAACCCAAGTCGTAGCCCTTTGCCCGACGTTATGGCCAGACGTGATGAGCACATTTATGTTTTTGAAGTGAAAACTGCCGATTATTACGCCTATTTCCCCAAGAATCAAATCGAAAAGCTGTTCAGTTTCCTCGATCAGTTGATTCCCCTCCCCATTCAGTATAAACACGCCGTTTTGGCTGCCCACTTTGGCCAGCGATGGATATTCCATGAGATTAACTGGAAAGACTGGGAAGAAGGCAAACTAGCTGAGCGAGAACGCATTTTGAAGAAGGACAAAGGGAATTTCGATCTAGAGCGCGGCGAGACAAAATGAAAGAAAGGGTGGTTCTCGCCTCATCGCTGTGCAAGGAATACATAATCGGCAGCCTCACGATCGAAGCTCTAAAAGACCTAGATCTGGAAATTGAGAAAGGCGAGTTCATTTCAATCTATGGACCTTCAGGCGCCGGAAAAACAACCCTCCTAAACCTTATCGGAGGACTTGACAAACCAACGACTGGAAGGGTTGTCGTTTTTGGGCATGATCTTGGAACATACGATGAAAATTTCTTGGCAACTTTCCGCTGCACCTATGTTGGATTTGTCTTCCAATCCTATAATCTCATTTCAACCCTCACGGCCACCGAAAACGTCGCCTTTGCCGTGGAGTTGGCTGGTTGGTCCATAGACCGCATTGCAGAGCGTTCCGAAGAATTGCTGAAACTGGTAGGTCTCGAGCATCGAGCCAATCACTTTCCCGCCCAACTCAGTGGAGGCGAACAACAGCGGGTTGCCTTTGCTCGAGCCTTAGCCAACGATCCTCCTCTTCTTCTTGCCGACGAACCCACAGGAAACCTAGATGTGGAAACTGGTCATAAAATTGTTCGCATACTAGAGAAAACAAAGAATGACGGAAAAACCGTTGTTGTTGCAACCCACGATGAAAGAATTATGAAACTGGCAAACCGAATATTACGCCTGCATGACGGAAGGATTATGGGCACAAATGAGTGAAATATCGTTTCCCATAAAGGATTTAACACGAAGAAAATTTCAAACAGGCCTAACCATCATCGGTTTGACAATTTGCACTTCCGCAACACTTTTTCTCGTCATTTTTGGGAGCAACCTGGGTTTTGAAATTGCCTTCCTGACCGTAGGAGGACAACTAACCAGCGGATTTTCTAACGTATTCTCACGTTTCATTTTGGTGGTCGGGCTTCTAAACATATTAGCTGGAGCATTCATAACGTCCTTCCTCGCCTACATGGCGATGTCTGAACGGGTGCAAGACATTGGAGTGATGAAAGCAGCCGGTTGTTTGAATAGCTCCATTTTTGGCTATTTCGTCACTGAACTCTCCATAGTTGTTTTCCTAAGCTGCATAGCTGGAACAATTTTGGGAATCGGAGCCTACTACGTTTCCATCAATATACTAAACGCCTTGGGGTTTTCTGTTCCACAAGTCCTTAGCTCATGGGCTATTGTCCTCATTTTTCTCATTCTCATTCTCGTCTCCCACATTTCCGGAGTTCTGCCTCTGATAAAAGCAGCTAGGGTGAAGCCAGCCGAAGCCTTGTCTCCTCTTTATTCACTTGGAACAACCTTTGAGCTGGGAAGGACAGTTCCTTCAAAGCTAGGTTTCACATTCAAGGTGGCACTTAGAAGTCTAGTTCGCAGAAAGTCCGCAACTTTTCAGGCGATAACTTGTATCGCTGTGGTGTTGACCCTAACAACGGTGACGATTGCTGGGGGAGTGATAGCCAACCAAACGACCACAAACTACGTTGAAAAGGCCGTTGGCAGAGACGTCCTCCTTGTGGGCCATCCAGCCATTACCACACGTTACGTAAATCTTCTTTCAAAGTCCTTTGAAGTCACGGAAATGGAAACAATCGATTATTTTGATCCGGATTTCTTTATTCCAGAATCTCTGGTACTCAAATTGGGTGATATTTCTGGAGTTCGCAAAGTCGATCCCCGCCTAATCATAGAGGCTTCGGTTCTAGAAATTCCTGGAATTATCCCTAGTCCAAATGATTCAACTGAGCCCATTATTATCGGTGATCTTCGATATGATGAGGCTCTAATTTTGGGTGTAGAGGCCGAAAATGTCGTTAATGAGTGGCTGATTATGGGTAGGATTCTCGACAAGGGTGATCAATTCTCCACTGTTATTGGTGACTCTTTGGCGTTGAGTATGTTTGACAATCCTCAAAGACAGAAAATCGGGATATTTGAAGAAGCCTTTGAGATAATCGGTGTGTGTCTGGATCCCCTTAACAATGGAAAGGTGGTTTACATGCCTCTGGAAACTCTCTCTACAAAACTTGGAGAAGCGAGCATAAATCTTCTCTTTCTCAAGGTTGATTCGTATGAACGCTTGCAGGCTGTCGGCGAGATAGAAAGCGAATTGTCGGGGAAGAATTTGGAGGTTGTGGAACTCAACGAAATCTTGGGGAGACATGTGAATTTTCTTAACCGCATATGGTCTTTCGTCATGTTTTTGCCTCTTTTCTCGTTGGTGACAGCCACCCTGTGTCTTCTCAGCTATTTGATGCTCTCTATTGCGGGTGAGCAACGTGAATTCGGCATCATGAGAGCCTTGGGGGCTAAACCAAGAAGTGTCATGAAAATAGTCTTGATGCAGGCTCTCCTCATAACTTCGATTAGTGGAGCCATCGGAATTTCTGTTGGATTATTCGTCACATTTGTGTTTCTGATTCCCGAGCCGATTATCTCTCAATTTGCTCTCGTTTCTGTTGGAGGATGGTTAATATCGGTTCTAGGCATCCTTTGCTTGTCCAGTTTGTATCCAGCTATGAAGGCTGTGAAAAAGTCCGTTGTCGATGCGATATACTCTGTCTAATCGACGGGAGCAAAATTAATTTTACAGTTGTTAAGACTAATGAGTAATGCCGTTTGACTGAGGATTTGAAGAATATGTCTGAATCTCTAACAGGCTTCATTGTTAGCTATCGAACGGGTCCAAAGACTCAGCGTTCCAAGGAGTGCGTCATCAAGTTTCCTAAGGTCAAATCGTCGAGGGAAGGGGCGCGACTTGTAGGTAGAAAAATAGCTTGGCCAGTTGGAGAGCGTAGGCTTCGAGGAAAAATCGTGGCTTTGCACGGTAAAAAGGGACTAGTGAAGGCACGTTTCGGGAAGGGCGTGCCGGGGCAGGCTTTAGGGACACCTGTTGAGATAATCGGATAGCTTGACCTAGAAGTATGCACGGAAATGCGTTAACGATATTACATGGGCTTGCAACTCGTTCAAGAAGTTCTGGAGTTGCAAGATTGGAACTACGGGCACTTTATTGTGAAATTTTAGAGGAACCGAAACCAAGGTCAAAACCACTGGAACAAGGGTTGCCTGTCTCCATTGGCCCAGTCCTATCTCTTTCTGCAAGGTGGGAAGGGCTTCCGCCAAAACCTTGGTTCTCAGAGCCTGCGCTTCGGCGGCTTTCCCTATCGCCGACCTTTGCCAACCGTGACTCCAATGCTTGCAGTCCACGCAGGTTATGAGGGGTTCTCTGTAGCCAAGAACGTCGATTTCCCATCTTCTTTGAGCCCATTTAAACCTGAACCGCCTTCGGACAACGTAATTGTTGGCTTCGAAAGCTGTAGCCACAAGATTCTCAAATTCAATCCATTCAAGAACCCTGCATACTCTTTCAAAATCTGCTCCTGACTTGATGGCGTGAATGGCAATTTTGACGCGTTGGTTCGAAGATACTTCGATTGTCTTATCCTTAAACTTGATGAGTTCGGCATCACGAAACTTTTTCAACACCTCTTCAGTAACTTGAGTTGGAACGTTGGCATATCTGGCGACAAGTTGCCTTGCAATTGGTCCATCTTTTGTCAGTTTCAGAATGGAGACCAGAATGTTCCTTTCAACAGTCATGTCTGCTCATTTGTAAGAGTTTCAAATAAACAAATCTTTTTCTCGGGGTCTTATCAGATCGGTTGATCTCGCTCTATCAGACTTTGGATACTGGTACCCTCGTATTATAGCAACGGGTATTCCTTCATCTGCTTGACCAATCACCAGTTCGGCGGCTGAAGACAGCTCATCGGCGATGGCTGTTCTCTTGATCTTCAAGGTGTACCCAAACAAGTCTTTTTCTTTTCTTCGATCTCGAATAGGGTTGATTCCAGCTATTCCTACGGCTATGTTGATTTCCCCTTCCCGTAGAGGGCGCCCGTGAGTGTCAGAGATTATGACAGCTACATCCTTCGCGGTTAGTTTCCTTATCTTCCGCCGTATCTCTTGCGCTGACCGATCTGGATTCTTGGGTAAGAGGGCCACGTTTCTGTCTCCAGGAACGTTAGAATGGTCAACGCCTGAGTTGGCGCAAACAAGCCCATTCTTGGTTTCTGTAATAAGTTTTCCGTCGCCCATTCGGACAATGCCTTTAGATTCTCGAAGGACGATTTCAACAAGGTTCGGGTCCTTGTTAAATCGCTGAGCTAAGGCTTTGGCAAAATCTGATGGAATGATGTTGTCAAGGTTTACAACGTTTCCCTCAGTTCGAGAAACAACAACATGTGTAATTACGATTATGTCGCCGTTCTGAATAGGGATGCCCTGCCTTTCCGTTGCCATGCAGATCATTTTGGAGAGGTCGTCACCCTCTTTTATGGTAGGCAATCCCGTTACTCCTATTACCCTAACCTCGTTCATATGAAACGCACCATTCATTGAACTCTGTCTTAAAGCTTATAATATGATTTACCGTTTTCTCATGTGTCTGGTAAGCGTTTTAGTGTTCACTTTTCAACCCAGAAATTCAAATCTTGACAGAAAAGCCCCAAAAATGAGGAGCCCCTCACAGCCACTTTGCAGAATTACTATACTTGCCATAAAAATCGATAAACATGGCATTCGAAATAGATTTCTATGTGTTAAAACTCCACTGTTACCGATTCGTCCACATATATTTACTGAGCTATTTCAGCAAGGATTCCGCTCTTTTAAGATCCATAGACGTGTTGACGTTAAAGAAGCTCAATAATCTCGCGTCCATTTGCCTGAAGACCATGGTTGAAACGTATCGTACCCTCCTTAAACGGGTTATCATGGACTGTAAATCCAGCTTCCCCTGGTCCAACGCCGTTTTTGCCGCGGTCAAAGCCAATTTTGTATTATAAGCTGCCTGAAGGGGCTCGATATTTCCGTTGGGCCACCTAGGGATGACGGCACCCCTGTCGGCGCATGTGCCTAAGAGAAACTTTGCTATCTGAATTGAGATGAAGGGAGTATCGCATGGCAACAACAGGGAACATAGGCCTCTCGAGCGCTCGAACCCCGTTAAGGCTCCAACAAGAGGACCTTGAGCGTCATATTTGTCAACAACCATGGTCGCTCTACGCCCCAAAAGATCTTCGATTTTCTCTTTTTGAATGTCTGAACTAACAACTACCACAGTTTCATCGACTATATTATGTACCCTCTCGACCACGTGAAGAATAAGAGGTTTACCAGCTAAATCGATTAGCCCCTTTTCTTGTCCAAACCTTCTAGAGAAGCCCCCAGCAAGAATCACAGCCGAATTTCTCAAGAACGACCGCGCCTACAAATTTCAAGACAGGCTTATTATCGCAAGACTTCTTGAGAGACGAAAACAATCCTTTCTGGATGCGTATAAACGTTCATTCGCTTTCCTCTAACGAAACCAATCAAGGATATCCCCGTAAGTCGAGCAGCTTCAACGCCCGAATTGACGGCTGCCGCCATCGAAGCAACTATTGGAATTCTCATTCGAGCAGCCTTCAAAACGATGTCGCCAGTCAGTCGACCGCTCAAAGCCAGAAAAAGGTTTTCAAAATCCAATTCTTTTGCTGTTCCAACTCCGATGATCTTGTCCACAGCGTTGTGACGCCCCACATCTTCCGACAAGGCTGCCAATTCGCCGTTCCGAAAGCATAACGCTGCAACGTGAACCCCACCTGTCTTCCTGAAGTTTTCGGCGAGCATGTTGAGTCGCTTCACCGACTGCGAAATGACTTCAGCTTGGACGGCAAAACCGGAGTTCAAACTCACAAGACTAATCCTATCGAGAAGTTTTGAGAGCGGCCAATAGTCTGGGGAGCCACACGCTGAAACAATCAAACGCGCGAAGGGCTGTGAGATGGAAACTCTTCTTTCAACGTCAATTTCAGGATTTAACCTCACCAAGCATTTTCCATTCTTTTCTAAACGTGTTTCCCGTATTTCATCCCTTGACCTTAGAACTCCTTCGGAGAGCAGATGTCCCACTGCTAGTTCTTTCAACTGGTTAGGAGAGCAGAGAATAGTCACATAATGGGTTTGGTTTAGAAATATGTGGAGGGGAGCCTCTTCTGCTACGAAGTCTTCTTTTCGCTCAAGGGTTTGGGCGGAAACGTCTATTCGCGAAATTTGAACTTGTTGCATCACAAAATCTCCTAGACCTTTAATTCTGAGAGAATAAATCCAATAATTTCGTCGGCGATGTTTATCCTTGTGACGGATTGTAGTCCCCTCCATCCAGGCTGGCTGTTCAGTTCAACCACGACAGGTCCTTTCGGACCCTCCAAGATGTCTACACCAGTCACCTTGCAACCAATCACCTCAGCTGCTTTCACAGCAAGATTCTCTTGTTCTTCATCTAGGTCGATTGATACCGGCTTCGCGCCGAGGCTCACGTTAGTCTTCCAGTTTTCTGCTATTCGACGCATGGAGGCTATGACTCGATCACCCACAACAAATGCACGCGTGTCGGAAAATCCATGCGGGATAAATTCTTGGAGGTAGAGTACACCATGGTAGAAGGAAATAGTTCTAAAGACCCTTGCAGCTACGTCTGGATCAGAAATTCTTGTGGAACCAACTCCTCTCGATCCGAACAAGGGCTTTACTATAACGTCTTCACCTAACTCATGGAAACATTTCATAGCTTCTTCATGACTTTCGGTTACTGCTGTACGTGGAACAGGCAAGCCATGCTCCTCCAAGAGAGCAAGGGCATAGTACTTGTCCACTGAACGCTCGATGGACAAGGGCGAGTTTATTATCAGCGTCCCTAAACGTTCAAGATGGTGAAGAATGTCCATTCTAAAAATGATTTCTTCCAAAGAACCACGTCCAATCGGACGGGTAATTAGGGCACTTAAATCTTGAACAACGTTAGTTTCACCCACAGATGCCGTAGGCTTGTATTTGATCCTCGCAACAAGTTGACGATAGTTGAAACATGCAGGTGATATGTTTCTCTTTTCCATCGACTCTTGAAGTTGACTGGAACACCAACCATTTTCGTTTCTCGTGATTATTCCCATTTTCAAGCAGTATCCCTCGCGCACCGGATTTGCTGAGTTAGGGATATGGTATAGCCTCACTAATTGTTTTCTACTCGCGACAAGCGTTGAGACTAGAACTTACGAATACATTGAAGAAGTTGTTTTGCCTCTTCCACCTTCTGGGAAATGTTTAGGTGCACGTATGCTCCGTAGTCATTGTAGTACGGAGAGCCCCTTCTCGAGAATATCGTCAAAACCTTTCCACTATGGTTTGTCTTATATCCGCCTTCGCATGGCTCGTGTCCCCGAATCAAAGCTTTAGCCCCAACCATTTCTAGAACCCTATCTGTCACGTTTTCGCCGAAAAGCCTTCCAGCCCCTCTGGGAGAGGCGCAAGTGCCCTTTATGCCCTCCCAAGGATCGCTCCATAGGATTTCCTCAAGATGACGTGCATGCGGATGTTTCTCATGGGCGCAGGCAATGTCGTCTACTGTGGAGGCTTGGCTTGGGACGCCTCCATGAAGCAAAAAAAATCGCCCATCTACAAACACAGCGTTGTATAGGTGGTTAAAAAGCTCCCGCAGTTTTGAATAAGTTTCTGAGCCTCTTTCACGGAATTTTCTGTTCAAATGAAGTGGCAGATCGTGTGGAGAGACAAGGAGGTCGTTGGGACCTTCATGGTTCCCCCTCATCAAGACAACGTTCTCGGGAAACAACTCCTTGAGCTTCAAAACAACGTAATAGACCTCTGGCGAGTAAAACCCCCGATCTCCATAATCGCCAAGAAAGATCAACTGAACTTCTTCGTCACAATTCGCCTTTTTCATGAAGTCACTGTTTTCCAAAATGCATTTGAGGCTTTCCAGGTCTCCATGTATGTCTCCAACTATGATTGCATCGTGAACCAAGGGCACTTCGGCAAGTCTGCCAATTATCCGCATGCTTCCTACCCAACCATTCTCCTCAGCCA
>CAYFXU010000067.1:0-1211 GCA_964347145.1 uncultured Candidatus Bathyarchaeia archaeon
GCTGTGTAGGCTTGGCAATAATCGCGCCCACGGCATTAACATTCTTCTACGGCGTCGATTATGCAATAGGGGCAACGCCGATGGCCGTAATATCCTTCGCCACAATCATCATGGCCATATACTCGCTATTCACAACGACGCTGACAGCCACAGGAAAAACAGGGCAAATACTGAAAATCAACACCCTCGCCGCCGTCTCAACCATCCTCCTGCTCGTAGCCCTCGTACCCTTCCTCGAAGCAACCGGAGCAGCCCTCGCACGCCTAATCACACAAATAATAGCCCTAGGACTCGCGGTGTACGCGCTGCACAAGGAAATCAAGATTCAGCTAGACAAGGAAGCGTTATGGAAATCCGCCCTGGCCTCAGCGGCAACAGTTCCGCCACTGCTTGCGCTAGAACTCATTGTAGGCGCAAGGCTCACTATAACCCAAACGCTCATCATAGAATTGTTAACCGCAGTGGCAATCTACATATTCGTCCTCTACATCCTGAAAGCCCTGAAAACCCAGGATTTCGAACTGCTGAAAGAAGCCCTCCCAAAACCCCTAACAAAATACCTCAACGTCCTCGAAAACATCCTCGTCCGATAATCCTCTGATATGAAAAGTAACACCTCGCGCATGGGTATCGCCGGTATTCCGTCGCCGCGCCCGCAACGAAAAAGAGAGACGACGACCGGCGATACCTAACGGTAGATAGGTGCTAGTCGCTTCCAACTATCTTGATGTTGAAACTGAAGTCTGTTATCCCCGTGATGTTCGGGGACACCGACAACGTGAAAGTGACTTGCACCGCCTCGTCTGGGTTGATGGGCTGTCCACTGTAGTCCCATGTGAGACTCATGTGGTCCGACGCGTTTGAGGGGCTCCAACTCGACGTGTAGAAGGACAATGTTGAAACCGAATTCCACTCGTTTTGAACATAACACGTAGCCTTCTTTATCTCCCCAGGCGCGAGGGGTCCCCAATCAATGAAATCCAAGACGCTTGTGCAATCGTTGTCCTGATAGACGCCGACTCTAATGCCCTTCACGGTCCCGGCGTTGGAGATCTTTCTGCCCGGTTGAAATGCTGACAGCGCCTCACCTGCTACAGACAACGCCAGCACGTATGTGACGAGCGTGAGCGTGGCGCCTGCGACCACGAATTCCTTGCTTTTCATCGGTTACACTCGTTATTTATAGTAAGTATTAAGACTTAATAAAACTT
>CAYFXU010000067.1:1311-10085 GCA_964347145.1 uncultured Candidatus Bathyarchaeia archaeon
ATTTGTTCTATAATAATTTTACTGAATTCCGAGCATTCAGGCGCGCACAAAAGCATGTGCCACGAATCAGACAAAGACTCTACTCGTTCGCGACGTAGCACTCCAACATTCTAGAGCAGCTTAGGCACCCGTCGGGAATGGAAGCCTCCTTGCCAAGCTTTCTCAGATAACCAAACTCAAAAGGACATTTCCCAGAGCCAGTTTGAGGTTGAATTCGTGTTGACGCCGTCTTCTCTCTCTCCTCTGCGGGCACTACAGCTTCTGTGGCCGGCTTTTCCGCAGAACTCTCCTTTTTGACCAAGGGTCTCTCTCGGGTGGAAGGTTTCGCCATCGATCTTGTTATGTAGAGTAGCAACAGGACGATGACGGCTATGGCCAGAATTAGGTCGATGGCGGAGAGCTCAAACGGCAACATCGGTTTCTCCAGTATATTCGATTTGCCGCTCTCATATAGATTTGACGTATTTCACGTATGTATCGCAATTACGAAACGTTAAATAATATGTACAATATTGCCTTGTCAACAAAAATGCGCGCGCAACGCCTAGAAAATTGAAGGAAACCTAAATGTACGCTGTTGGACACTTGGCTCTGGGATACCTCTCGGGAAAAGCGGCCTCCAAAATTCTTAACGTTAACATAAACATTCCCCTGTTGTTCCTCGTCTCCGTCCTCCCTGACGTTGACCTGCTGATACCTGGCCTAAGACATCGAGGACCCCTGCATTCCGTGATAATCTTTTGTCTACTCTTCCTTCCCGCCATCATGCTCTTCAAAAAAAGATCCATACCCTATTTTGTGGCACTGATCCAGCACCTTCTCATCGGAGACTTCCTAACAATGGGCACGCAATTCTTTTGGCCCTTGACCGCCAACTGGTATGGGCTAGATATCACAGGTCTAACCAACATCTTCATCGAGTGGGTTCTTTTCCTCGCGTCCATCACGGTCATGTTCAGAACAGGGGATGCGGCGTTGCTGCTCCAAAAACATTCATCAAACATAATCCTATCCGTACCGGTCCTAACGGTTCTCCTACCCGCGTTCGCAGGTTTTCCCATAAGAGTGCCTCTAGGACTGATCGTCCCCCATCTCATCTACATCGCTCTCTTCACATTATCCATCCTCAAAGATTGGAAAACAATCTCAACGCAAACCTGAAAGACAAGAAATAGCACACGACTCCTTCTTTCACCACTGTTCCATATATGTAAGTGTCGACGGGATACTCTGCCGTTCAGAATCAGGCGGCCTGGCGACACTCCAGTGCAAACTTCGATGAACAAAAGGGCGCGATACTCTTACTAAAGTCTCCGGCGCGCGCTTTCCCGCCGTTGAGGACCTTGAAGATGGATATTGGAGAGGCACAAAAACCTCGTCAGCGTGATCGTTAGTTCCTCAACGGTCTCGGGGCTCTTGGAGGTTTTTTGTGCGAGAGCGATACTATGACATACGTCATATTTATATCTTTCTTCAACCACATATATAATAGACGCCAAAAGCGTCGAACCAGATGGTACATAAATTGGGGAAGCAAACCGTCATCCACAGAACCTGTCCGGAATGCAAGAGCAAAAACCTAGTCACGGACACGGAGATGGGAGAACTCATCTGCGGCAACTGCGGACTCGTCGTTGAAGAGAACATACCGCATTCAGGAGCCGAATGGCGCGCCTTCACCCCGCAAGAAAAAAAGGCCAGAGCAAGAGTGGGAGTCCCAACCCAGTATTCACACTTTGACAAAGGATTGTCCACAACCTTACGGATTGACAGAGACGCCTTCGGTCGCCCCCTTTCACCAAAAGTCAAACATGAGATGTGGCGCCTGCGACGATGGCAGCACCGATCGGCCTATCACGCTTCCAAAGACAGAAACCTCAGCTTGGCCATGGCTGAACTTCAGCGCCTCTCCGATAAGCTTCATATTTCATCTTCGGTTCAGGAGATGGCAGCAGTCATCTACCGAAAAGCCCTAGACAAAGATCTGGTGCGGGGACGCAGCATCGCAGCCATAGTGGCAGGATGCCTCTACGCCGCCTGCAGATTCACCAAGACACCTAGAACCCTGAAAGAAATCACGCAGGCCACCTCACGAAGACAGAAAGAGGTCTCGAAAGCCTACCGCATCGTTGTCAAATACTTGGAAATGGAGATGCCCATCGACGATCCTGTGGATTACGCCACAAAAATAGCTGAGAAAGCCGGGGTCTCCGGGGACGTGGAGGGCCTGGCCACGAGAATCATCTGGGACGCGAAGAAGAAATATGCAACCATGGGAAAAGACCCGTCAGGACTAGCGGCCGCGGCTCTCTACATAGCCTCCAAACTCAAAAGAGAAAAAATGACCCAAAAGCACCTGGCCAAAGCAGCGGGATTAACCGAGGTCACGGTAAGAAACAGAACAAAAGACCTGATGAAAAGACTCGGCCTCAGCATCCGCCCGCATGGAATGGGAAAGCCGTGAACAACAGAAAGCCTGAGACCAAGAAAAAAATCTCCAAAGCTGAGACCCACAGCTTTAGGATCAACAAGGCCAGAGGCTTCGGCGAAGTATGGGAGATAGTCAAGGCCACAGTCAAAGACTCTCTAGGCAAGCACAGAGTGGGCATGATGCTCTTCCTAGACGACCTGCCTCTTCATCTCGGAGCATACCACCCGCTGGGCACGAACAACATGGTCCTGAACAGAATCCTTGTCCAGATCGTCGAATCCGTCACAAAGTCAAAACGACTCGTCAACGCATTCGTCTACAGCCTTTTGATCCACGAGTACCTGCACGCCCTAGGGTACGTGTCAGAGCCTGAGGTCCGTCACCTAGTCCACAAAATATCAAGAGAATGTTTTGGCGAAAACCACGTAATCACAAGGTTGGCTGAGGAGACCCCGTGGTCACTCTTGAAAGGCGTTCCACTCAGAGGAATAGAAGCACCCAAACACGCCATGGAAATCGTAAAAGACTTCGAAAAACCAAACGAAAACTACATAGTCTAACTTGAACCCACGGCGCACTTCAACAGTTCCCAACACCTGAACAGGTTCAAGAGTTAGCACAGCTTCAAATAGGCTTCTGTGTGAGCGCGCTCGTTAGATTGAAGGTTCTTGCGGGCGCGCGCGCCGCACCTGAAAAGGTTGTTTTTTTGTGTTTCAAGATTCTGTTCTAAAGTATAGCTTTAAAAGAATCCTTTGTTGATTGTTTAATTGTCTGGTGTTTAACCAGTGTTTTCCTATGCTTTGAAAAGAGTTATTCGTTCCTCAGGACTCTTTTCTGCATTGCTCTTGGGCGTTGTTTTAGCGTCCACTTTTTTTGCGGGAATAAACATCGGCGGAGACACAACCGCCAAAGCCGCCTTGAACCAGCAGCTGAGCCGAGTTCTAGTGGACATTACTGCTGGTGGAAGATATGGTTTGCCGCTGGCGTCTGCCAACTGGGCGACCGCGGCTGAACGGATCTCTTTGGTTGACGGTGTAGTTAACACTGAGGTCATGTCTAGAGTCGACTTCTATGTAGAGACAGCTGAGGGCTATTATACTTCCTTCGTAGTGGTGGGAATTGTTGACGATTCAAGGGTCCGTGACGGTTTGAGCGTGACATCTGGTGTGGGTTCGCTTCAAGAAAACGAGACATATGTGTGGATTGGTTCTCAAGACGTAGACAAGCTACAGATAGATGACATGTTAACATTCAATTATACTCTTTGGACTCCCCCAGACACTGAAAAGACCATAAGCTTGAACCTGAAAGTCGCAGGCTTTGTAGGCTTGGATGAGACAGCCTCCGCTCTCGTTTCCAGGCATTATCAAGAGTATGAGCCGCCAATAGTTTACGCACGCTCGATGCGAGAAGATGGCTTGATCTATTACCCGTACGGAAACATCCTCCTCGTGAGTTGGGAAAAGACGTTCGCCAAGCTTCTCGATACCATCTATGCGCTTCAGCCCTCACACAGCCCCTTTGACACTGAGATTCTAGTGTTTCTCAATCGAGACGCGGTGATAAATCCCTGGGATGTTGAAGCTTCGCAACAGACTATCAATCGCATCACCATGCAGATAAACAACGAAGTCGCAGAATTCGGCTTGACTGCCAACGACAACCTGCAAGGTGTTTTGAGCACCTACCAGTTTCTCTCCATAGGGATGAGGATGGCGTTTCTAGTTGTGGCTCTCCCCGTCTTTTTTGTGGCATGGTATGTTGGAACAACCGTTTCAGACGTGTCCTTCAACTTGAGACGACGGGAAATAGGCTTGCTGTTGGCCAAAGGCTTCTCCTCCGGCCAGCTTTTCCGCCTGTTCCTGTCAGAATCATTGCTGATCGGAATTTTCGGCGGCCTCATCGGTGTGGGCCTCAGCCTCCTGCTCAGCCCCTACTTCGTCACTGCACTGGGAAGCCAGTTCGGCGGAACACCTGCAGTGTTGACACCAGAGGTCATAATCATGGCGATTATTTTCAGCACCGGCATAACCGTTCTTTCGACCTTTAGACCTTCAAGGAGAGCCGCAAAACTGCCGGCCGTAGATGCTTTGAAAGAGTACATGTATGTGGAGGAGACAAAACCGCACAGGCAGAAATGGCCTATGGCCGCTCTCTTCCTAGGCGGCTACAAGATATGCATGTTTCTTATCGGCATACCGAGCCTGATGCAATACTTTGTGGGACGCTCCCCGCCGACGACAAACATACTCCTCATGATCCTCCTGATGGCGTGGATAATCTTCGACAGCATTCTGACACCCATTGGACCGTTACTTTTCTTCTGGGGATTCACGAAAATCTTCGTCCGCGGATCTCTAGGATTTCAAGCTCTTGTGGCAAGGGCGGCAAGGTTTCTCGGAGACTTGGGCATGTTGGCAACAAAGAACGTGCGAAGAAACCCGGCAAGAGCCGCTTCAGTTGCCTTCTTGATCGCGATGATAGTCGGCTATGGCTTTCAAACGGTCGGCGCCCTCGCCAGTGAAGAGGACTACATAGTTCGCCAAGTCAAAGCAAGTGTTGGCGCAGACATAGGTGTCTCACTGACCAGTCTGGCCAACGCCACGACATTCATGGAGGATGTAGCCGGCTTGCAGGGAGTAGCTTCTACGACCCTGCAATATTCCTTCCGTGGCCAATCTAGTTTTATGGACGTTTCACTGGTCGCCGTGGAGCCTCAAGAATGGCTTTCCACGGCATACTATGAGAACGGGTGGTTCACAGGAAACGATGTCAGAACCGCATTTCAACAAGCGGCGTCTGACAACAACACGATCATTCTGCAACGGGCGATAGCGAAAGACTTGGATCTTGCAATCGACGACTCTATTACTCTCAGCATCGGCTACACAACTCTGAAGCTGAGGGTAGTTGGATTTTTCGGTCCCCAAATCAGTGGAGGGCCTCAACCTGTACTCAGACCGACCGAATTTTCCGTGGGCTCTTCATTCTGGTCTTATGTCCCCGCAAACTTGTATCACTCTTTAGATGACACCGTGGATGCGTCTGGAAAAATCCTGGTCAAACTTGAGGCGAACGCGAATGGAACAAGTGTCGCCGCTCAGATTCGAGATCTCAACTCAGCTGGCATCAGCTATGTTTATTCCGTTGCCGAAGAACTTGAGCATCGAGAAAGCAACCTGCTGTTGAGCGGCACCACAAACGTTCAAAAGATCGGGGTGATCTTCGCGGTGGTAGCAGCCGCAATAGCAACAGCCTTGGTGGCGTCGGTGAGTCTGCAGGAACGTAAGAAGGAAGTGACAATAATGAACGTTCGCGGCCTCTCTTTCAAACAGTTGATAACAATGCTGCTTGCAGAAAACCTGGCCATCGTGTTTTTCGCGGTTATTCTAGGCGTCTTGGTCGGCCTGATCATCGTGCACGGCAGCGTAGCAGCCCTCAACACATCTCAGTATCCCACGCTTGTGGTTCATCGCATTGTCTTTCCGCCAGACGCCATCCTAACGCTATTGGCGTCCCTGATCCTGGTTTTCTCCTCCGCCGTGCTTCCCGTGATCTTCATAACAAAAAGGTATGTTTCAAGACTGGCAAGGATTGTGAGAGCTTGAAAGGCATAAAAGTAACTGTGAAAGATTTGATCCGAGTCTACCGTTTGGGAAATGTTGAGGTTCAAGCCCTCAGAGGCTTAAGCATGGACGTAGGAGAGGGAGAATTGGTCTCTGTTATCGGACCGAGTGGAAGCGGCAAAACCACGCTACTCAACTTGGTCGGCGGACTTGACCAGGCAACCGCAGGTCTTGTGCAGGTGGGGGATGTCACCGTAACCGCCTTGCAACCTTCACAATTGGTGGATTTTCGAAGAAGAAATGTAGGTCACATCTTTCAAACTTTAAATCTCATTCCAACATTAACGGGTGCCGAAAACGTCGAGTTACCCATGATAGCGTTGGGAATTTCACGCAGGGCCCGTCATGAAAGAGTCAAAGAGCTGTTAGACATAGTGGGCCTAACAGAACGCGCCAATCACAAGCCAGACGAGTTGAGTGGAGGCGAGCAACAGCGAATAGCAATGGCCGCGGCATTGGCGAACGACGCTCCAGTTTTGCTGGCGGACGAGCCTACAGGCGAGTTGGACACGGTAAATGCCAAGATCGTCGTGGACTACTTGTCGAAGGTAAACAGGGAGCTTGGCAAGACTATTATAATGGTGACCCACGACCCAAAAGTCGCTCGAGCGGCGGACCGCATTCTCAAAATAGAGGACGGACTGATCAAAGCTGCACTCACCCCGGCACAGATCGTCAAGGAAGAAGCCGCGGTGTCATATGTAGATCAACTCAGAGCGAGGATAACCGACATCGAAGCACAACTAGCAAAGCTTGACGAGGACTTCAGGGCTGGCAAGATGAGCGGTGACGAATATGTTGAGAGAAGACAGAACCTAAAGCAAACCAAGGCCAGTCTCGACGAAGAACTCCATCGCATGGGAGTCGTTACTTAATCCTTAGTTGCCTTGAACAGGAAGACCTTTCTAATGAAGACAAGGTTTTGGAGGAGCAAATGGTTCGTTGTAATACTTGCCATTGTAATTCTGTCTTCTACTTTGACATTATTTGCCTTGAGAATCGACTTTGGAACGAGAGAAGACGCTGTCCTCCAATACTTCTCCAAGCAAGACGGTATGCCAGAAACCTTCGCTCAGCTCGAACAACTCACGCCCCCAGACTCCATGGTGCTTTGCTGGTGGGATTATGGTCGAGCGGTCAGAGAATGGAGCCACAGGGAGGTAATCGAAGCCTACCCGTCAAGAGACATATGGAATTCTGTAGGATCCAGTCGTGACCCATGGCACAACTTGGAAGCGCAACTTTTTGGAAGATGGGGTTCTTCCAAAAGGATTCACGACTTAGCAGCAATGTTCATGCTGCCGGAGGATCAGTCCTTGCCTCTCATGAGAAGCTACAACCTATCGTATGCGCTGGTTTTCACGCCAGATGATCTGCAGAAGCTCCATTGGATTGCCGAAATAGCAGGATACAACGCGACAGAGTTGTTAACCCTACAGGATGACACCTATCAACCTACAACACTTGGCTCTCAAGTGACCTTGTTACGTCTCCTATTCGATGATACCTTGCACCCAAAACACTTCACTAAAGTTTTCGACAACGGCAGAGGCAAAATATACCAAATTGATTATGCCTAGCATTCATGTTGATTCTCCACTCTGCCACTCAACCAACAATGAGCACGCATGGCAGACTGTCCGCTCCACCAGAAAGATGAGGTTGACTCAGCCCCTTTCAGAGGCCCTTATGGCGTGCGCCTGCTAAATGGCTGTAAATTTCCAACAAATCACGGTCAACTGCTAGATTGGTTCGACATGGAATTCGCTGCGCGTGCGCGCATCTCTGGAAGAGTTTCGCGGACGTTCTTCAAAGCGTTTTTTCCACATACATCCTCGTGACGAGACATCTGATTGCCGCGAATGTGGGCAAAATCCTTTAGACGAAAACCACGGAAAAGTTTAAGAATGCGGGCGGGGCGGGACTTGAACCCGCGACCCCGAGCTCTCTTCCTCAGTTTAGGAGGCTTACACCAGTTACACTTCTGCTGTTCGTGCCCTATCCTGGCTAGGCGTCGGTAGAAAGTCAAATCAACTTTCTATACCCGCCCAGCTTCTCCCGCCAACATATTTCTTATGGGTTGAGTGTTATAACCCTAGCGCCCTAATCTTGGGCTGTAGCCCCTAGACTTCCGAATCGTTTATGCATGCGCGCGCGCATAGGTCAAAGCTTCAAAGAAAAAATACTGGGGAAAAATGCATCAAAGATACTAAGTTTATGATCAATAATTTTGTCATCACTTTCCATTGACAATGTAGTATGGCTTCGCTTGAGTTTCTAACAGCAATATTGACTGGGATAGGCGCGCGCGCCCATACCCAAACAAATTATGAGTCTCTTCTCATCTTAATTCTTAGTGCAATGGCTGTTACTGTCACTAGCATGGCTAGGATGGTTAAGAAGATGAAACTCATTTCGTATGAACCTGTTTTATCTCTGACTAGACCAGCCATGTAAGGACCGAAAAAGGCTCCTATGCTACTGACCATGGAGAGGATACCAAAGCCCAATCCCAAATTCTCAGTCTTCAAAATCTTGGATTGCAGAGAGAACACTGGCGTTGGAACGAACGCGACCGCCACCGCCATAACAGCCATTGAAAAGAGGAAATCGGTTGACTTGGAAACAAGATAAATTGAGGTTGCTAGGACAATTCCACCCACTCCGATGAAAAGATCGTTATTGCCAACCTTATCCACTAAACGACCAATTATTGG
>CAYFXU010000068.1:0-9978 GCA_964347145.1 uncultured Candidatus Bathyarchaeia archaeon
ATTGAGCAAGTGCTTTCCAAGGGGAGGAGAATATGCATGGCGTCTCCGAAATATATAAGGTTAGGCAAGATTGGTGAGAAGTTAGGCCTCAAACATGTAGAATCTCATTTTGTGTACGTGCACGGGAGCCTAACGAGAGAAATAGCTGTCTTCGAGAGAACTTGAAACAGACGCGCAAGACCTTTAGAGCCAAGTTACTTCTTGACCCTTTCAAGAAAATTGTGGCGTTGGACCAAAGCTGAAAGGGCCTTCGCCGCCCTTTTGGGGGTTGGGTATACTGGTAACCCCTTTTTTGTCCACGGCGTAGTGTCCAAACTTTTAGTCGGGTGGGGCGGCACGCAGACAACCGGTTTCCTAACTTTTTCCCTAGTCTTTGCCAACACTGAAAGATAGTTTTCACCATATGGTTCGTAGGAGAAGACCATAAAGGCGTCGACAGCTTCAGACATGATTTCAATCATCTGCGGGTGAATCTGGGGCGCTTGTCCCAAAGGAAGCCACACCGTGTCGACAGGGTTGGAAATCCCTGAAAAAGGGGGAATCACTCCCCTCAAAAGGTCTTTAAGCTCCAGTCGAGTCCCTTCTGGCAAGCTTGCAACCTCAAGACCAAGTTTTTCACAGGCGTCTGCGGCGGCAACCCCGGCGCCCCCGGCTCCAACTATTATTCCAACTCTATTTCCCTTAGGTAAATATGGAGACGTAAAAGCTACTAGTAGGTCAAGTAGTTCCTCGGCTCCTTTGGCTGTGATAATTCCTGTTTGCTTGAAAGCCACTTCGTGAATTGTGTGGTCACCCGCCAAGGATCCGGTGTGAGATGTTATGGCTTTGATTCCAGCCCTTGTGCTTCCCGCCTTCCACACTATGATGGGCTTCTCCCTTGAAACTTTCTGCGACACATTGACGAGTTCTCTTCCTCTTTTCACTCCTTCGAGGTACGCAGAAATTATTCTTGTTTTTGGGTCAGAGGCAAGATATTCGAGGAAGTCGACGAATGTTAGGTCTGATTGGTTTCCGATGCTTAGAACCTTACTGAAGCGGAGTCCCCGTTCATACCCCATAAGCATAACGAATTCGCAAACCCAACCGCTTTGAGCAACGAGGGCAACATCTCCACTCTCGTCAGTTAATCCTCCAATATACGGTACAACCGTGTTTATGCCTGCTTCTGGGCAAAATATACCCATGCAGTTTGGGCCTATAACGCGGGACCCTTCCCTCCTGGCGGTTTGCATCATCCTTTCTTCCATTTTCTTTCCCTCAGCCCCCATTTCCCCAAAGCCCGCGGAGTGAACCACAATGAACCTAGCTCCTTTTTTGGCGCAATCTTCAACTGCATTTGGCGCAGCCGAGGCGGGTATAGCAATTATGGCCAAATCGATTTCCTCCGGAACATCCAGCACGCTTGGATATACCTGCAGACCTCGAATCCTTCCACCCTTCGGATTAACAAGGAATAACTTGCTCTTCAGTCCACAGTCAACAAAACTTTTCAGAAACATTCCCCCGGATTTGAATTCGTTTTCCGAGGCCCCAATTAGAGCGAGTGTTCTCGGATTAAACACCAAATCCAATGATGCAGAATTCATCTTCATCAAATCCTTGAAGATTGCTTTCTTCTCTATTCCACTATCATTACGTCCAGTTGAGACGAATCATGGTGTAGCATTTCTAATAAAAGTAACGACCTTAAAGGAGGTATCAATAAAACTGGGCATAATGTACTTTACATGAGCGTGGAGAAGATTGACAGACTTGCATGTGATATTTCTTGGAACGGCTGGAAGCATTCCAACTCCTCATAGAGCGTTGCCAGCAATTGCGGTTCGAAGAAAGAATGAACTCCTCCTCTTTGACTGTGGCGAAGGCGTACAGAGGCAAATGGTTCAGGCAGCAGTAGGCTTTCATCGTAAAACAAAGATCTTTGTCACCCACATGCACGGAGACCACATGCTTGGTCTGCCTGGGCTTTTTCAAACTATGTCTCTGCTGGACAGGGAAAGGAAACTGGATGTCTACGGACCAACGGGAATCATCGCGTTTGTGGAGGCAATAAAGCAGACGGTTCATTTCGCTCTCAGCTTTCCTATTGAGGTCTCCGAAATACAAGAAGCGGGGTTAGTATGTAAGGAGACGGAATACGAAGTGCACGCTACATGGGCCGACCACTTGACTCCCGGATTAGCCTATGCGCTAGTGGAGAAGCCTAGACCTGGAAAGTTTTACCCGGAGAAGGCAGAGGCTCTCGGGGTTCCTGAGGGACCATTATGGTCAAAGCTTCAAGCCGGTTCGGCGGTTAGGCTTCCAGATGGACGAAATGTAAGGCCGGAAGACGTTTTGGGATCTCCCCGCCCGGGAAGAAAAATAGTATACACAGGCGACACTAGACCGTCAAAGAATCTGGTGAAATTCTCTCAGAATGCAGACTTGCTGATCCACGACGCCACCTTTGACGACGAATTAAGAGAAAGAGCTCGTGAAGACGGTCATTCTACTCCCAGTCAGGCCGCGGAAAGCGCGAAAGAAGCGGGGGCCAAATGGCTTGTTTTGACTCACACGAGCGCCCGTTACAAGGATCCAAGTCCATTGCTGGAACAGGCGAGGAAGATTTTTCCTCGAGTGGACGTTGCTGAGGACTTTATGAAAATCGATCTTCCTCTTTTAGACGCTTAAACAAGGACTGACCTTGACTTTAATTTAGTTTTGCGCCGCACCAGTGGCACTCTGTTGAGTAAACAGATACTGGTTGATTGTAGCGGCGACATTTCTACCTCTGATCGTCTTTGAGCTTTTATTCGCGCGCGCCGGCCTTGAGTTTTCTCGACTTTTTCCTTAGGTTTTGATCATCCTACAAATGCGAATCGAAAAGCGACCGAATCTGTTACACTGTTCATGTCAGTAGCATTCGTAGCGCTCGTCTTCCAATCAATTGGTTTTTGTCAAGTTCTACAATCATATATTCGCTGACGAAGTCAGACTTGTTCATGTCTCTTGGTCAAGTAAAAAGCCTGCGTAGAGTTTGAAGACTTTCGTCCACAAATTCTGTGGACTCCAACACAATGACGTTTCCATATCCGGCTTTCTTGACCTCCTTCGCAACACTTTCCCAATCGATGGTTCCGTGTCCTATTCCAACATGCGAGTCGTGAGTTCCATGGTTGTCGCTCACATGCATATGGACGATTTTTTCAGAGAACTGCCTAAAGAAATCTTCTATTTGACGATTTAGGTTGGCGTGTGCTACATCAAGCACCAGTCCTATTTCCTCCTCAAGCTCATTATAAAAACGAGAAAAATCTTCCACGGTTTTCATTAGAAAGGGATATGGTTCCGGAACATTCTCAACAGCTATCTCGACACCCTCTTTTCTAGCGATCTTCGACAAAATGCAAACAGAGTCAAGGTTCAGCTTCCAATCCAATCCGGGATAAAAAGGGCTGACACCAGTTTGTAGCCCTGGGTGAAACAACCACAATCGACAATCAAGTTGCCCTGCATAAAAGATGGATTTTTCTAGGCGTCTCAAAATAGCCCGCCTTAAAACTGGGCTAGGTACTGCTATGTTGATTCCCGCAAAAGGTGCGTGAACCACAAGGTCCAGATCATGCGATTCAGCTACTTTTTTCAAGCTTTTTATCCGTCTGCTGTTAAGTGTATGCAATCCCTCGTCAAGAATCTCCACGTGTTTTACGTCAACTTCACGAAGGCGTTTCAAGAGGAAAGGGAAAGTTTCTCCAAGACAGAAGAGCATGGACAAACCTATCTCTGGTTCGGGCATGTTGATCACCACAAACATGCTTACCTTTGTCACTAGAAGAGAGTTTTTCTTTGGAGAAAAGGGCTAATAAGCACTTTGGCAAGCAGCAACTGTTAGGTTGATTTTGGGGCAAGCCATTCAATGAGTTCTTGCGGGTTGTCACATCGGATTTGAACTTTGATGGGTCCTAAAGGAGATTCAGCCGTGGGTTTCGAGAATGAAATGTGTCCTGAGTGAGCGACTTGCTTGTTCAGATAGAAGACTATACGCTTGTCACCTAGTCCATCAAATAAAACCCCTCTGGCGGCGTCACGAATACCTTCTCTGCGTAGCAGATTATAGAGCTTTGTGAGCCCGTTGATATCTTTGGTTCTCGCCGTAAGTAAGCTTCCCCAGCCTTTGGTTTCAACTTCGAATTCCACGCTTCCAAAGAGGTTTTCCACGGCCCTCTTAACCTTCTCCAAGTCCTCAGTGGGATTGACCTCTGCTTCCACGTGAACGTCTATTTCATCCATTTCTTGAGCATCTCCTTCAAGACTTCCCGCGTTTTTCTTTTCAATTGAGCCTTCGACCCCTCGTTCACTATCATATGATCAGCAGTTGCAACGGCGGCTCCTATGCCAACACCAAGTTCTCGCAAATCTCGTTTCCTAAAGGTTTCCCAAACCTTTGGATCGTCGCTCCGCTTTCTTTGAAATAGACGCCGAAATCTCGTTTCAGGTGATGCGTGGATGGCAATTAAGGTGAAATTTGGAAAATGTTTTTTGAATTCGTTTACTTCATGCAGGCTCCGGATGCCCTCGACAACAACTTTCTCTTTAACCTTCTCCATTCTTGGGATACATCGCTTGGCTATGGCCGCTGGTCCCTCCTCCTCTCGAAGTTTGAGCATAATAATGCCTAGGTTTTCCGGTGTTGGTTTGAGGTTCCTTCGTTTGGCCTCTTCCCTAACTTCGTCTCCCATCACTACTACGGAATAGCCCATCTTCTGAAAGATCTCCCTAACAGTACCCTTTCCAGCGCCCGGCATTCCAGCCACGCCCAAGACGATTTTTTCTTTAACTAGGGTTATCTCTCCATCGTCAGCCATGCTGTATAACCTCAAGTATGAAGTTATGAAGGCAAAGTCTACTGGCGCGCGCATTTAAACCTATTCGCTACAGCTGCGCGCGCGCAAGGAGGCGCTGATGAAGACTATTCACACTTTGAACGACCTTGATTTTGAAGACGGTAAACTCGACTAAGCCATCAAAAACTTGTTGGGGGCAAAAAACTTCAGGTAAACTTAACGTTTCATCTGCACTCAAGCGGTGTTATTTTTGTCGGAAGCCCGACTGACGGTAACGTTCCCTAAAGGATACTAAGCAAAGTTAGGAAGTTGAGACGTAACCATTGTTGGTAAAAGTTTCTTTTTCTGTTTGAACGGGCTTATTGGTTTGAATTCGGTGGTTTCTAGGTTTCCTTGTGGGGGAAAGTGGCCACTGGGAAGGCGTCAATCACACCTGGAATTTGACTTATCTTCTTGTTTATGAACTCTGCGGCTTGGGTAGAGTCGTTGGAGCTAAACCAGACAGCTACGTGCCAAGTTCCGAAAATGTTCATTGTATAGTTTAGGTCAACCCCTGGGCTTGGATTTCTGGGTAGTTTCCTCAGGGAATTGATTGTTTCCAACAGTTTCGCTTTGTCTAGGGCGAGAAGAAGTAGATATTCTGGCATACGATTTCTAACCTCCGTTTCGCATCTGTATGGGAATAGGATTGTTTTTAATTTTATGAACGGTCGATAATGACCCAAAATATGCGGGCGCCGTCTCTGGAAAGTGTCTTCCCAAAAGCTCTCAAAATGGTTCGCGTGAAAGAATATATTATTTAAAATACATTTGCTAGAATTAGCAAGAGGGCCTGTCATGTCTGAGACTATTAGAAGTTTCATAGCTTTTGACATAGACAATGAACTGGTGACCAGAAAACTGGCCGAGGCTCAAGGCATGCTTGCTAACACAGGTGCCAACTTGAGACTGGTTAGGCCTCAAAACATTCATGTAACCATACGATTCCTAGGAAACATATCCCTACCCATGGTGGACTCAATCCATGAGGAAATGAAACAGATATCCTTCTCTCCCTTTGACATAGAACTCAGAGGATTAGGTGCTTTCCCCAGTTTAAGATACGCTCGCGTTATTTGGGCCGGAATCCGGAAGGGTGCAAACGAAATTGTGAACATTTTTGATCGGTTAGAACTTCGCCTCAGAAGGCTGGGCTTCAAACCAGACCCCAAAGGCTTCAGTCCCCATCTAACCATAGCTCGCGTAAGAACGGGAAGACAAAAAGCCGAACTCATCAGATGCGTCGAGGATCTTGCAGACTACGAGTTTGGCATAATAGATGCTGACTGTTTAAGGCTCAAAAAGAGCGTTTTGACTGCGAAGGGTCCAATCTATACGACTCTAAGAGAGGTTCGAGGTATCCGCAAAACTAACACAGAAAACACCTCTAGTGATGTTCCATGACCCCCCTTCTTGAAGAGATCTGTGCCAACGTTCTGAAGAAAATCACTCCAAGCCGCAGAGAAAAGGAGCATATTCTTACGTTGGCAAAGGAGTTGACCGCGAAGCTGGAAGCGGCGGCGAAGGAGGTGGGAATGGAAACCGAGGTCCGGGTGGAAGGTTCTGTTGCGAAGGACACATGGCTTCGCGAGGAACCGGACATCGATATCTTTATGCGGGTGCCAACCACCACGCCCCGTGAAGCCTTCGGAACCATATGCCTAGAAATCGCAAGAAAAGCCACTGAGGGCTTCAAACAGATCGAAAGATTTGCTGAGCATCCCTATTTGGAGGCCATAGGTGATAATGTCCAAGTAAACATAGTGCCTTGTTATCGAGTAAAACAGGGTGAATGGGTCAGCGCCACGGATCGGACTCCTTTCCACACAGACTATGTCAGGCCACTAATAGGTGAACAAAAGTGTGGGGAGGTCAGGCTTTTGAAAAGGTTCATGAAGGGCGTGGGCGTCTACGGAGCAGAGATAAAAGTTGGAGGCTTCAGCGGATACCTTTGCGAGCTTCTTGTCCTCAACTACGGATCCTTCGTTGAAGTTTTGAGGTCAGTTGCAAACTGGAAAGAAAAAACTATTATCGATTACGAGGGCTATTACGAAGAAATAGAGACAGAGAAAATCTTCGAAGAACCACTCGTGATGGTGGATCCTGTAGACAAGGGAAGAAACGCTGCGGCTGCCGTTAGAAAAGAAAGATTGGACGAGTTTATTGCCGCAGCCAGAGCATTTCTCGAAACTACACACCAAAACTTCTTTTACCCACCGCAGGTGGAAGCATTAGACTCCGAAATGCTTGTTCGCACAATCAAAGCTCGTGGGTCAACCATCGTCTTTGTAAAATTTGGAGAAGTCGCAGCCGTGCCGGACGTTCTTTGGGGGCAACTCTACAAGTCTCGGAGGTCGTTGCGAAAAATGCTTCAACAACATGACTTCAATGTTATGCGTGACTGCGTGTGGAGCAATGAAGAAAGCATAAACGTGTTCATTCTCGAGGTGGAAAACCGTTTTCTTCCGCTCATTAAGAAGCATCTTGGTCCGCCTCTTAGGAAGAAGGCGGAATGCGAGAAGTTCTTGCAAAAGCATCTCGGAGCAGAGCACACGATTTCTGGACCACGCGTGGAAACAGGACGTTGGGTGGCTGAAATAACGAGGAAGCACACGGACGTGGCGGATTTGCTGCTTGAAAAATTGAGAGACGGCGGAAGGAGTGTTGGCGTGGCGGATTTCATTTCAGAAGCTGTTACTAACTCGGTGGATGTTTTGGTGAACGAGGAAGTCTTGGCGCTGTATTCGTCCATCAGTGAATTCGCGAAGTTTCTGACAGAATACCTTGAAGGAAAGCCTCGATGGCTCATGTAGAACAGCTCTTGTTAAGAGAAAATTCTTCTGTATGCGAAGTTGCCCATCCATGATCTGTACAGAACGCACCGAATTTTTCACTTCGATTTACCAGTGATTCATAAGAGTTAAGTGATTTACAATGAAAATATGTGACGCAAACAATTTGGATGTCAGAATCGAATGCCAGAATATCTGGTCTTGCTAAAACTCAGTCCGGGAAAAATAATTGACGCAATGAATGCTTTGAGAAGTCTTCCCGATCAGCCTATTTCAGGGGTGAACCTGTCTTACACTATGAACATATTCGGAACTTGGGATGTCGGCATCTGGATTGACGCTGAAAAACCTATTCAAGCGGTTGATTTCGTGCACAAAACAATAAAAGAAATCTCGGGCGTCGCCGACACATACACAGTACCCGCCTTTCCCCATGGAACAAGAAGCCAAATAGGACGCCAAGAACGTCAAGAACTCGCCACGGAAATGCGCGCGCGTAAATGAATCGACCACCCTCCTTTCTTTCCTAACTCGAACATGACTTTATTGTAAGACCTCTAGGTTTCTCGGGTTATACGTGCTGCTTGGATCTCTCACTGCTGCAAATTAACGGTTGAATGCGATATTCATACTATCCATAGACCGATGTCAGATGAAAGGGTTGAATATGGAGCGTGAGTTCATAAAGAATAATTGATGAAAAAATCTTTCTTCAGAACAGAAGTGGTAACAATTGCCCGAGAATACGGTCTTGCCACAAAAGATAGTTGACAGAAGGATCGTCTTTTTAAAATCTCGTGTCGATCCTACCATGGCAAGGCTGTTAGGGGAGAAAGTGAAAAACAAATTCTTCACTAGGCTACGCTTTCTGAAGCCCAAGCCTGAAGAAATACGACTCATTTCCTTTGATGAATATTATGAACCATACGTCATTGTTGCCGGAAAATACTCTATCGACTATTGCAAGAAACACGTCTATTCCGTAAACGTTGATAAAAACGCGCGAGAAGTAGCCTTTTTTGACAGGAAATTTAAACCTGAACCTTTGAGCCGACTACCTAATGGCGCACAAGTTATTAGACTAGATGGTGTTGAATTTTTCCACTGCGAAGACGAGGGATCCTTCGTTCTTGATAGGATAGGCCGCGCAATCGACCCTAAACATTTGCCATGTGCCCCTTCCGAAGAGCGGACTGTGGAAGAATTAGTGAAGGCTGGAATAAAGTTTGCAGAAGTCAAAATCTATCTCGAAGAGGAGATAGAATTTCTCCGGTCTAGAATCGCTAATAGACCCAGCGATAGTGGCGAAGTTATTAGGGAGATTTTTGAAGTCAGTGAGCGTGCTTTGATATACTGTCCGACGTTCCAACTTAAGTTTCGAAAGGTAAAGAGTGGAAAAGAAGCGATTGTGAAAATAGACGGCACTACTGGTAAGACGATTTTGTGCAAACCTGGCAAGACAATCTCAGAAAAGCCCATACAAGATTTCATTGAAGCCCCCAATATTCTTGAGGAAGCCTCGGAGGATCTAGAAGATAAGACCATCGACTCACCCAAAATTACGAGAGCGTTAGACATTGAAGGGAAGATGAAGTTTCCAACGAAAGCCGCCAAAGAAGTGTTTCGAGTGGGAGACAAAGTTACTGCATTAGTGGGAGACGTAGAAATTCCCTCTGGAACGACCGTGCCCAATTCGGTCAGGGTTAAAGGTCATCTGAAAATCGGCATAGACTGTCGAATTTTGGGGAAAGTGAAAGCTTTGAGAGATGTTGTGATTGGAGCTAACACAACCATTGATGGAGACGTTATTTCTGGAGGTAAAGTCGTGATAGGTCCAGATTCGGTCATAAACGGATCAGTAGAATCCGCTGAACCTGTAGAAATCGGTGAAAACGCTGTAATCAAAGGAGGCTTACATTCAAAATCCTCAATCGTACTGGATCGATTCGCTCGGGTTTACGGAAGCGGATAGCCGAGAGGCTGGGCATAGTTCATTCATTATAAAACTTTTCTATGGTCGAGCTTGCGTTTTTTCATTTGCTGTTCTTTTTCCCTTTTCGCAGGCACACTACAACAAAGCTAACCTCAATTCCCGTCAACATTCGAATGCGCGCGCGCATGTTGTATGGTTGGAGCATTCCCGCACTCTTTTGCGCAAGATTCCACGGTCCTCTCTACTTTGTGTATGTCGCAAATAATTCAAGTGGAGTCAGAGTCAGAATCTTAGATTCATAATATTTTTGTTTCAATGATCCAAGAGCAACAGTCTATGATAACGAAGTAGCGTACCGAGAAGATTGAGGGCATCTTTTGATTTCATGGAT
>CAYFXU010000069.1:0-9691 GCA_964347145.1 uncultured Candidatus Bathyarchaeia archaeon
TGATGAGATTGGAGAAGGCGTTGTCAACATCTTCAAGATACAACGCCGAGTTCTTCATCTTTCTTTGAATCAAACCTGCAGCTAAGAAAGACCAGCCCAAGACATCATCGACGACGATGGGCAAGGGAAACGCTATGAGCGTCAATCCGATTCTGACCATATTACCTTTATCACTTTCCTTGCAAAGGCTCTTAATGGACTTCAGCATAGCCTTATTTCCTTCAACTGCATCTCTTGTTATGGCCATGTTCTCCCTCCAATCGTTACCTAATTGGCGAAATGTGTCAACTGTTTTCTTCAGTTCATCTATCCTTTTCAAGAACTCCGTATCTCCTGAGACTCTCTCTTTGTGCGCGTATTCTTTTTGCCCTGACGAAACACTCGTTCCCACATTTGCTTAGTAGAGCAATCGGGAAACACAAGAAGAGGATCTGTCTCCAATGAACCATCATCAATCTTGATTTTCATCGCATCCTCATTGGCTAAGTTGGCACCGAATGTTACACATTTCCTTTTCATCAGCAGTCCACACTTCCTATTCCCGAAATGCTCGCTTCTTAATATTCAGTATTGTACTTTTTTGGCGGGGGGCTAGGTTTCGGTTTGAGCTGTCTCACCGAAGCTAGGTAGGCCGTTAGGCAGCTGGGGGAATTTTTCTTTGACTTTCTGCTCTGCGACGGTCGCGGCTTCGTTCATGATTTTCTGGGCGTCTTCGCTTGCTTCTTGGAAGTCTATGTTCATACCTGTGCTCTGGCTAGCCTCCATCACTATTCCGCTTAGCAAGTTTCCAATAGTTCCAAATTCCCTTTCAGCCTCTGGAAAAACTGCAGCCATCCCATTCTTAACGCTGCGCAACACACCGACTGCTGGAGCTACCGTGGTAACGACGTCACCAAGCTCTGAAACCGTGCTTAGCCTGAGAACTATCTGTTCTAGGCCCAATCTTGCGTGGATTATCATCTTTTCCATTTTCCGTATTTCAGCCAGCTCATTAGCAAATACGTTCGCCCGCTGCATGTCGTGCTTTGAGTACGCGTCAACGATTCTCGCGAATATTGATTTGTCGCGTTCTGAGAAGTGGTCGCTAGCCCTGTCAAGTCTTTGAATCTGTACATCAATGCGTTTTATGGCGAAATCGAGGCGTGGTTTCAATGGTTTTGGAGAACGAAAGGCTTGCTTAATCTTCGTGGTAATAGGTGTCTTGTCTTTTCCTTCTCCCCATCTTCTAGCGAACTTTTTAGACAACTTTGATTCCTGACAAAAAGGGATCGTTTGGAAAGTATTATTACGTTGTTAATATGCGGAAAACATACAAGTATACCCCTAGCATCATATGTCCTTCTAGTCGTCATTTTGAGCTTTAAATCGCGTATGGAAAGAAGGGGAGGTGCACTTGCGCCAGTAGACAATTTCGTGTAAGTTAGACTAAAAAAGCAGGAGAATTCTGTGCCCACGTTTCCGCAATAATTACTTCAACAAACCTTTGCGCGCGCGCAGAACCGGAAAAGAGAGAAAATTCGGGGGATATCTCCACCTGTAGGGTTCTAGCAGAGCTATTCTATCGAAGCGTTATGACCGCAGAGACATTTTCATTCTTAAGTTTCCTAGTTTTTTACGTTAGAAAACAATCTGGTGAAGAAGAAAGAAGTGCTAGTATTCTTCAGGCATTTCAGGTGCCTTTTCTTCCTTAGGCTTGGTTGCGGCGATTACATCGTCGATTCTTAGGATCATAGAAGAGGCTTCGGTGGCTGATTTCATCGCCTGCTCCTTCACCCTTAGCGGTTCGATCACTCCATTTTTGTACATGTCAACGATTTTGCCCGTGAAAACGTCGACGCCCATTAAATGTCCCTTCGCTTTTTCGTGCGCAGCCCTTAATCCGACGAGTATATCTATGGACTCGAGGCCAGCGTTTTCAGCCAAGGTTTTCGGCACGACTTCTATGGAATCAGCAAAAGCCTCTACGGCCAGTTGCTCCCTGCCGCCAACCTTTGTCGCATAGGAGCGAAGAACCTTTGCAATTTCAGCTTCGATGGCTCCTCCGCCAGCAACTATCTTGTTGTATTCAATGACGTCGGCAACTACTGATAGGGCGTCGTTCATAGCCCTTTCTGCCTCGTCAACCATTCTTTCAAGGCCAGCGCGGATGAGAACTGCAACGGAGCGTGGATCCTTGCATTTCTCCACGAAGATCATTTTGTCGTCGCCGACTTTTCGTTCGTCCACGAGCCCTGCTTTTCCTAGGTCCTTCCTCTTCAAATCGTCTAGATTCGTGATGACTTTTCCTCCGGTAGCCCTTGCCAGCTTCTCCATGTCAGACTGTTTAACCCTGCGAGCGGTTATGATGCCCTCCTTCGCCAAGAAGTGTTGAGCCATGTCGTCAACACCTTTCTGGCAAAAGAGCACCCTTGCGCCTGAGGCCTTTATCTTTTCAACCATCTCTTTGAGCATCCGGGTTTCTTTGTCTAGAAAGGCCTTGATTTGGGTGGGATCCCGTATCCTGATTTCGGCGTTGAACTCGGTTTTCTCAACTTCCAATGGACAGTCGAGCAGAGCTATTTTTGCGTTTTCGATTCGTTTAGGCATACCCGGGTGAACAACTTCCTTGTCAACGATTATGCCTCTGACAAGCTGGGTGTCGAAGAGGCTCTTTCCTTCTTTCTTGATTATCTGAACGTGATCTATGTCCACCGATTTTTTCTCGCCCCTCTGCTCGGCTACTTGCTTCACAGCGTCTATGGCAATTTCAGCTAGGTGATCCCGAGCGACACCCACAGTCTTACTTGCCATGGAAGTCATTGCAACTTTTTTCAGGGTTGCGCGGTCTTCAAGGTCAACTGTAATCCCTATCTTGTCAAGGTCGTCTATTGCCTTCTGAACGGCCTTTCTATATCCGCCCACAATAACCGTTGGGTGAATATTCTGACTAAGCAATTCCTCAGCTTTTCGCAACAGTTCTCCGGCTAGTATTACTGCGGTCGTCGTTCCGTCGCCAACCATGTCGTCTTGGGTTTTGGCTACCTCCACCATCATCTTGGCGGCGGGATGCTCCACGTCAATTTCGTCAAGGATGGCCGCGCCGTCGTTAGTTATCGTAATGTCGCCGAGGCTGTCGATGAGCATTTTATCCATGCCGCGAGGACCCAACGTTGTCCTCAAAACCTCGGCAATTATTCGAGCAGCCATGATGTTGTTTCTTTGAGCATCTCTGCCGCGTCTGCGTGCGGTTCCCTCTTTAAGGATGATAACTGGTTGTCCCGCTTGCGTAGTTAAGTAGGCCATACAAATCCTCCTAAACCAAAATCTAATCTACCTACAGCAGTTTTCATCTGGGATATAAGTTTTTTTCATTAATCAACGCATTGTAGCTTGATTTGTGAAGATCTAAAAAAAGGGAAGTTAAGAACGTTTATTTTTCCATGACTATTCTCGTTGCCTCTTTGATATCTTTGGCTTTCACAGTTTTTCTTCCTGTGTGTAAAGCCAGCCGAACGGCCTCTTTTGCAATTTTGATGCCTACTTCTTCGAGTTCCTTTGCCAGCGCTTTTGCAGCTGCCTCGCTTACCCTGCCTGCTCCTGCTTTCTTGCATATTCTGTGCATGGGAGCAACGGCCAATTCAGGATTTACCATATAACCCCCTCGTAGCCTCCTTTTTTCTTTAAGCCACTATTTAAGTCTTTCATTCTCATTTAAACCTCTAATTCTCCCGTTTCATTCTTAATCTCGTTTTCTGTTTGTAATTCGCGTGTGCACGTCGAGATGAAAAAAGGAAGCTTGATTCATCTATTAGGCAGGAGCAACACAAAAGTCTAAGACGGGGTTTAAATGTCCTTCCTCGGCCTTGGTCTCGGTCTTTCCGCTGCTTCTTCTAATGCCTTCATACGCTCAGCATCTTTTAGCTTCGCCAAAGGTATTAGTTCGTTTAACTTCTCAGCAAGTTTCTGAGATTCATTGACTTCCAATGGAATGGTAATGTCTCTTCGTAGCGGAATCGACACTTTCAGTTGACCCTTATCATCCACTTCTGCAGATTCTATATCCTTCAACGCGACATCCAGCGGAACCATAGTTTGGAACAACACGCCTATGCTTTCTCTAATGATCGGATGCGCCTCAATCATGTCTTCAAGTTCCTTCTTGGCTCCTTCCTTCAGGTCTAACTCAAGTACCTCTTCGTGAAGCTTAACAACAAAGTGAGGTTTATCGACCTTCAAGATCAAATTCTCCACCATCCGTTTCACCTATTATTTGTTTCTTCTGACCCGAAAATTAAAACTTGCCCCTCCAGTTCATTTTTGTCATTGGTTTACTTCACGTTCTATCAATAACCTACGAGGAACAAATCTCGCAAAAAACATGCTTTGTCGCGTTTGATATCGGGTTCAACGAAAAAGACCTATTCACATCATATGCACACAAACAAGACCACACAATTTTGCAGATTATCCCTATCCTCCCCAGAGGCACCTGAGCGTGCAAATCTAGCGACTTTCAATCGAAATTCCTAAATTGTCGCACGCGGGACATAAGAAACCAATTGCATATATAAGAGAATACAGCAAGGTTAAATTTCACTCTACATCTTCAATGAGTCCATGAGACCCAGCTCAGAAAAGGAAGACGATTCTAGTGCGGATCTTGACGAGCGGGAGGTTGGATCCAGCCAAAATCGAGTTAACGGCTGGTTTTTGAGCGCTTCTTCTAGACTTGGACTCTCAAAACTTCCATTTCAAATCTACATTCTGCTTGGGATGGGTCTCTTATTTTCTCTTGGCAGAAACATCGCATTTCCCTATTTGGCCGTGTACTTAACCACGGATAGAGCAAGCGGAGGACTCCAAATCGACCCGTCGCTTGTTGGTTTCATGATCATGATTAGCGGATTTGTGTACATTTTTTCGCTACTTGTAACCGGAAACTTATGTGACAAGTTTGGAAGAAGAAAGATGATGCTCGTCTTCATGATCCCACAAACTGTTTTGACAGTGGGCTACGTCTATGCAAGCACAGCCTTGGAGTTTTTCCTACTTTTCTTAGCAACAAACATCGTTGGAGCATTCTACGATCCAGCTCACAGCGCTATGATCGCAGACCTTGTACAACCTAGCAGACGCGAAGAAGTGTATGGTCTGAGCTACATGATAGCCAACATAGGGACTATTGTGGCCCCGCCGATCGGCGGCGTAGTAGCAAGCGTGAGCGGATACCCCACACTGTTTGCGTACGCGGCGATTTTCACTGCTGTATGTGCAGGAATTACATTGTTCTTGATAAGGGAAACGTATACCGGAGTGGAATCTAGCAGAGTAAAGCTGACGCAACTCGCTGGAATCTTTAGAGACAGGACGTTTATTTTGTTCTGCGTTTCAGCAGCCTTGACCAATGTTGTTTACTCGCAACTGTATGATCTGCTTTCGATTTATGCCATGGATTATGTAGGTCTTGCGCCCTACATGTTCGGTACGCTTTTCTCGGTAAACGGAGCAATGGTTGTTGCGTTACAAATTCCTATTAGGAAGGCAGCTATGAGATTCGGAAGCATCAAATCCTTCATAATCACTCAGCTCCTTTACACAGTCGGTTTTTCCTATTTTATGATCTCGAGAGATTTCTCCCAATTCTTAACAGGCGTCGTCATTCTTACACTAGGAGAGATAGTTTTTGTTCCAGCAAGCTCCGCATTTATCGCTAACCTATCACCAGCAGATATGAGAGGAAGATACATGGCTCTAGGCGGCCTCTTTTTCGGAATCGGGGGCTCCTTGGGGTCGCTGATAGGCTTAGGACTTTACGATGCCTTGCCTGACAAGGCGTCCGTCTGGAGCATTTTCGGGGTCATAGGGGTCGCTACACTACCGTGCTACTTTGCCTTGCTCCGAATCGCGCACAGGCGTAAGACATGACTAATTGATTAGGCAGTATTCAAAAGCGGTTTTCATGCGCCCGTCGCTGCCGCCATTCCTTGGAAATCCAGAAACCGCTGAAAGACATTCAAGCTGACCCAATCAAAGGGCCTCTTGGCGCACGAACATACTTGTCCTATCGTTTGTGCACTAGAGATTGAAGAGTAAGCTTGAAGATTTCGAAGGTTTTCTGGTCGTAGAGGCAGTAGACCACTTTTTCCAGTCTTGTGGGACCCTCTAAATATGCTATTGTGGTTGAAAGCATTATAGTGGCGCACCGGTCTTTTGGAAATCCGAATATTCCTGTGCTGATGGCGGGAAATGCTATGCTTTTCAGATCGTTTCTGTCGGCGAGGGTTAGGGAATTTAGGGCGGCGTCCTTGAGTTTTTCGTCTTCGTGCTCTTCTCCGCGTCTTGGACCAACGGCGTGGATTACGTATTTTGCCTTAAGGTTCCCTCCGGTAGTTATGACTGCTCCGCCCACATAGGTTCCTCCTATCTTATTGCATTCTTCTTGGACTTTTGGTCCGCCTTTTCGTCTAATAGCCCCGGCCACTCCGCCGCCTAGCTGCAGAGCGGAGTTTGCAGCGTTAACTATGGCGTCAGTTTCTAGGTCTGTTATGTCGCCTTGCGTCAGTTCTAGGATTGTTTTGTTGATCTTGACCTTCATGTTTGAAAACTCCGCTTTGTGAAAACTAGATTCGCGGGTGCGTTATTTCTGGAACATGAGAAACCTACTAAAGATATGGTTGAGTGCATGTACAGGCCTCCTTCGCAAAGTCATGCTGTGTCTTCTAAAAAATCTTGCGGATTGCATGTGCTTCACGGTTGTTCATTCAAAGGGCGCGCGCGCAAAGAATGATGCAAGTGCTACTCGTACCTCATCAGGTAGATTGGCTCTTCCTTGAGAAGAAATAAAAGTTCACGATAGGTTTCCATGGCTTCTTCTCGCTCTTTTCCCTTCAACTTCAATATTCTTTCTTCCAATTTTCGCAGCTTGGTCATGGTGTCTTCATTTTATACGGTATTTGAGGGCACAGGGTTTATGCTTTATGAAGATTGAGTATAGATTATAATTCACTATGAGGTCATCTGTGTTTCATCTATGCTATGTTACACATAGTGTATTTATAATGGATACGGTTTCTAAATGCGAGTGCTTTGGCCAGTTTCTCTCAAAGCCCCATCTTTTCTCCTACGATCACAACGATTATGTCGATGGATCTGGGTTTCTTCATAATAACAGTAGCCACGTTACAAATTCTGTTCTCTGCATCACAATCCACACATGTGCCAGCCTCCACACATGGCAGCAACTCCCAACCTCGCTCATTCCTAATTCGCTCAGCATTCAAAGGCGCGGCCACGTCTCTAATCCTCTCAAAAGCCTTCTCCTCATTCTCCACAATCTTACTCACCCCTACCACAACAACCGCTTTTTTAGGCCCAAAAATCATGCCAACTACGCGGTTGCCACTTGCATCAACATTCACAATCTTACCATCCATCGTTACAGCATTGGAACCAGACAAAAACACGTCAGCCAACAAAGCCTTCCTCGCCACACCTCTCCGCCGACTTTTCGGAACTCTCTCATCAAAAGGCCAATGCAACTCGAAACCCCTCTTCTCCAACTCCTCAAACACGCCAATCTCTTTCAGCGTCAAGGAATCTCCAGCTCCAACAACAGCTCCAGACGGAATGAGCTCTAAAACCTTCTGCAAAGCCTCTTCACGACCCTCAACATAAAAAGCATCAAAATTGTTCCTTCTCAAAGACGCCAACGTCTCATTTACTACATGTGCGGAACTGCCACTCTCGCCAACCATTCGTAAACCCTCAATTCTCTTCATAAGCATTATAGCTACACCCGATTTTTGCTTAAAACAGTGGTGGAACGAGCGCACACCCAATTGTTGAAGTGCTAATTATGCGCCCAAATATGGGAAGGATACAAATCAGCAAGATTGTGATGTTTCACCAAGTGGAGAGACTGAAGAGAGGTAGACTTGGAGCGCGAAGCGCCCGTCTCTAAAGCTTAATTGCGCAGGTGTCTCTATTATAGCCAAGGTGCGAAAGATTGAATGCGAACGAGAAATTTGAAGAACTCAAAAAAGAATTGATGGACAATTTCTTCGATAAGAACCCCCATTTCGCCAGTTACTTGGGTCTCCACGATCCCTACGACTATCTGCTTCCAAGAGGCGACACTGCACATGTTATTGAAAACTTGAAGATGCTTGAAGATTACGTTAAACGCATGGAAAAAGAATTAGACTTCAATGATTTAGACGATGCTAATAGAATAGACTGGCAAGTGTTGGAGAAAACGCTCGAAATTAACAGGTTCGAATTCTACGAACAGCGTATACATGAACTGAACCCCGATGCCTTCGATGCAATAGGCAGCATCCTCTTCTTGATGATCACTAGAGACTACGCCCCATTAAAGAAACGAATTGATGCTATCATTGCAAGGCTCGAAAAATTGCCAAAGTACTTAGAGGAGTTCAGGTCGAGGTTCGAAAATTCAAGGCCAGTTAAGTTGTGGACAGAAGTCGCCATCGAATCCGCACACCAGATCCCTGGATTATTTCGATTTATTGCAACAGCATCTAAAGGGAAGATCCCTAAAGAACTTCATGAAAAGCTTGAAAAAACGAGCACTAATTTGAAGCAACCATTGGAAGAACATATGCGCTGGCTTCAAGGTCTGAAGTCAAGGACAACTGAAAAATGGGCTCTAGGCAAGGAGAAGTTTGAGAAACTGATCCAGCTACGAGATCTCGGAATGACCTCAGAAGAGATCTACCAACTGGGCGTAAAATACCTTAAGGAGTTGAAAAAGGAAAGAGCAAGGACAGCTACACAGATTTCGCCAGGCAAGAGCGTCAAAGAAGTTATGAAGATGATCGAAAGTAATGCTCCAAAAAGTTTTGAAGAAGCCCTAGAAGCGACAAAAGAGGCGATGGAAGAGGCAAAACAATTTATAATTAAGAACAATATTGCCACAGTTATTGAAGAAGACAAGTTGATTGTTGAGGAAACTCCAGCCTTCTTGGCACCGTTAATTCCCTTCGCAGCAATATGGATGCCATCAAGATTTGACAAGCCAATGATAGGCGTTTATATAGTCACCCGCCCCAAAGATGTTGCGAACCTAGGGCGTCATCTAAACTACGCAAGGATTCGAAATACCGCAGTTCATGAAGCTTTTCCGGGTCACTTTCTCCAAGGCGCGATTTCAAACAGGAGCTCCATTATACACATGTTTGCTCATGCAACAGAGACTGTCGAGGGTTGGGCGCATTATTGTGAGCAGATGATGACGGAACATGGGTATGTAACAAGCTTGGAGTCTAGGCTAATACAGATAGAAGATGGGATTTGGCGTGCTGCAAGGATCATCGTGGACATCAAATTGTCACGTGGTGAGATGAGGTTTGAAGAAGCCGTTGACATGTTAATGGAAGAGGCTGGAATGTCACGGGAAGGAGCCACAGCCGAGGTGAGACGCTACACACAATCACCGAGTTACCCACTTTCATACCTAACAGGCAAACACTTGATACTACAGCTACGAGAAGAAGTAAGGCGTAAGATGGAAAGGAAATACAATGAGAGATTTTTCCACGACACAATCACATCAAATGGACACTTGCCAATCTCTCTACTGAGAGAAGTGTTTGACCAGAAAATAGCAGTATTCAAGACGTAGTCGAACATTCATTTCTTTCTTGTGCAAGCATGTCTCAATCCTTAGCTAATTTCTCTTTTTCTTCCGATT
>CAYFXU010000070.1:0-9649 GCA_964347145.1 uncultured Candidatus Bathyarchaeia archaeon
CTGCCGTGATTATTATGAAAGTACTTGTCTTGGGAGGATATGGAGCAGTCGGTACAGCCATTTGCGGAGAGTTGGCCAATGCGCCTCAAATATCGGAAGTTGTTTGCGCAGGGAGAAACATGGATAGAGCCAGAGGATTGGCTCAAAAGCTGAAAAGCGACAAGGTGACACCCAAGAAAGTAGACGCAAGCGATCCCAATGAATTGGCTGATAGTTTAAAGAGAGCTGACATAGTAATCAACTCTTCTCTGCCTCAGCATAACACAAAAGTGATGGAAGCAGCTCTCAAAAACGGAGTGCACTATATAGACAACGCCGTGTATGAAACCGTGGACTCCAAGCTCAAGTTTGATGACGCTTTTAGAGAGGCAGAGTTGACAGGTTTGCTAAATCTCGGCGAAGATCCGGGGCTAGCGAACATTTTTGCAAGGTACGCTGCAGATAGAATGGATCGCGTCGACGAAATTCGTGTAAGGGATGGAGAAACGTGTGAGAGCGAGAAATACCCGTTTTTAGCAACGTTTTCGCCGGAGGTTTTCCTCGGAGGCGAAATTTTTTTGCAACCACTTATATTTGAAAACGGCGCCTTCAAGCACTTGTCTCCATTCAGTGGTGAAGAGGTTTACAACTTTCCTGATCCCGTGGGTCCACTAACCGTTTATTGTACAGATCACGAAGAAACTGAAACTCTTCCAAGGTTCATTAAAAAAGGTGTCAAATACGTGGACTTCAAGCTCGCCTTTTCGCCGGAAACCGTTGAGCTCCTGAAAACGTTAAATGAACTCGGCTTAATGAGCAGCGAGCCAATACAGGTGAAAGGGGCGAAGGTTTCGCCTCTTGACGTTTTCATTTCGCTTATACCGACACCAGCAGAAATAGGCGGTAAGGTTGATGGGTACGCTTGTATTTTAACTGACGTAAGGGGAGAAAAGGAAGGCGACAAGATACACCATGTTGTATACGCGTTTATGAGCCACAAGGAAGCCTATAGAAGACTTGGAGTAACAGCCACAGCGTATTTGACGGGGATTCCAGCCGCTGTGGGAGCAGCAATGCTTGCAGATGGAGCGATAAAGAAGAGGGGCGTTTACCCTCCAGAAGTGCTTGAACCCGAACCGTTCCTAACGAGGATACGTCGAAAAGATATCGAAATCTATGAAAAAGTCACACGAGAAAAACGGCTAGGTTGACAGCTCTTTCGATTTCTATTGGATTCTAAATGTACTGTTGACTTACTTCTATGCGTGCGCCTTCATGCAATATTCTTTTTATCAAGTTTGGTTCCTACTAATTCTATGAAACTTACAATTGTCGCTTCAGGCGGGGCTATACCGACTCCCAGGCCTTTTTGTCAATGTTTTACTTGTGCGCGCGCGCACGCATTAGGAGACCGTTACGCTCTTGGACACGGTCTGATGGAACTTCACAGGAACCCCTATGTCTGTCATCATTTTAAGAAAATTGACAGGATCAAAACATTCTGGTGCGACTACTCCCACTTCTGCGTCTCCCTTTATGCTCATCTTAGCTGCTGCGATCGCCGGGGCGGCAACGAAAACCCTGATTGTTCCCAGCCTCCTAAACATCTTAAGCTTTTCATCTGTGCTAGCTTCAGTGCCTCCTTGTGTTATTGTAATTTTCACCTTGTCTCTGGCTTTTTTTCCCTCTATCTCCATCACCATAAGACCAATCCATCCTGACGGAGCTACAATTGTGCTCTCGTCCTCGCTGAGGAAGGAGTTGACTGGGTGGCGTACCAGACTCAGTAGGACGTCGCGTGGGGCGACTCTCACGCCCTTCACCATTATTGGGTCATGACTTGCAAAACCAAGTTTTACGAATGCCCCCGCCACCATGTCCACGGGATACTTAAACTCCACATACCTGATGCCTTTTCCAATGAATCGAGGTAACGTTACCGCCTCTTCATGAACATGCCAAGAAACCAGTATCGGCCCTACTGGGTCTGGGAACTCGTACTCTTCCACACCGCTGAAGGGAGGAAAAAGTTTGTATTCTCCATCTTCGAAGACAACAGGCTCTTCGGCATAATCATCAATTGCCACTTCTGGACACCATCCAGGATCCCAAGCCTCGACGACCTCCTCAGATTTCTTTAAGGACTTACGCCCCCTTACACATTTTATTCTATCCAAGCTATCGAGCTGATCACACGCGTACCTAATGAGGACATTAGTGACTCCTGGCGTTCCTCCACAACCAATGACAGCTGTCAAACCAGCTTTTTTGAAATCTTCATCGAACTCCAACGGTTTTTTTTCAATCAACTGGCGCCATATTACGGGCCCAAGAGCGCTATCCACGTAGTGCGCTCCACTCTTCAACGCTGCTTCCATTATGTTCAAGTTAAATCGAGGCAGAGTCAGATTAATGATGGCATCCACATCTCTGGCAGCCTTCAACAAATCTCTAAGATTCCCGGCGTCAACACGCATGGTGGTTATTTTTTCGCTCCCTATCTTCTTAGCAACTTTCTCTGCCAACTCCAAATCTATGTCGACTAAGACGATTTCAGTTGCTTCAGGGTCTCTAGATAGGATAGATGCACATGGGGCGCCTTGACCTCCCGCTCCTACGACTAAGACCTTCAATTTTCTTTCCCACACTTCTGAACCATTTGTTACTATGACTTAAACATTGCGCGGCCCAAGAACTGCGCAGGTGGCGCATCATCTAATTGAGGGCTCAATCTGAAAAGCTTCTTAAGATGGGCGCTTGATATTTTGAGTGCAACGATACGTAAGAAGTGAACAGCTTGGGACTTGGATATTTTACTTTCTTGTCCGAAGATGAGACTACGCTTATTCATGAGACGAGTCTGAGGATTTTAGAAGAGGTTGGAATCAAGGTCTTCAGCGAGAAAGTTCGAAACTTGCTTGCTGAAAATGGGGCAGAAGTCGATGCTACTCGTTTGATTGTAAGAATCCCAAAGTCTCTCATAGAGGAAGCAATCAAAAGGGCACCGAAGCAGATAACTCTATGCGGCAGGGATCCAAAGCGCGACGTCAAACTTCCCGCGGAGGGTTTCCCATTCGCCACACTGAGTGGGTTCTCGGTGTTTATGAGAGACTTCGAAACTGGAGAAAGAAGGGCGACGAAAGCGTCTGACCTGAGGGATTTCGCGATTATAGGCGATTATCTTGATGCAGTCGACTTTTTCTGGCCAATTGTAACTCCTACAGAGGTTCCTCCGCCAGTCCAGATGGTGCATGGTTTGGCCATCGCGCTTGAAAATACTGGAAAGCATGTTCAGTACCAGACCCTGAGCGAAGATGAGGCCAGGTGGCAAAGTTGTTTGGCGTCGACACTCGTTGGAGGAGAGAAAGAGCTCAAGAGGAGACCTGTATTCTCTACTGTTCAATGCCCTGTCAGTCCATTACAATTCGAGAAGGGCATGTCTGAAGCGATAGTGATACTCGCGCAGGCAGGAATCCCAATTTCACCTATGTCAATGGCCCTGAGTGGCCTAACCGCTCCCGCAACGATTGCCGGGACCCTGGTGATAATAAACGCTGAGAATCTCGGCGCCCTTGTAATAACTGAGTGTGCGAACCCAGGTGCTCCGATGATCTATTGCGCGGAATCAACGCCAGCGGACATGAGGACTGGGGAGATCAACTATGAGGCACCTGAGGTTCCGCTGATTTCGGCTGGGTGTGCCCAGATGGCAAAATTTTATGAGCTTCCGAGCCAAGTGGCATCGATGGGAATGGATGAGACGCCCACTGATTTCAAATCTCTTGCGAGCAGTGCAGCTGTGTTCGCGTTTCATAATATGTGCCGTACGGATATTACTGGAGGCTTTGGTTCCCTTGAGGCCGCAGAGAGCGCAGCGCTAGAACAGGTCATTCTTGATGTTGAGGCGTGGGAACGCGCCCGTGCCTTTCTGCGCAAGTTCAGAGTGGACAAGGAAACCCTAGCGTTCGAAGCCATCCGCGAGGCGGGCCCAGGAGGAAACTTTCTGGGGCTAAGACATACACTGGACCACTTTAGACGCGAGATTTGGCTTCGAAGACTCTCTGACACCTTCATCCTGCCTTCGACAAATGGTTCCCTCGCTAAGAGAGCGAAGGCAAAGGTGAGAGAGATACTCTCTACGCACGTACCGCCTCCGATCGAGGAGGATGTACACAAGGAAATGAATCAGATCGTTCGAGATTGCGAAAAGGATGTATTGTGATGCCCTCTCCAAGTACATTGATTGCGCGCGCCAAAAGAAGTTAGGTGAGGGAAATGAGGGGGTTTGAAAAGCGTTCCTTGATGCCATCATTCAGGGTTTTTAGTGAAGATAGACTTGATGCGATTCATTTGGCTTCACTTGACGTCCTCGAAAAAACGGGTATAAGGATTTTCCATGCGAAAAGAGTTCTGAAGATGCTCAAAGAAAGTGGGTGTATCGTCGATTTCGAAAAAGATGTGGTCCTATTCCCATCTTATCTGGTCGAAGAGGCGATATTGAAGACTCCGAAAACAGTTACGATGTATGGAAGAAATCCAAAATATGATTGTAAACTAGATGGGAGACACATCTACTTCACTACTGATACCGAGACAACCAGCACCGTTGATCTTCATACTGGAGAGTGGAGGCCATCAACCAAAGGGGATCTTGAAAAGTTGACGAGAGTCACAGACGCTCTGGAGTCCTATGCCGCGGGTGGCCATCTCACCACCTGCTTAGATAAGCCCGCCAATATCCGTTGTTTGCACGATTATGCTGTTGCCCTAAATAATACGGAAAAACCTTGCGGCTGGTCTGTATATCCACCCGAACTGGCAGCGCAACTCACAAACTACCAACTTGAGATAGCCACCGCGGTCGCCGGAAGTGAGAAGAATCTGAAGAGAAGACCCTTAGGAGAGGGAGAGTTTTGCACAGAGTCACCACTCAAGTTTGAGGGACGATACGTTGAAATTACCTTGGAGCTCGCGAAACTCGGTTTCCCATGCTCGGTAGCCAGTATGCCTCTCGGTGGGGCCACGGCCCCTGTAACGCTTGCCGGGTCCCTAGTTGTTACAAACGCTGAGATTTTAGGCGGCCTTTCTACCCTTCAACTCGCATATCCAGGCACCAGTGTGACGGTAGACTATCTGATGGGTAGCCTAGACATGAAGACTGGTTTATGGGGAGAAGGCCCAGAAGAAGGACTTCTATGTGCTGGTGCAGTTGAAATGGCTCGATATTATGGACTTTGCGTATCCGTCAACGGTTTTCTCACCTCTGCAAAAATGTCTGGAGCTCAGGCGAGCTACGAAAAGACGATGAGCACTGTTTTACCCATCTTGGCAGGGGCAGATATTGTTTATGGAGCAGGTAGTCTAGATGGAGGGTTGGCAGCTTCTTTTGAAGAACTCGTAATCGACGATGAAATTTGTAGAGCGCTTTTGAAACTAGTTCAAGGAATCGAGGTAAACGATGAAACGTTGGCTCTCGATGTAATTCATAGGGTAGGATCTAGCGGGCACTACTTGGCTGAAAAGCACACCTTAAAGCACTTCAAAGAAGAACACTTTTTCCCTGAACTAGCGGACAGAAGCAGCTACGATGCCTGGAAGAAGACGGGAGGAAAAAGCCTCGTCAAGAGAGCCAAGGAAAGAGCGGAAGATATTCTGAAAGAACACTGGCCAACCCCAGTGGATAAAGATGTTCAGAAGGAAATATCGGAAATAATCAGAAGAGCGAAAAAGGAGCTGCCTAAGAGCGTTTCGTAAGGCGCAACCAAGGCAAGGTTTCAGGCCAGTTTGCTCGCTATTCTTTCCCCCAGAGTTTTCGCCATCTCCAGCTCTGCTTCTCCTACCGGCTTGTCCCCTCGAGCGATAGCTATGCCGCCTACCTGTTTTACTTTTTGGAGTTCGAAGAAGCTGCTGATAGCTGAGAGAGCCAGTTCTTGTCCATCCTCTTCTGACACGGCGACTGCTGCGCCTATCTTACCTTCTAGAGATCCCGTATGATACAGCGGATTTGTTCGGTCAATGAAATTCTTCACCAACCCTGTCACGTTCCAGTAGTACGTTGGCGTGCCGACGATGAACACGTCTGCTTCTCTCAATTTCGGATACAACTTTTGCATGTCGTCCTGAATGCTACATTCTCCTGTTTTTTCGCAAAAGTCACTGCAGCCAGAACAGTGTTTGACATTGAAGTCCACAAGATGCAACAATTCCGTTTCTACATTCTTTTTCTTAGCTAAGGCTTCTGCAACGGCTTCAACCAGTTTGTAGGTGTTCTCTCTGCGAGGGCTCCCAACTATTGCGAGAACCTTCACCAATTTCTCCTCTCCTTGAACTGAAGTTTTACTCTTCAACATTAAGTATATTGCGTTTGCTGTCTGAACAATGGATGCATGCGCGCGCGCCGCAATTCTTATTAAATTGCGGGCGCGTTCAGTCGTGTTATGGAAATACTAGATGGTGTCTCGGTCCAGTTGGATCCTGAAGAAGTGTTAAGGCGATTGCATTTAGGCAAAGAAAAATACTTGGAAGATGTTCAAGAGATTATTGAGATTGCTCATTCACTAATTCACCCTAAAGTCATCTATGAAGTTTCATGCGTTGAAAACAAAAATGGGAATACTGTAGATATTGATGGTGCAAGGTTTACCAGCCGTGTTCTTAGAGTTAATTTGGATAAAATAAAACGTGTTTTTCCATATGTCATGACAATTGGAAAAGAATTGGAGAATAAGGCCACTTCATTTAGCGATATTTTGAAACAATATTACCTGGAAACAGTAGGGAATGTAGCCCTAGATTCTTTTGGAAGGTATCTTGAAGATTATTTAATAAAAAAATATAGACTTGGAAAGATATCAGAGATGAACCCAGGATCTCTAGAGGACTGGCCAATAACACAACAGAAACAATTGTTTTCAATCTTTGGCAATGTTGAGGATTTGATTGGAGTCAAGTTAACGGATAGTTTCTTGATGATTCCAAGAAAATCAGTGTCTGGAATATACTTCCCAACAGAAGTCATGTTCTATAGCTGTCAGTTATGTCAGAGGAAAAATTGTGAGGAAAGACAAGCGCCATATGACAAAAGCTTGGAAGACAAATACAGTGCGCGCCCGCAGACCTGAAAGCCTTTGACGCTCACGCGAAACGCGCGCAAATCAGGTTATCTTGAACTTATGGAAATGAAAAGAAGTTAGGAGATGGATACATTCTTTGAGACCATCTCGTGAAACTTTACTGGGGCACCCATATTAGCCATTCTTCTCAGGAACTTCATTGGATTGAGGCGTTCTGGAGCAGTAACACCTTTCTCTGCTTCTCCCTCTATGCACATCTTCGCACCTACAATCGCCGGGATGGCAACGTAGATGTTCGCCGTTCCTAGCCTCCTATAATTCTCCAGTCTTTCCTCAGCAGTTTGTTGATAGATGAGGGTTACTTTATGTGTGACTTTTTCCCCAGATTTCTTTCCCTCCACCTCAATAATTTCGGCAAAGGTATATTTCTGCGGAAGCTTGACAGTGCTTTCGTCCTCAACAAGGAATGTGTTTACTGGAGGACGCACGAGCTTCATCAAGACATCCATTGGAGCGACTTGAACGCCCTTCACTTCTATTGGTTCGCTGCTCGCAAACCCTAGTTTTATCAAGGCGCCCGCCAACGTATCGATTGGATACTTGAAGTCCACATATCTGACGCCTTTCTCTAGGAAGCGGGGCAGCGTCACCGGCTCCTCGTGGGAGTGGAAGCTAATCAAAATAGGGCCAACAGGATCCGGAAAATTGTACTCCTCCCAACCGCTGAAGGGAGGACGCGTTATATAGTCCCCATTTTCGAACACTGTGGCATGATTTGAATAGTCCTGTAGCGCTACCTCTGGGCACCACCCTGGATCCCATGCATCGACAATGTCCTTAGGCTTTTCTGAGGACTTTCCACCAAATCTAAAGCGTATTTCGTCCACATGGTCCAGCTTGTCGCAGATGAGTCTTGTTAATACGTTGGTGACTCCGGGGCTTCCTCCGCAGGCTATCAAGGCCGTTAGGTTGGCTTCTTTGTACTCGTCGTCAAGTCCCAAGGGTTGGTGCTCTATCAGTTGTGTCCAGATGGGTTCTCCGAGGGCTGAGTCCACGTAGTGTGCTCCACTCTTCAAGGCAGCATTCATTATGTTTGAGTTGAATCGGGGCAAGGTCATGTTGATAATAGCGTCTACTCCTTCAGCTACTTTGATAAGATTCGATGTTTTTCCAGCGTCGACATGTTTGACAATGATTTTTTCGCTTTTTATTTTATCTTTGACTTTCTTGGCCAGAACCAGATCTATGTCAGCCAGAACTATCTCTGACACGTCTTTGTCTCTGGACAATACAGAAGCACAGGGAGCGCCTTGACCACCAGCTCCAACGACCAAAAACTTCAAGCTCACTCCTTCCATTTGCACTTAGCCTCACTTATACCAGTATATATAGCTATTGAGGCTCCAATGTCTTAACTCTAAATACCTGTTTTCCAATGATTACTCGCGCACGCATGGTCTAAATCGTGCATCTTGCGTTATATTAGCCTCTTGAAATGTTTAGGTTTTCGTAGCTATCAGCTGCTTGATCGGCACCATCGCCGACATTTTCATCTCTCATAGGATGCAAACATATTTGGATCCTAATAGCAACTCTATGTTGAAAACGAGCTTTTTTTCAAAGGGTCTCGTGCGCGCGCATATTGCTGTAATATTTTCAAGCATTGCTTCATGGACACTTGCAATCTCATCATCAAACAACAATACTAGACGTCCAAGCGCCAATTAAATCCGTTTGACAATATCTTGAATTCTGCTTTTTTGATTTATTGCATGCAACTTAAGCCATTCATTAAAAGTTGATGGTTTGTTCCTCTGCTATAGCAAACTACAAAACTCATGCGCGCCCATACAAAAATAAAGTTTGTCTCATTTCTAACTAGCTTAGCAACTTTCATTCAATAGTTGCGCGCGCGCACGCGCGCGAAGTCGGTAGGTACCTTTCGCAATCAACCAACGTGTCTTTCCATTCTTTCACGTATCTTTATGCCTCTCTTTGACAGTTCATTGAAGAAGCTCACAGCGTCCAGGCTTGCCTCTGGGGGAAGCACTCCTCTTCCTTTCACTTTTCCCCTTGCAATCATCTGTGCTCCAATAGAAAGGGGGATCCCAACATTTTTGCCATATGCAGATTTTCCTCCCCAACTCTCCATTGGTGGATGGCTGTTTTTTAGGGAGACCTTCGCAGGCTTTCCCCCCTTCTGCCCCGCTACCTCAACAACCAAGCCATAGGCCCAGACAGGATTTTTTTTGGCTTCTAGATTTTGAAGAAGAAAGTTGAACATGAAGTCTACCGGTTTCACTTTCTCACCGTTCACTTCGACGGGTTGTTTTTGGTAGAAGTCGTATCTCACCATCATCCTGACTAACTCCATGGTTCGTGGTGGAAAACATCCTCTAACTTCTACCTTCCTTAGCTCTGGAAATGTTCTAGGCAATGTAGTGGTTTCCTCGTGGGGGACGTAAACAACCGTTTGCTTTCCAATTTGCTCATGGAATTCAACAGTTTTCGCTCCCTCTAAGGGTTTAACCCTAATGAATTTGCCGTCTTCATAATAGGCTCTTTCTTCCACGTCTGGGTCAAACTCCCAAAGGGTT
>CAYFXU010000071.1:0-9566 GCA_964347145.1 uncultured Candidatus Bathyarchaeia archaeon
AGGGCGCCCCATCAAGAATTGTTTTGTATCCTGGTCGATCAGTGAAAGCTCTAGTTCTGCTTCGAAGGCTTTTCTTAGACAATTCGGCCACACCCTTTCTTTTCTCAACCCTGCTTTCTCCGCTGAGTTTTTGATGACACGCCAAATGCTTGAGATCGCCATTCTGCCTCCAAAAGGTACGTTTCTGCCTTCAGAGACAAACAGTGGGCTATTTGGCGTCAACCCTTTCACTTTCTTGCCTTGTTCTCTCATTCTTTTGATTCTTCTCTTTCTTTCGTTCAGATAGGAGTTCAAGGCTTCACACGCCTCAACTCCGAAGAAGGTGTAATAGGCATCAAGCGAAGGTTTTTCGCTAATTTCTAAGGTGACATGAACTCGAAGGGGGATCTTGTTCCTCTCGATTTCTTCTTTAATATGCCCGTAGTTGAGATTTCTTAGCGCTGTGATCCCAAGTCCACTCTGATACATACATAGGATTATAGCTCGGTCTCTAAGTGAGCGAGTGTAGTCTGCCATGACATAAACTTGTTCTTTGGAGGGAATTATCTCAGTCTTCTTCGGAACTTTGGGAATAGGGTCCAAGAGCAAAGAGACGCCGTTTGCTTTAAAAAAGGATGTTAAGCAAGCTCTCGTGTACCTTGCACTTTCGCGTTTCCCTGAATTTAGCAGTTCATTCACAAACTTTTGTGCAACTTGTCGAACCTCCAGACTTGCGTGGACCAATTCCTTTGTTTGTTCTGCTGGGTGATCTCCGCGTGCTGAGGCAACTAATTTGCTTGGACTCTCGCTGCAATATTCACTAAACTTGTATAGAGCCCTAAGGAAACCAGGCATGGTCGCTCTCCACCCTGGCTTCTCTTTCAACTTCGATATCCACTTTTGAACACTATCATCTTCTAACATGGGCTCAAAAACCTTTGGAGCACTAACGAAATACCCTCGGTCACTTCTCTTGCGCCAATCTTTTTCCATCTTCATGTCCATGAGTAAACGCCTCCTCGACGTGAATATAAGTTTTTTTCGATATCAACAAAAATCAATATTTCACGTTCAAAAACAACTGGGCAAAACAATAACTTCTAGGAAGCAGATTAGAAACTGCCTCGAAACCACATTTCGTGCAGAATTCAAATCCAATCTAAGTCTCCTACTCTTCTAGATGCTGATGACGATCAACAGCTTTTCCATCATCTCTTTGTATCTGTTTCTTACGGTAACCTCCGTTATGTCCATGGCTTCAGCGACCTCTCTCTGGGTCCTGCGCTCCCCAGCGACAGTAGAAGCTAGGTAGCCGGCTGCAGCCGCAACGCCTTTGGGTCCTCTGCCCGAGGTTAGTTTGAGCTTCTCAGCTCCTATGAGGATCTTGTGGGCAGCCTCCTCTGCTTTTCCGTGTAGGGCGAGTGTGTTGCATAATCTTGTTATGTACTGACCGGCCTTCACGGGCGGCACAAAATAATCCAATTCTTTGACCAAGATTCGATAATTACACGCAACCTCTTTTTTGCCAATACCCGAAGCTCGGGATAGCTCCATAAGAGTTCTCACGAGTCCACATTGCCGACAAGCCAAGTATATGGCCGCGACAACCATACCCTGGATGGATCTACCACGATTCAGCTGTTTGTTGACTGCTTTTCTGTATATAATGGACGCTGTCTCCAAGATGTTCTTCGGCAGGTTGAGAGAGGCAGCCATCCTGTACATCTCAGATAAAGCGGAGGCGAGGGTTCTCTCCGTGGAGCTGGAGACACGGCTTCGCCTCTGCCATCTACGGAGGCGATGCAGTTGCGCCTTTTTTTCAGGAGGAAAACTACGTATGTCACGCCAATCTATCTTTGTAGAAAGACCCTTGTCGTGTATTGTAAACGTGTGGGGAGCTCCAACACGAATCCTTTTTATCTTCTGGTCGGGGGTGAAGGCTCGCCATTCAGGTCCTCTATCCGCTAGCCTCGTCTCGACGACAAAACCACAGTTTGTGCATGCAACTTCTCCGCTCTCCTGGTCACGCATGAATAGTGAAGCCCTGCATTCGGGGCACACTTCAACTGAGAGAGGTCTTTGACTGCCTCTTTGCATATTCATCTAGCCTTTTCGATCATATTTTGCGTTCTTTTTGACTCTCATGACTTCAGTCATAACTGCTTTTTATAGTTCTACACATACTTTCGGTGTTTGGCGCAGGATACGCAGTAATAGACGATGCTTCTTCTGCCGCTGATGTAAGCGCCTTGCTTCTTAAGAAGCGCTCTAAGCCTGTGATCTAGATGCAGTGATGATTTCCGTTTCTCCACGGCTTTATCACGTGGCACCATCTTTCCACATTGAATACACTGCACTACCTTGGCTCTGCCCGACTGCCCCTTCTTGCGAGTTATCTTAAAACTCAAATTCCTCATCCTTCCGCTATTCTTTGTTTTTTATCATTTGTTTGGAAATATCCCCCACTATGAACATGAATCAGAAAACTTCGCAGTCAACTGATTCTAGTTTGATTTCCACTGTTTGTTGCACCTGTCAGCCAGGAGTGACGTATCTGTAAGAAATGTATCTTCCTGCTGTCACGCTTTTTCTTGTGATCTTTAGGGTGTCTCCTGGTTTCGCTCCGATTGCAATTGCCACTATGTCTGATGCTTTGATTTGGGGGAATTGGCTCAGTTTCGATCTGTATTTGTCCGATAGCACCTTGGCCTCTTCTGGTGGAAGTATTTCATGTTTTGGCACCAATTCATGCTCGAAGATGTTGAAGGATGGAAAAGTCTTAGGTATCAGTTCTATCCCGTGTTTCCTTGATTTTCTCTTGGCGGCGAAAGTGTATCTGCAGTTAGCCACTATAATTCCTTTCTTAGCCTCAGTCACTTTCATGGCTTCCTCCAGTTTGTTGACGTAAGCTACTCCAACCACCCTTTTGCCTACTATACACCAGATGAGTACACTTTTTCTCTCCTTGGGAATCCTAGCTAAAAAGCTGATAATGTCTTCTTGCTCCTCGCGTTTTATCAGCTTGTAGCGCCTAAGCTTCAAAAAGATCTGGGTCTTTCTTTCCTCTATTGTCCCATTTTTCAAAACGAAACTTCATCCCAAGAATTCCTATCTTTTTTAAAATCTCTTAAGGGAGTCTTGCATCTCGTGCTGACTAGAACCCTGCATCCATAATCATGAAAGAGGGCTGAGTTTCTACACATAGTACAGCTGAACACTCCGGCTGTCATCTTCTTCGCCTGCTTCGATACTTGCGTTGGCCGGGTTTGTATTGACCGCCTTGAGCTCCTTCTCGGTGGGCGTTTCTTTCCAAGATGATACGGCTGTTATGTTTCCTCCTGTTCTCAACCCTCGGATTGAACCTAGGCTTTGACTTGTCTTTCTTTGAGCCGCTAATCGATCTGACTTTTCCTGCCTTCGAAAGTGCTCCGTGTGTCGGCACATTTTCACCTCACAACTTTGCCTCTTATCTGTGACGACCCGATATAAGGATTACTATTTTTCATTATAATCGAAAATAACGTTTATATTGCAAAATGCAGTAACTGCTATTGATGTGATGAAGATGCATCATAGAACCCTTATTTTCAGAAAGCCGCCTAGAACTATGATCGTCCCAAAGAGTTATGTAATCATCACTGAGGAAGGCATAGTATTTGTTATGGAAAGATACTCTTGTTCAGTAGCACTAGATCCTGGAGAAATCAAAATATACGAGTTTCTCATTCGTTTGCTCTCCTTCGACGGAATATTGCCTCTGGCCTTGATAAAGAGGTGGCGAGAAAGTGAGATTCTTAAGAAAGCACTGGAGAACCATTATGTAACTGTTAGTGCCTTTGGACGAAAATTGCCAAAGAAGAAGGTTCAAGAGGTCGTTGAAGAAATTTGGGGAAAAATACCTAAGGAAATCTATGTTTAACCATTTGTTGGTGTGAGAATATGCCGATCTCAGGAAAATGTACGTTTGGGGAAATAGAGCAAAAAATGTTTCGAAAAGGCTGGGGTTTACGCTCTCTATAACGCGGAGACGGTTCTGATCTACGTAGGCGTAGATGCCAGTCTCCGGGAGAAATTCATCCATTACTTAGAAACAGACTTTTCCAACGACCCTCGCAAACGTGATACCCGATATTACAGGAGAGAGCTTCTAAGTTCATTGAACAATCCAGAAAGAGCTGCATGCCCCAGATGCGGAATAGAAACAAACCCTGTCAAGACTTGGAAAATGGCTGGGAGGCCAAGCAAGGTTGGAGAAAGACTGCAGCTTACCATTAGTCACTACAGATGCCCCAAATGCAACAAAACATTCCGAAGAGCGATCGCAAAAGATAAGATAAAAGCTCACTGAACCTTTTTTTTCAGTGTCCTCTCCTGTGTCTCGCGTTTCTTGCGTCTTTGGCTCTTCTCTTTCTCCACTCCCTCTTTCTCTGAGTTTCTATCCTTTTTCTAGGATATGCATAATGTTTGGCACCCTGCCTTCTAAACCGATCCAATTCTTTGTAGAAGCTTGAAAAGCGTATATCTTCCTTGGAGAGTGATGACATGATTTCGTTCAGTCTGTTTTTGACTTCCTGTGAGGCAGTTTTGTCCCATGTCGCAGAGTAAGCCAGATAGGCCGCGTGGAATCTGAAGTCGGACGGTCTGTCAATAATTAGTTTTGTTACCTCTTGGTCGTTCGATTGTGGTTTCGGTTCCTGTGTGGTTTCAGTTTTCAAGACGAAACTTCATCCCTACAATTCTCATTATTCCCGCCTACCTCAGAGTTCCCCTTTGAGCATGTCTCTTTTAGTTGCTGGAATAGCTGCACTTCGGCTCGGTACATGCCCGACATCACAAGTTCACGAAGCCCTCTCAGATATGCTTTGGAAAGCGGAATCGCGCGCGCGCAATCATGGTCCCACCATTCTCCATAAACGTGATTACAGCGTAGACACATCGACGTTAGGATAACCCTGCTCTCACCCACCACTGAAGCAGGAAACTTCCAAGGAGGCGAAAGTGAAAGACGGCTAGCGAGTTGTGCGCGCCTTAGGGAATGTGGGATTGGACACATATAAGAATTACTAATTTTCATTTAGATCAAAAAAATTAAATCATGCAACAACTTCTATATGGGAAAGAGATGTGTTCTAGACCTATGGAAGGTGATGTTTTTTGAGTGAAGAGTGGGTTCAGGTCTCCGAGAAGATTCTGGGCCAGTTGAAGGATTCAGAAGTGGCTAAGAAAAAGGATCGCTTGGAGTATGTGAGGTCAATACGTTTCGCGTTGAGCGCTTTGCAAAGAAGTTTGCTGGGTTGGATGCAATGGGTAAATAATCCAGATATCATGACTAGATTTACGCAAAAGGATCTGGAGACGATGAACAAGAAACTATCCGAGCTTGCCAGTTCCTTCATAGAATATGATTTAGAGGCCAGCGGACTAGGAGCGCGGAGAGGACTAAAAGCGATAAAGAAGGTCAGGAAGAAAAAAGAGGAAAGAGCTGAAGCGTTCTACGTTTAACCGCAAATGGAGGTCTCAAGGTAGTAAATCAAACAGATAAGGTTATCAAAATGACACAGCTTTTGTGCACCAGGGCAGACTTGTGAATTGGGGGAATAGTTGAAAATGTCTATCTTAGCAACCGCTAAAATATCCAGGGATTTTCGAGTGACAATTCCAAAAGAAGTCCGGGAGTTCTTGGAGTTGGAAGAGGGAGAAGAAATCGTCTTTTTTGAAGTTGAAGGAATGCTGGGTCGAGTGTGCTTCCGAAAGGCCTCAAGTGGCGAAGCAAAAGGAACGTAAGAAGTCGCGCACGCAGGGCCGGCCTCGTGATCTTCATTGTATTCGCTCTTCCTTTGAAAACTTTGGGAAACGGTTAACTATCCTTCGCCTCGTAGTCAACTCGCGCGCGTACGCTGTTGTATCTTCTTGTGCTTTTTCTCGCAGAAGGCGATGTGTCTAGACCATTTCGCGAGTGCCTTGTCTGAGTTTTCGTTGAACACCTGTCCGCAAAATCGGCAACGCACGTAGATGAGGTTTCTATTATTTCGGTTCCTCGTCATCTTCAAGCTCACCTTGTCTAGGTTTTGCTGAGTCACGTACTCGTGCGTTATTTTCTTCCGCCTAGCAACCACTGGAATCTTTTCAGTTATTCTTCTGCTTCTACTGGACTCTTACCCGTTCAGGTTTTCTTCTAGTGCAAAAAGCTTCGCCAAATCTCTTTCCAAAAGGCTTGCCCAACCATGTTCAAAGTGAAAACCGGCGTCGTCACTGATCAGCCTGATGTTGCAGGAGTAGCTACCATCAGAGTATCCTGTGCAATCAGATTCCTTTTTCGGAACGTGGCCACACTTGGATTTACACAACTCGCTTATGTAATCATTTATCACTAGGTAGAGCCTCTCTGGTTTGAAACGTGGACTTCCATCTGAGACCGCCTCGATGTCTTTACGCCTCATTTCGCTTCTTGCAGCCTCTGTGAACTGCTTGCTGATGAGAATACCCCTGTCATAATGCCGTTTGCCTAAAGTTTGAATCATCTCTCTGACAGTGTCCACGCCAACGTACCCAGATTTCGCTTCGGGTTCTGTTATGATGCGCATCAGTATTCGATCGTCTGACTTCGGCGGCGAAACGGTAAAATCTATTCTTTTTTCTTTTCTCCTAGTCTTTTTCATTTGGTAGTCTCTGACTGCTGAAATCAACATAGCTTTGTCAACGAGTCCTTCATACTTTGTTGCATTACTCATTTAACAACTGTACCTCTTAGAGCTGTTGCCAATCCCATTTTTCATACGTGATCTTTTACGTTATATATGGCGGGCGCCCATATAAGAATTACTAGTTTTCATTGGAGTGGAAAAAAATAAATTGCGCGACAAGTTTAACCTGCGTTTGCAAGCTTACGGTTAACCTTGTCAGGATATCTGAGAAGTCTCAATGGATCATAAGGATAGCGAGCATATACGCTGCGCCCATGATTAATGCGTTGAAAGGTCTAGTTAAGAACCAAAATTCCATCAATGTATGAGAATTCGGAAAACCTTTCGAGAAAGATCCAAATGAATCTGTTACGTAGAATAGGTTTGCATTCATGGGAACATCTCAAAGAAGGGAGAAAAGAGTACCGTATGTGTTGCAGATGTGGGAAGAAAGAGAAGCTATGAACGCGCGCAAATAGACGAAAATTGGGCATCATAGATTCACATATCAGCTGGATATATGTCTGAACCCGAACGTTTCCAATGGAATCAATTCTGATTTTAGGCTTCCGTCTTCGCGCGCGTTTTGAAACCGTGTGTCAATAGAGAGGAGTCTTGAATCTCCCTTGAACATAACGGTTTACCTTTCTAAGAAATCTTTCTTTGGTCATGTTTCTTGACAGGGTCCATGCCCATTTGTCGCGTCCAGTAGCTGTCTGACCAAAGGGAAAAAACTCCCTTTCAAAGATATGTATGCTACGCACACAAACAGTAAAGGCTTGATAGAGTCTATCAATTTCGCTTTCTTGAATAATACCGCGCCTCATAGCTTCTTTTGCAATGGCTGTGAAAGGACGATACTTCTCCTTGAGAAAGTCTATCATATCTGCTAATTTCACAAATTCTTTGATCTCTCTCTTAGCTGGTTTACGCATTGGATGTTGCTCTCAATATTCATCTATTACAGGATGTGTAGAGCGATGAAAGGAGAACAGAAAAGGTTTGTCTGCGCGCCCAATTATTCTTAGTTCCGTGTTAACGTGATTTCGATTGTTGAAACGTTTCTCGTTCCGCCTTCTTCTCGCTGTATTTCTTCTGTTCCTATCGCTATCTTACCTACGTTCAGATCTTTCATGAAACGATTGTTGACTATTTCAGCAGCATCCACAGCTGTAGCTATTGCTCGTCCCCTCGCCTTTAAGGTAACTTCCTTGGTGTCAGATGAATTGAAGCTTGTGATCACTGCTAACACGTAGCTCATGGTAGGTTTTCTTCCAATATATACGGTGTTTGGCTCTTTGGACATGCATGCACCTCCTTTGCCAGCTGATGTTTTTGATAGAGACTTTGAATTCTGGACGCTATTTCGGTCAGGCCTGCACCAACTCTCCAGTCGCGAACCTGCTTCCAACTCTTGTTACTTTGAACTTCACGTGTTCCCCTTGCTTAGTGTTTGGCACAAATATTACGAAGCCTTCTATTCTTGCTATACCATCGCCTCTTCTACTTATATCCTCGATTTCAGCCTCGTATTCCTTGTCAACTTCAACTGGTTTCTTCACGTTGAATCTAGGTCCCCTGCTTCCGAATATATTTCGTCTACTGTACGAATATGACATCATATCACCTCGCTTGTTTTGTCAGCTAGCATTGCTCTGAAAAAAGCAAAACCGTCTGTAAACGTCCTACCTTCTTCGGAAAGCGCCTAACTGCTTAGCCCATGTTATACCAACCCTCTTTATTAACCTTTGTAATCAGGTGCATTCGTATTGAAAGAAAGAGTAAATTCATGAAAAATCGAACAAAAGGTGTCAATTTCGTTCGTGTTGAGCCTCAATAAACCTTTATAAGACATGGTGAGGACATGGTGTATACCCTTTTATACGATTTTGGCGGATTAAGCCAAAAAAAGTGTTTATGGGTATCTAAATCAAAAGAGGTGAGTATCTATGTCTGCGATGGCAAAATTTGAGATCTACAAAGACGCTGCTGGGAAATTCAGGTTCAGATTGAGGGCTCCAAATGGAGAAATCATAGCTACGGGTGAGGCCTACGCGTCAAAAGACGGTTGCCAGAAAGGAATTGAATCTGTAAAGACTAACGCGGCCAAGGCTCAAATTGTTGATAAGACTATTTAGATGACCCTTCCCTTGTTGATCTAGATTAGGGTTCCTTCTTTTTTCTAGAGGGACCGTACAATAACGTAAGATCTTATGGAACGCTAATAGAGAGTAAAAATGTTATTTTGGGTTAAGAGAGGCAAGTTTTCCATAGTCGCTGATATGCTTGAAGTAGCAGATGGTGGAGCTGGAAAAACTCAAATCATGTATGGGGCAAACTTAAACTTCAGACGACTTCAAAAATACCTGCGGTTCATGTTGAAAATCGACTTATTAGATGAAACCTCGAATAATGGGAGAAAAGTATACGGCACAACTCGCAAGGGCATTACTTTTCTTCAACACTACTATGCGATAAAAGAGTTGCTTAAGACTAAAGACGATAATAGTCACAAAAATGGCAGTGAGGGATCATACACAATTACCAAGAAGCTCTTATTAAGTTCTGCCAAGTAGTTGTGCACGAACATTACTTTGGATTTTGCTTTTCATCAACGAACGCCTTTGTTCAAACACATGCATGCATGCTTTAAAACCTATTATGACCGCCAGTACATAGTTCATTATTGGCTTTCTCCCAATATACACAGTAGTCACTTGCTTCGACACGGAATATACCTCCTTCGCTAATTCCATCTACGCCTCCTGAAGGGCCTTCTTGAAGGTCTGTATTGAAAGGACTCGTGCCTTTCCTTAGACAGGTTATTTTCTGTGTTTACCTCTCCAATCTCCTTGTCCACCTTCTCCGCTGTCCCATATCTTCCGATGTTCAGTCTCAAGAAAC
>CAYFXU010000072.1:0-3416 GCA_964347145.1 uncultured Candidatus Bathyarchaeia archaeon
CAGGAAGTTTCTCCGTTAACTTTTCTTCCAGAAACGCGGAGACTTCTTCAAGAACCTCTTCCCCGCCTGGGGTTTTTACATCTATTGGCATATCTAGTTGCGTGGAGCTGATTGTGGTCATGGCAAGCGTCTCGTTTATGCTTTCAGTTACCCTTTCCATTTCATGAGCCATTTGGGGCATGACAACGGTGAGGCGTTTTGTTACGCTGTGAAGGATTCTAAGAGCTGGCTTCAGATCTGCGAAGGCGGCACTCAATTCTTTGAGTGTTTCAAATCTTAGAATGATGCGTTCTACGAGGATTTGGGTCTGAGAAACAAGCTTAATGATTTTTCTTATTTCGGCTAATTCATTTGCAAAGATTGTTGCTCGTTGCCTGTTTTTCGCTTTTAGCGCTGTTGAGCAAGTTTTGAATAGGACTGCGTCCCTCTGTCGCAGTCTCACGATGACTTGCCCTAGTTTAAACCGCTGACTCTTTAGTTTCGGCACTGCATCAAAGATCACTTCTTCAAGTGTTGAAGCAGATCGGAAAGGGTTCTTGATGGCGATCCCTCACAAGCTTTGGAGATTATGAAACCTGTTTATTCGGGTTCCTCACATGAACAACAACCGGAGGTTCTGGAAGTGTCGGAGAAGTTGGAGAAGCAGGAACAGTTGCTTCTTGCGTCTCCTCTTGTGTTGGCGTTTCAGATGTCTTCACTGTTTTCTCTCCAAGAAGTAGGTTGGATAACTTGCTCTTCAAGGCTTCTAGATCGCTTTTTTCGGCGTTAACACCTTTCAATCCCCACTGTATCATTCCTAAAGCCTTCTGATATGATTCATCGTCGATTCTGCCGATTTCACGTTCAATCTCCAGATTTATTAGAGCTGAATGAAGGTCCGTTATTTGTTTGGTGGATTTTATGATCTGTTTATCCACGTCTTCTATAACAGTCTTGGCATCAGCTTTCAACTGATTTAGCGCTCCTTCAAAGTTCTTGTGCAGATCATCAAACATCTCTGGCGGAATCTTCTTCTTATCTACAAGCTCGTTCAAAGCCTGATCTTTTCGCCAGATCAGAGGTATCTGCTGAGAGAGAGTTTTTGCCCTCAGTTTAAGTGGCGGCAAAATTACAAAGTTACCGTTTTCTATTCTAAAGTGATCGCTTGGATAGCTAAGAAATTCTCCGTCCCCGTGCTCTATGAAGATCCCGTCTACCTGACCGGTAGGGGTTACTCTAAATGATGCTATTCGACCGATTTGGCGTCCGTATTCATCTTTAACTGGCTTGCCGACAAATAGAAAAGGGTTGGAGCTGGATTTTGACGTAGTTTCACCTCCTTGATCAGCGAATGGTTAAGTCTTTGTAGAGTAGCTAGGTTTCGGTTTGAGCCGCCTCACCAAAGGTAGGTACGCCAGTAGGTAATTCTGGGAATTTTTCTTTGACTTTCTGTTCCGCAACTGTAGCTGCTTCATTCAAGATTTTCTGTGCGTCTTCGCTTGCTGTCTGGAAGTCTATGTTCAAGCCCGTGCTGTGGCCAGCGTCCATGATTATTCCGCTGAGCAAGTTTCCAATGCTTCCAAGTTCCCTTTCGGCCTCTGGAAAGACCGCAGCCATTCCGGTTTTGACGCTGCGCAACACGCCGACTGCTGGAGCCAGTGTGCTGACGACGTCGCCAAGCTCTGAGACCGTGCTCAACCTGAGAGCTATCTGTTCAAGGGCTAATCTTGCGTGGATTATCATCTTTTCCATTTTACGTATTTCAGCCAGCTCGTTGGCAAAAACGTTGGCCCGCGCCATGTCATGTTTTGAGTAGGCGTTAACTATTCTTGCGAATATGGATTTGTCGCGCTCTGAGAAGCGATCTGTTGCCTTGTCTAGTCTTTGAATTTGCATTTCAATGCGTCTGATGGCATAATCGAGGCGTGGTTTCAATGGACCTGGAGGACGTACAGCTTCCCTAATCCTAGTGGTGAGAGGTGCATCGTCTATTCCTTCTCCCCATCTTTTAGCAAACTTTTCAGACATTTTGATTCCTCAGAAACAGGGGTGGTTTAAAACGTATTATTACATTGTTAACATGTAGAAAACATAGATGCATATACCTAACGACATATCCATCTTTCGCCGTCGTTTTAAGCTTTAAACTTCAGATGGAAAGGGAGACGAGACGCAACTGCCCTAATAAACAGTTTCGTGTAAGTTAGACTCAAAAGCGCGAAAATTTAACTGTTAAAAACAAGGTGACCACAATGGGTGACAAATTAAAAATACTCGGAATGTTTGCCGTGTTAGGGTTCGTAGGTGGAGTCTTAGCCAACGTCATTTACCACACGGTGTGGCCATGGCTCTTGACTGTCTTTCCAACAATATTCACTGCTGAGTGGGTTCTATCAGGGATCGCTGGCGCTTTGATAACAACAAGCCTAGTAGTGATTTGGGTATATCTAAGTGGACCCACAGAACCAAAGTAAAACCAACCCTCTACTCACATTTTTCAAAGCTCGTTCCTCTTCCAATAGTGGAAACTCAAATTTTTCTGCAAAGCTTCAAACTAGCTATGGACTTCAACCATAAAGTAATCATTCTGGAAGTCGCCTTCAAACATTATCGTTTTCATACGAATTTCAAAATCATTCTTATGCTCACTATAAACAAAACCACTCCGAAAATTCTTCTAAGATCCTTTCCAGAAATCTTTTTAGAAAAGTAGGCTCCAAGTTGAGCCCCAAAAATCACTCCTATTCCGAGAAAGACTGCGTAGCTGACGTTGACGTTACCTAATGAAACGTGCGTTGCAGCCCCGGATGTCGAAGTGAAAATTATGATGAACATCGAACTGGCAACCGCGACATGCATGGGAAAATTCATCGTGAGGTGTAGTATAGGCACCATGAGAGCTCCGCCACCTATGCCTAAAAGACCAGATGAGAGGCCACCGAAGAAACTTAGCATCAAGCCTAACCAAACGTTCGTGTCGTATTCAAAAACGGCGCCGCCAGAGTCCACAATCTTGCGATGCCAAACTTTTCCTATAGTTGGAATCTGAACATTATAAATGTCGAATAGGATGGCCATGCGCAAGGCCACGAAAATTAGGAAAACGCCGAAAATGAGTCCCAAAAGTTTTTCTTCGACAAAGATGGTTAGATAAGCTCCTACGAACGCTCCAGGAATGGTTGTAAGAGTCAGAATCAAGCCAACTTTGTAGTCGACTCTCCTTTGTCTCCAGTATCCTACAGTGGAGGACAAGGCAGCAAAGACTATGGTCATGAGGCTTGTTCCAACAGCTTGATGGGAAGAAAAATCGTAGGCCAGAGACAGTAATGGTACGATGAAAACGCCGCCCCCTACACCAACCATCGCCGAGACTGTTCCAATAAGAAAGGCTACAATCGGCAACAAAACTATCCCCAAGGTCATCAACATGGTCTCTC
>CAYFXU010000072.1:3516-9420 GCA_964347145.1 uncultured Candidatus Bathyarchaeia archaeon
ATAGCAACCCAAGCAAAAACCAACATTTTCTACGGGATAAACGGTCTAAAAATGTTGAAGGCAGGTCTATCTCCACAAGCAGCCCTGGACGTCATGCTAGATGAGGACCCAGACTTGGAATCAAGGCAAGTTATCATAATAGACAGAGAAGGAAGAACCGCCGCCTTCACTGGAAAAGAAACCGTTGGGTGGAAGGGACATTTGGTCGGCAAGGATTACGCGGTTGCGGGAAACATGCTGATTGGTGCCCAAGTCATAGAGGCGATGGCTCAGACATTTCAAGATTCAGAGGGAGAATTAGCCAGAAGATTATTGAAGGCCTTGGAGGCTGGACAGGAGGCAGGAGGAGACAAAAGAGGAAGAATGTCCGCTGCATTACTGGTGGCAGATATGCAGCAAAAACGTAGCCGCCTTGTCCTTGACTTAAGGGTAGACGAGCATCGTGATCCGGTCAAAGAGTTAAGGAGAATCTTTGATGAATAGACTGCCGCGATGAAACAGAGAAGACAAAACTTCTTTCTCTAAATTAGTAATTTCTAGTTCCTTTGCAGTTTCTTCATAATCCAGTGCCCGGGCACATCCAGTGTACGTTATCTATGTTTTTTCTGGAGTAAATTGCTGAAAAGATCTTCCGTAATCTGATCGAGATTAACATTGAACGAATTTGAGAAGGTTTAGGCGGTCAAATCACGAAGACTTTACGGCTTTTTCTCGTTTCTGCACAGATTTTCTTATGTAATTTCGTAGTCTCTGGCCTAGAAGGGCACCGGCAAACAGTGGAAAGAAACTCAAGATTATCAGGATTAGCAGTGCTGTCTGAGAGATTAACCTGATCACCGCCTTGCATAGTCATGTCATGAAGGTTATCATTTATTTTGTTAATATGGAAGAATATTGCTCTGCGTATAAGCGGAGCATTAACAATTCAAAGAAAGATCTGCTGATTTAATCTCATATGTTAATGCAACAAATCTCTCTGCCTTGTCAGAGACAGAAATGTATCATCTGCAACGAAGAAACGCAGGTGCAAAATGCTTTGATATACGTGGCAAGTCTTAAATATACAAAGATAACAATCTAGTACCCGTACGTACGACCAAGAGAAAGGGGAGAAATCAAGACGCGGAGCTTTCAAGTTTTGTTGATTTCTTTAGTATTGTGTGTTGCCTTCGCAACAGGTGTTCCAGTGGTCTTCTGTCAGACTGACCCTTCCGATGTTATGAATGAACTCTTGTCAAATCCGATCACTCTACTTGTTTTTCTCATACAGTTTGGTCTAGGTCTAGGTCTAGGATATTTCTCTGTAAAGGCACTGAAATACATTGTTGCTATTATATCTATTATTGGTCTCGGTGTCTTGTTGAATATTTGGCGGGTTGGAGGTTTGGAAGGTTTTCTCAGGGAAATCGGCTGGGTCGGAGATATCAATCTGATTCAAATTCTAACCTCAATTATGTCGTTGCTGGGAGTTTTGACATTTCTGCCTATTGGTGCCGGTTTCTTTCTAGGAGCCATTGCTGCAGTCATAAAATAGTTTTCAAGCACAAAAAACAATTGCGCGCGCAATTTGGAAATCCTACCTGCACCGTCTAGAACCGTATATCCCAGAATTCCGTCAGAAACAAGTTGAGAGAACTACTGGACCCATATCACTAAGGGAATGTTTTTATTGAGAGAAAAAGGTTTTATGGACGATCCAAACGTATGTCAACAATGCTAGGAGTTGGCCCGGGAAACTGGAGAAGAATTCTATGAAAAGAATGTTAATTGCGTGTGTGCTATTTCTTCTCCCAGTCGTTACGTTTACTGCGTCTGTACATTCGACCGTCACCCTTCAGGCAATAATAGATCAAGATGTACAAGTTGCCTTCAGTTTGGAAAACATCAACTCAACAATCTATTGGGAAATCAAAAATGAACAGCTGATTAACGCGTCAACAATTCCGAACATCATCCTAGACAATCTTAAACAACAAAATCTGACACAGTCGGATGTATACGATCAACAAATAGATTTCAATGACCCCCCAAAATCGTCGATATACGTATCCTTCTCTTTGACAGGTTCCGATATTCTAAACTTCACAGTCAACACGAAGTCTATGACCAAAATATATCACGTAAGGACGGATTGGAGAAATCTCCAACTTGACCTAACGAATGAGTCTTCATTGGACTTCGCCAAATATTTCGGCGAACCAGTAAATGGTTGGCAAAGAATCAGCTACACTTTGAGTGAAGAAGCCCGTCCGGCTTACTATTATAACTTCACAGATTCAGGTAACTTCGATCCGGTGTGTTACATTGTATTGCCAGCTGCAGCAACCGATGTTCAAGTCATAGGAGACGTCATAATCTTCGAAATTCCATTTTCGTTTGCAGATTCATTGCTGAACAGCCCCTTCCTAATTCTCATCGCGTTGATAGTTGTAAACATAGCCTTCTTTCTCTACCGAAAAGTCAAAAAATAGAAACTTCAGCTCTCTGTTCCTAGAAGAAGATCAACTAATGCTCTTTGGTCGATTTCAGCTCGCGTTCTCCAATCTAGGTAGAGCTGTTTGTTCTCATCTTCGGCGAGGTATCCAGATCGAATGTATCGGTTCACGTTTATGTCAACTCTCCATCCTGGAAGCTTGTCGCGCAGGAGTTCTTCTATGTCCTCGCGAGGAGCCTTCCCTTTCTTGGATATGATATAGGAGATGGCTGTGGCTAAGCCAGCTATGTCATCTATGCGCCAGCCCATCATCTTAGTCTCTTTTGAAGCCAGCCCGCCTCTGAGAGTTATGTAGAATCGAGCCTTGTCCAACTGTTGGAGAGTTGGTTCTCCAGCGGGTTTGTCTCCATCAAAAACGGTTTTCACCTGCAGATCCAGCTTCTCCAAATGGTTATCTAGTATCTTGAGCACTTTGGGATAATCTGATCCCAGCTTTCTTTTTAGTTCCCACCCCTTCACGCCAGGCTTTTGGTGCCGCTTGTAGAAAAGGAGGTGGGCTGCCCTCTTGATTTTCCTTGCGTAGTATGCTTTTCTCTTCAGTTTTGGTTAGCTCCCTTCCATTTCGTCCATTCTTCAAAGCTTATTGAAATTGGGATGGATATCGTTTGCTTTTTGCCGAGCATAGATCTTGGTTTTTCGAAGGGTTTGATGAATCTTTCCTCCTCTAGCGGGCGCACTTCCAGGGTTGCGTATCCGTAGGTTATGAGGAAACTTGCCATGTAGGCTCTCTTTATTGTTTCAGAATAGGTATCGGCGCCAATGAAATCCCAGTATCGAATTTTCCCTTTCCCACCAACTTTCTGCCTCAGTTCTTCCCAGAAAACCTCCAGCTCCTCGAAGAAAGGTTTCTCAGCTAATATTCTTAGCCTAACCAATTCCTCACGTGTCGTAGCTCCGGTTTCCATTTCTAAGGAACCGGTTTTTGGCCATCTCTCGTTTATTGGAAGAAGATTCTGCCAGTATTTGGCTGCTTCGTCTAAACTGTGAAGAGAAATCTGCTCTAATTCGATGATGGGGTGCCAAGTCTCCAGAAAAAGTGTGACAAGTTCTTCTTTGCCTAATCTCCGTATTTTTTCTTCGAGGAGGAAAGGGTCTGTGTAGAGAGACGTTGATCTGTGCTTGACCCAGTCTCCTTGGAGCTTGACGATGGATGCGAGATGCTGGATGGCTTCTGCGTCTAGGCAGAGTTCTTCTGGCAATTGCCATTCTGGAAAATATCTCTGAATGACGGCTATGATGTCATCAACGTCCACATTGAACGGATCGACACCCTTTTCCTCAATGGATTTACACAGGTCGATGACGCGTTGAAGATGCTCACCGCCTTGCTTTTTCTTTTTTAAGGACAATCAAGCTACCTCTTTGATCAGCGACTTTCCTTCTACATTTTGAACAGTTATGATGTGGACATCCTTTCCGGTGAAGGTCACTTGACTCGGTGTTATTGCGAGGTATTGGGCGTCGAGACCCTTAACTGAAGAAACGAGGAGGTTTGCTATGATTTCTCTGTTCTTGGGATCCATGTGAATGTCATATTCATCAACGGCTCTGAAAGGAGATTGGACGTGTTGTTGGAGGGCCAGTAGAAAGGTCATGGTGGCGGTGCTTCTTTCTCCACCGCTCTGCGTGTAGGCGGTGAGCGGAACAGGATTCCCTCCTTTGAAGCCTACTAATATTTCAATGCCAGCCTCTTCGATGTCGTGTTTCTTTATTAGTTGAACATCTCCGATCGCGTGGGCTTCAAAAAGGATCCTCTGATACTTGACATTGACGTGATCCAGAAGATTTTGAATGACCTTGCTCCACGCTTCCATTCTCGTTCTTACTTCTTCCATGGTTTTTTCGCGATTTTCTGCAACCAAGCGGGCTTTTTCTTTCAGTTCCAAGTAAAGTTTGGAGTATGATTCATACATGCGTTCGATGTCTTCGGAAACGTCGGCAAGGGCAGTGAGATGCCCATCGGTTACCCGAATTTCATCTAGGATGTCGATGACGCTTTTCATGGGCACGACTCGAGGACCCGTTTCTTCAGCTCTTTTCACGTTTTCCTCAAGATCAGCGACCGCGATTTGAAGCTCCTTGTTCACCTTCTCCAAGGCCTTTGAAAGATTTTCCTTGCGATACTGAAGCAGGGCTAGGCTGATTTTACGGTCTAAAATATCGTTGGTGGTCTCTTCTGTCTCTAGATTGAGATGTTCCGTCTTCGATTTGACACCTGAGATTTGGGAATCCAATTTTGTGAGTTGTTCGTTGGAGTTTTCAACCGATTTTTTCAAGCTTCCGCTCTTAAGGTCAAATCGTCGAGTCCACATGCTTTCAAAGTTTTTGTAGGTTGTCTTGATTTCTGTTAGTTGGGTTCTAAGGTCGATGGGGTTTGTAATCTCGTGGAGCCCTGTTTCCAGCAACCCAATCTTGTCCAAGCACTTTCCTATTTCTTCGTGGTGAACTTCAGCCCAAGATTCCGTTTCTTTCAAGGCCTGGTCTGCCATTGAAACACTTAACTCATGCTTTGCTTTCTCACGCTCAAGGGTTAACCGTTCTTCAAAAAGCATTTTCCATCCAGCCTTAGATTTTTCCAGTTTCCTTCGAAGTTCTCCTAGTTGACTGTTGAGCGTAATAGTTTCATTTTCAATTTTCACGATTTCGTTTTGTTTCTTTTCAATTTGCTGCTTTAGGTCAGTGACAATTTTCTCCCTTTTCGAAACTTCAGCCCAGGCCAATTCTCTTTCAAGAAATCGCCTTTTCATTCTCAGTTGCTTTTTCTGTTGATAACGGTCATATTGTTCTCTCCAATAGGTTAGAGTCTGTTCAGCTGACTCCAGGAGTTTTTCGACGGATTCCTCTTGGCTTAAGATGCGGTTCAACTTCTTTTGGGCTTTCAAGACGTTTTGGCGGTAGGATTCTAAGCCCACCGCGGCCTCAACCATTCTCAACTTTTCTTGAGGCGACAGCACTGTGAATTGTTCCACCATGTTTTGGTGCATGATGATGAGCATGTTTTCAGGGTCAACTCCAAACTTAGAGAGCAGTCGTCTGACGGCGGCTCTGGTTGCCGCTCTGTTTTCCAGCTCGAACCAGTACTGCCCATCTCGCCTCAAGCTCCTCGTCAAAAAGATTTGGTCCTTTCTGATTCTTGGAGCTGGCCGGCCTCCATTCTTAGGGGAGTTATCAAGAACCAACGTGACTCGCGCTTGGTCCTTTCCCCATCGGATAAGGTCGCTTAATTTTTTGGAGCGTTCTGTGTAGGATTGCCCCAGCGCGACTGAGATTCCAAGGAGCATAGATGATTTGCCTGAGCCGTTGGGGCCACAAGCAACGTTGACCCCTGCTTTGAACGGTATTCTAGCGTATTCGTACGACATGAAGTTTTCCAGGATGACCTCTCGAATCAGCATTAGCCGTGGGCCTCT
>CAYFXU010000073.1:0-9342 GCA_964347145.1 uncultured Candidatus Bathyarchaeia archaeon
GTCACTTGCAAAAGATGTGGAAGTGTGATAGCCAAACAGAAGACTAATTTCTCAGAGAATAAATAAAATAGGTAGAAGATGCGGCTTATGGGTGACAGAAAGCAACGGAAGAAGAAGAAACAGAAGCAGATTGTTCTTCTCAAACAAAAGGAAATTGAAAGTCAGAAGTTTTCTGAGTTGCTTGAAGTTCTGGAAGAGTTGGAAAAGGAAGAGAAGTATGTAGATGTTCAGATTTGTCCCCATTGTAAGAGTCCTAGAGTTCGCAGAGTTCGCTCAATGAATGGAGACATGTCGGGTCACATTGGTGTGTTGCCTATCAAGTTTGAGTGCCGTGATTGTGGTTGGCGAGAACGCTTAGTCTTAAAGGCGACAAATAGGAAGCTGGGTGTGAAAGAAGTTGCCATAATCGCCGAAGCCTTGAACTTCGGGCGCGCATACGGTGAGTGGAAGGAACAAGCAGAATAAGACGAAAAATGAAGCTAGTGGGCGCGACGAAAAGTTTTTTGCGCGCGCAGAAAAAGGGGGAGTTGCGGGGGATGTCTCCACCTTATGTGAGAATACGGTTTCTGACATAATTCTGGTGATATGTAGGATAATTCTTCTGACTTCATTTGCGCTTCCTGAAGCTTCGAACTCTGCAGCGCGCGAATGTTTTTTCCCCGTTTCATAGGCGCTTTTGAGAGAAATCACTATAGTATACAAAAACTGAGTTGCCATCATAAGGTTGCAAAGACGGGAAATGCTTGGGCGTAAGCAAATGCTTTATCAATAGTATGCTTTCGTAAGACGCAAGATTTAATACCTAGTTATTTGTCCTAATCTATAGGAGAACTCCGATGAAACTCAAGAAAATGTTCGCAGGGGTCAAGGGGAAGAAGCTTAAACCGGAACCTCCAGCGCCCCCTCCACAACCTATGCCGAGGGGTTACAGAGTAATGGAAAGATATCCTCTGTACCAACCCTTTGTGCACGTTGCCATCGCTCAGAACCCAACGACTGGCGAGTTCAAATACGTTCTGGACGAACTCCAACTAGACGTGCTTGAACGAAACGTATACGACAGAATCTTGGAGATCCTCCTCGCTGAAATTGGAGACCCCAGAGAAGAAATCGAGGACCCCCGAAGATTCTTCGTGACAGAAGCAGAAAAGATCGTTAATAAATACCGAATCAGTCTGGGTTGGTTACCCGATGTTTCTTGGTCCAAAATCCTTTACCATGCTCAACGGGATCTAGTTGGCTTTGGCCGAATTGATGCTTTGATGCGGGACCCAAACATCGAAGACATCTCCTGTGACGGCGTCAAGAAGCCCGTCTACGTCTGGCATAGAAAGTATGAGAACCTTGAAACCAACATGATCTTCGAAGATGACCAAGAAGTGGACGACGCCATAGTGAAGTTGGTTCACATGGCTGGAAAGCACGTTAGCTCAGCCTTCCCTATCGTTGATGCTTCTCTACCCGGCAAGCACAGGCTCGCCGTCTGTTACAGACGGGAAATAACACCGTTCGGAACCGCTTTCACTATAAGAAAATTCCGTGATGACCCATACTCAATTATCGACCTAATAAACTTGGGAACACTCTCTGAAGAGATGGCAGCGTATTTCTGGACGTGCCTAGAGAATAGAGCCTCCCTAATGGTACTCGGTGGAACGGCTTCAGGGAAAACCACCTTCCTTAACGCCGTGGCATGCTTAATTAAACCGGGCAGCAAGATCATTACAATTGAGGAAACGGCAGAGCTTAACCTACCTCACGAAAACTGGGTATCATTGATTGCAAGGAGAAGTTACGGTCTCGGGGAAACCCTAACTGGCGAAGTAACCCTTTTCGATCTGGTTAAGACTTCAATGAGACATCGTCCAGACTTAATAATAGTCGGTGAGATTCGAGGAAGCGAAGCATACACCCTGTTTCAGGCATTAGCAACGGGCCACGGCGGCATGGCCACCATGCACGCGGAAAACATCGATTCAGCTGTCAAGCGTCTAATCCAGAAACCCATGGACATAGCGCCAGCATACATGCCCCTAATGAACATGGTTGCGTCGATCCAAAGAGTGCATTTACCACAATCGAAAAGTGGCGAAATGAAGGCCTACAGACGAATACTTTCGGTGGACGAAATCGCTGACTACGAAGATTACAGAAACATCTTCAAATGGAAAACCGCTGAAGACGCCCATGTTTCCTTATTCAAAAATGGGATTATGCTTCCAGCCATAACGGACCGCAGAGGTCTCAGCTGGCAAGAATTAACGGATGAGATGAAACGACGCGAAAATGTGTTACGCTGGATGCGGAAACGCAACATACGAAGCTACAAAGATGTTGCAAGGATAATAACCGAATACTACTCCAGACCCGAAGAGTTTTACAAGAGGGAGGTGCAAGCTGATGCCACTTCTCAACTCTCTTGAAAGCCTGTCCTATCGAATGTTTGGTCGTATTTCTCCCAAATTCTTGAAAGGCATCTTCGAGTTCAAGGAGTATTTGGCAAAGGCAGGAATCAGGATCTATCCTGAAACCTATGTTTCTTTAATGTTTTTCGTGGCCCTCCTGACTCTACCAATATCTATAGTGGCGCTTGTGCTTCTGTATTTCACCAAGCTGCTTCCCCTCATTTTCTTGGTGCCGATGCCTGCTTACGTTATGGTTGGGTTTATTGTAACACCAATATCCAGGGCCAGCGAAAGGGCCAGTGCGTTGGAAAGGGAGATGCCCTTTGCGGCAACGTATGTCACGGTTATGGCGTCGGGAGGCATACCGCCTTACATGAGTTTCAAGCGGCTTACAGCTGTTGAACTGCTGCCTGCGATGCGTAAAGAAGCTAGAAGCCTCATCAGAGACGTGGAAATCTTCGGTGTAGATCCACTCTCTGCCCTAGAAAACGCAGCTAAGACTAATCCCTTAGATATCTTCAGAGATTTCGTGTCAGGGTATGCTTCCACGGTAATCATAGGCGGCGACGTTATCCATTTCCTTGAAACAAAAGCGCAGGACATCTTCAAGACGAGGTCGATGAGGGTGAAAGCTGCCGCCGAGCGTCTGGGAATGCTCCTGGAGTCTTTCATTATTATTATGGTCCTCATGTCGCTTTGTTTCTACATTCTGTTCAGCGTCGAGTCGATATACAGCACAGGTATGGATATGGGGTCAGGAGTGGTGATGTACACGTATGTTTTCACTCCTATGCTCTCCTTTGTTTTCCTATATCTCGCACATGGCATGCAACCAAAAACTCCTGTCAGCGAGATGAGACCATACAAAGTCTATGCCATCTCTTCAGTGATGGCTGTTTTGGTTCTCCTCATGTTCACGGGCTTCTTTGGGATAATTGAGACACCCTTTGACTTTCTCCAAGGCATCGTTGATTTACCAACTGCAGTGGCCCTGGCTCTGATCATCTCTGTTGTTCCTCCAGCCTTTGTTCATGCCAAAGTCTCAGGAAGAAAATCGAGCATTGAGCGTGGGATAGCCAACTTTCTTGGAGACTTAACGGAAGTCAGAAAAACAGGCTTGTCTCCTGAAAAGTGCATTGAGAGCCTTTCGAATCGTGATTACGGCGAATTTTCTAAGGAGTTGAAAAAGATGTCATCTGATCTTTCTTGGGGAATGCCGATGAGAAAAGTCATAATGGACTTTGTTAGTAGAACCAAGAGTTGGATGTCCCAAATTGTAATGTTTCTATTGTTGGAAGCCGTCGACGTGGGCGGCGGAACCATAGCCATGATCGAATCCCTTGCGAGGTTCAACCGTATGACTCAGGAGGTAGAGAGAGAGAAAAGAATGAACGTTCGACCTTACATGCTCATTCCCTATTTCGCCGCGATCCTGCTAGTAGCAACGACTCTTATGACGCTTATTTTCACCACGCAGACTGTAGCTATGGCAGGACCCACAGCGGCAAACGTTCCTAATATAGATTTTCTTACGTTGATCTTCACGGTTTCGGTGGTCACCCACTGCTATTTGATTGGGCTGGTAGCCGGCAAAATCAGCGAAGAATCTTTGGCCGCAGGCTTCAAGCATTCCGCCTTACTCGTCTTCCTCGCCATCGTTGCGTCAAAAGTCGTTCCATTGATCATGTAGGGCGGGGATAAAAGTAGAGGGACAGTATTGAGGAAGATGGGAGACCCATGAAAAAGCCAAAAAACCCTTTTCTATCCAATCGATTAGGCGTTTCATACACTATTTCCGCAGTCATCATGACTGTCACCGCCATAACTCTCACCATTGTAGCTTCGAGTTACGCCTATCAAATTCTGGAGCAACAGAGAGGAGCAACCGAATTTGATGTTGCCGGTGAGTCAATTTTGGCCTTTAACGACGCCCTTGAAAACATTGCCTGGAAGTCTCAGGCATCTCGTTCAGCTCGGTTCACAGTCAACTATGGACAATTGGAGTTGAAGCCGGATTTGGACCTGATAGTAAATGTTACTGACTACCCGGGCGTGGGCTATTCTAACTCGACCGGGTATATAATATACAGCACGAGGACAAAATACGTCAGTTTTGGAGAGGGCTACCAATCATACTTCTTGGGAAGTAACGAGACCCTTACACTCGGTGCAGGAAGTTACGGGAGGGGGTCAATAGAGCAGATTTCAGGTTGGGTTAACATGACTCTATCGTATGGAGTTCGAGCGATGAAAGCTTCAACGATTAGCGTCATCCAAGACAACACGACGGTGCGAATAGACAACGTGGACATATGGATTATCAGGATCTCCATTCCGGATTCTTCAAGAGGCGCAAACATTGGTGATTTTGATCTTACGGCAAAATGTCTCAATGTAACCACTTTTCCGGATGCCGGCTACCTTGGCAAAGGCTATGATCTTGACGGCAGCAAACAATGCAACATCACTGTTCGATTGGGAGAACATGAGTCCCACACTGTTATCCAATTGGACGGTGATAAGGTTGTTTTCAACTTCGTTGTTGCTACCGTGCAGGTGAGGGTTTAGGAGGAAACAAAGAAATGGCGGCACCGACGATGAGTCACGTCATATGCATTAGTGCGCTAATTGCATTGATTTTTGTGATGCCAATTTTCTATTTCGATGTGGTTGGCAACGTAAATGTTGAGATGATGACGCGGGAATTGAAGGAAGTTGCCGATTACGTCTCCAACTCGCTAGGGAACCTGTACCTTTTAGCAAACTCCACTAATAGTGACATTATGTTAAAGAAAAGACTTGATCTGCCCTCAAGTATCCGTGATTCAACATATCGTGTTGAGATCGTGTACAATCCTAGCGACGGTTCTGCCCAGTATGTGGAGGCCACGTCAAAAGACGGTTCAGGGATTCAGGCAGATTCATTGATTCTTCCAGGCCCGAAGGCAGACGATGTTTTTGGATGCGTGATAGAGAGCGGTGAGAAGATTGTGGTCGCTGGCTGTGCTCGCAATAGTAACGGCACATACGTGTGGATTGCAGAGGAGGAGTGACACGTATCGTAAGACAAAATACTTAATACGTTGATCCCACCCTTAGATATATGGGAGGTTTGAATTTGGTAGGAGAACTCTATGACTACATGATTGGAATGGTAATAGTAGGTGTAATCTTCACATCTGCAGTCTTCGCTGTACCGGCCATCAGTTATGTCAACCTTCTTCAAGTCAACCAACAACAACTCAGAAACACAGCGCTAAACGTGTTTAACGCAATGCTTCTAGGAACAGGTTCTCCGTCGGATTGGGGATCTACATTTCCCTTTGACCAGAACAATGTTGAAGCCTTTGGTCTAGATCTTTCTGAGGAATCTTCACTGTATATTTTGGACTCGGACAAATTGCAGAGATTAGACAAAGACAGCCCGGGATACATAGAATACCCATATGTACGAGCCTTACTTGGACTCGAAGAATATGGATTCACCCTCAGCATTTTCCGACCCTTCACGGTTGACTGGGATCTTCAAATTAACAACGCAACAAATTCCGTCTGGTTCGCAGTTAACGTGACCCGTAGCGAAGACCAAAGACCTATTCCAAATGCTCAAATAAGTGTCAGAGTCTTAGCTACAGCAATAAACAAAAATACCAAGACTGATCCCATAGCAATTGTCAACGAGGCCAGGACCTTTTTCACAGATGCGCTGGGCAGATGCGAAGGAAGTGAAGTACTCACTCTACCGACGGGATACTATCTCGGTCAAGCTGTTGCAATTATGAAAATAACGGTCTCAGGCATATCAACAATGGTAGTTGCGCAGGCAGGGGTAAACTTGCAGGATGTTATGAAGATCAACACTTTCGGGGATACTGTTACCCTAAGCTTCCGCGGGTGGACACAGGAACTGCCTGAAGGCGCGAGACGCATCAAACAAATAGACGCATACAATTATGACCAGCTAACCCGTGTGTGGAGCGGAAGTGACGCTCCAAGTGATAACAAAATTAACCAAGGCACTGGTGACTTTCAATACTGGAACAAGACTTTCCCTGGGCTTCGGGCGATGGAACCCGGCTTGCTGCTCTTCACAGTGCTAGTTACCCTTAAAGGATTAGGCCCTACATTGGTAATAATCGCCGGTCCGTTTTCACTTGGGGAATCTTCTGAGGTTTTCAGTTTTGGTCCTGCTTCAGAGCAAGTCCATGATGTTGAGATAAAACTTCGACGCTATGTTGTTTTTTCCGGTAATACATACATTGCAGAATTATCGCTATGGAAAGAATAGGCATGAAAACGATAAGGAATACTAAGGGGCAAATGCGCGTCATCGAAACCATACTCGCTTCCTTCATAATTTTCTCCGCACTCACCTTCGTCAACATATTTGCCGTACTTCCTTCAAGTCCAAAATACGAAGCCAGCGATCTTGAAAAAATGGGACACAATGTTCTCCACGATTTGGACGAGCAAGGACTCTTAAGTCGCTTCGTTTACAATGAGGCAGAGTGGGAGGAGCTTGCCCTTGCGCTGACGATTTTTTTCCCTCCAGATGTGTACTTCGACTTAACTATATATGATGCGTATGCGCAAGGCACCATAATCAACCAAGATTTTCCGATACGTTACGGTGCCCCCGAAGTGTTTGCAGCCTCAAATTCGACAGCTTCAGTATCGTATATCATCCCCGGACAACAAGCAGAATACAACCCACGAATCATAGTCTTGCAGCTGGTGAGAGGATGATGCCTTGAAGATCGTCAAAAACAGGAAAGGACAATTCATCGTCATCGCAGTGATGATGATAGCCCTTATGATAGTTTCCATAGGAGCAATAATGTACAGCGCGGGAACCTACTATAGACAACAACACTGGGAAGAATATTTGACTATGGTCGAGCACGTAAGACGGGGCACAAATCGCGTAGTCGAGATAAGCCTAGCCAACTACACAGCGCCCGGAAACAACTCTACCCTGAAGGATAATTTGGACCGATGGCAAAACGACTTAAAAAAAGCATATCCTGGTTATGGAGTCGCCTTAACATATTATTTGGATAATACCACTCACCAAATTAATAACACAACCATCAGTTATTCTCAAGGATTAGCTTCTCAATGGTATGAAACAGCCTCTTACTCTGCAGCAAGAGCCACCTTTAACCTCACCATAAACTCCGTAGGCTTAGAAGGATACAAGTTCATGGCAACAGCATTCCTAGGCGTGAAAATCCTCGGCACCACTACCAACGAGATCAATGTTACTGTGACCGGGGGCAATTTTACTGTGACCGGGGAGGAAGATGAAATGCCCATAACGGACCTGAAAAAAGACAATTTTCAAGTAGACGGTTTCAATGTAGAAAGCGTTGTTTTAAACTACGATCCAATTCACCATCTTGTTTACAGAATAAAATGCGGCGGATCTATTCCCGCATCGGTTACAGTGACAGTCCAGGACCACCGAGGAATAATTGCAATCGCCACTAGCTAATCACGACGCGCGCTGCGTGGGCGCGAGTTTTGCCGTTGCGCCCTCAAGGAAGTAGAAAAAAGAGAATTAGAGCATTCAAGTTCTCTATGATTCTGAATAAGGTTTGCTGATTCAATTGTAGAGTTTTTCTTTATAGGCTAGCATATCCAAGAATCCGTGTCCACTTATGTTCATGCATATTACTTTTTCTTCACCTTTTTTCTCGTTTTTTAGCGCCTCGTCTATTGTTGCTCTTACTGCGTAGCTGGATTCTGGGGCTATGAGCCATCCTTCGCTGTGTAGGAAGGTTTTGGCTGCTTCAAAAACTGCCTTTTCGTCTGTGGGGTATGATGTTGCCTTTATTACAGCGCGGTGTCGAAGTGAACTTATGATTGGAGCTGCTGCATGATATCGTAAGCCGTCGGCCCTGATCGGAGGCATTTCTGTCTGATGTCCAAGAGTATACATTTTTAGAAGTGGTGTGTGTTCAGCCACATCGCCAAAGTCGTACCTGTATTTGCCTTTAACGAGGCTTGGGGCCGCCATTGACTGTGATGCAAGGAACTCGCACTCTCGTTTTCCTTTCAAGACTTCTCCGATGAAGGGTAACGCGATTCCTCCAAAGTTGGAGCCACCACCGAGACAACCCACGATCAAATCTGGCTCATCATCAACCATTTCGAATTGTCTTATGGTTTCGAGACCTATTATGCTCTGATGCAGGAGGACATGATTCAACACGGAACCCAAACAATAAACCGTCCCTTCACGTTCCACCGTATATTCTAGACCTTCAGAGACAGCAATGCCGAGGGAGCCGGGATGATTTGGATACTTTGACTGAATCTCCCTTCCAATCTTGGTTTGTTCACTCGGCGACGCATACACAGAGGCTCCAAAGAGTTTCATGAAAGTCCTGCGATCAACTTTCCAGTCATAAACTGACCGAACCCAGAAAACCACACACTTTAGACCCATTAGTCGAGCCGCATAAGAAAGTGCTGTTCCCCATTGTCCAGCGCCAGTTTCAGTGACAAGTGTGTCCTTTCCTTCCCTCGCTGCAAAATACGCTTGAGCCAAAGCTGTATTGGTCTTGTGGGAGCCCGTGGGAGATAGATCCTCCCTCTTGTAGTAAATCCTCGTCGTTTTCAGTTTCAGATGTCTTTCAAGCCTCCTTGCACGGTACAATGGCCTCGGTCTTCCAGCTTGGACAAATAGGTCCCTTACCTCTTCTGGTATAGGAATCCAACGTTGCCCAGAAGATTCTTGCTTCAGACACTCCCCAATCATGGTTTTAGACAAAAATTCCATGCGTGAAGGACCTTCTTCCGGTTCTTTGAGGGGCGGAAGGGGCTCAGGCAAGTCTGGAATGATGTTGTACCACTCGGTGGGCAGGTCGTCTACAGAAAGTTGAATTTGATTTTTGTACATCTTGCCACCAGCGTGTGGAAGCATATATTCCAG
>CAYFXU010000074.1:0-9141 GCA_964347145.1 uncultured Candidatus Bathyarchaeia archaeon
TACGTTCCTTCTCTATGAATTCTCTCCTCAAGACTTTTCCAGCTAAGCTTCGGGGCACTATGTCTACGAATTCCACTTCTCTGATCTTCTTGTATCCTGCAACTCTCTTTTCCACAAATTTGATGAGCTCTTGCTCGGTTGTTTTAGCTCCCCCCCTCAGCGAAACGAAGGCCTTTGGAATTTCCCCAGCGACAGGGTCAGGCTTACCTACGACGGCGCAGTCCCCTACAGCTGGATGTTCCAATAGCGTCGCCTCAAGCTCGGCTGGTCCAATAGTGAAGCCCATGTATTTGATTATTTCTTTCTTACGGTCTACAATGTAGAGGTAACCGTCTTCGTCGATTTTTCCCAAATCGCCAGTGTAGAACCAGCCTTTCCTAAGGGCATCTTCAGTTTCTTGCGGTCTTTTCCAGTAGCCGATCATAACCTGTGGGCCTCTAATTATGATTTCGCCGACCTCTCCTGACGGAAGCTCCTTTGTGCCGGTTTCTATGTCCACAATTTTCTGTAGAGTATCAGGGATCGGAGGACCAACAGATTGCAGTTTTATTTGGCTTAGCGGATTTGTGTGGGTGACTGGTGAGGTTTCACTTAAGCCGTAGCCTTGGGTTACCGTTACGCCAGTCAACTTCTCGAATTTTCTTGCGGTTTCAGGAACCATTGGTGTGGCTCCACTGCTGATGTAGCGGAGAGACGACAAGTCGTATTGTTTGAGGATGTCTGGAAAGTGGGTTAGCAAAGTGAGCACGGGCATTACTGTGCTGACAATAGTCACCTTGAACTCTTGAATGAGTTCGACAAATTCTTCCATGTCAAATCGTTTTTGTATGACGATGCTGAGACCAAAGCAAACAGAGGCGCATATTAGAATTGTCATTCCGTAAATGTGGTAGAACGGGAGGTGAGCCAGGACTATGTCGTCCCGTGTGCCTTCTATTCCATGGGTAAGGAGCAACTGGAACATGTTGCTCACTATGTTGTAGTGGGTGAGCATGCAACCCTTTGGAGGACCGGTTGTCCCCGCGGTGTACTGGAGAACCGCCAGATCCTTTTTCGGGTTGATTTTCACTTTTGGCGGATTGGTGGGGTACTTTTTTATAAGTTCCTTGAGGAGGTATGTGTCTGGGTGGCTTTTATGTCCAGCAACAATTACGTTTTTTAGCCTTGGCAACTTTTCTCGAATACTCTCTATTACTGGATACTGTTCTTCGTCTACTATTATCATTGTCGATTCTGAATTGTCAAGCTGATATTGGGCATCTTTCTCTTTGGATGAGGGGTTCAAGGCTGTTACGGTGGCTCCGGTCTTCAAGATTCCAAAGAATGCTATGACAAATTCTGGGGAGTTCCACATATTCAAGGCTATGGTGTTTCCCTTCCTCGCGCCAAGGTCGGCTAACGCTGTGGCGAGTTTGTCGCTGAGGGTATCCAACTCCTTGATCGTCATCTTCTTGGGGTACAGTATAGTGTGTTTCTCTGGATCGAGCGTCGCTGTAGTTTTCAGGACTTGAAAAAGGGGGATGTCAGGGTAGTAAGGCCAAATGCTGATTTGATAGTATTTCCCGTATTTTCTACGGAGGAATGGGACTTCACCGGGTATAGGCTCGGGATAGAACGACACCGGCATATTTGAATCCTCAACATCATTTTCTGTCTATTCTTTTTGTATTTATGCATTTACAGTAATTTGAAAAACGACCACCAGGGGTGTACGAGTTGCTAACCGCCGTGGGACACAGGAACCAGAACAATTTCGTCACCATCCTTAACCTCGGTGTCAAGTCCCTGTAAAACGCTGATTTCCTTTCCATTAACAAGAATGAGTGCGTTCGGGCGGGGATCCTCCAATTCTGGGTCAACCAACGCTCGTTTAAGCTCAGAAGAGAAAGCTTCGATGAGCTTCTGAACTGCTTTTCTCACGGTTGCAGGTTTTTCCAATTTCACAAGAACATGGGTTCTCTCGGAAAACTTTCGGAATACTCCCAAGAACTTAACTTCTACATTGACAACCATCTAAGCTCTATCCGATCAACTAGGCGTTTCGCCCGTGAAAAGTTCTACTATTTCAGAGGCTAGTTGAACGAGGTCATTTACTTGTTCCATCATCTTTCCGCTGTCCGACCTCGGTCTTTGTGCTATTTCTTGAACTGTCCTTTCGATTTCAACAAGAAACTTTAGGATTGGATCTTCAACAAGCTCTTTCGTGTAGAGGGTTTCGTGAACAATTGACGCGAGAAAAGTCGGCTCTCCCAAGCTGTAATAGATAGCTGCTTGAGCCTTTCTCAAGGCTTCTAAGATCAGACTTGGCACCATGTATGGCGTTTTTTGGGCTGCAGTTAATTCTGCCTTTGCCTCTCTCAGATAGCGTTGAGCCCAGCCTTTTCGATAGTTGTCCGTCATCGACAACCTATGTCGCCTCCATTCCTGTAAAAGTCATCAGGCTATAGTATGGAGTATATAACTGATTATAAAAATGCCTCAGTTTTTTCGGTGTCGTTCTCGTTCAGGTTGGCTTTAAGAAAACGCAATATGAAAGGAGATTGCAATTTTGGCAGCTTCAAAGGGGTCTTCGCAATTGAAAAACCAAGCGCGCGCGCAAAAGTTATGGCAAGGGTCCGTTTCATTCTGTTTTTTCCTCTGATTCCGTCGCTTTATCCCCGTAAGTTGTGGTTATAATTCGGGTGGCGTAGCCAGCCACTCTGTTTCTCAATTTTGTTGAAGAAATGTTGGTAAGAGTGTCCACGAGTTTTTTGTTGTTTTCAAATTCCCTTGTGAATTTGTCGGGAAACCGCTCCACCAATTCTCGAGCTATCCTCTTCACGTACTCGGTTCGCACCTTCCCCAAGTCTTCAGTTTCCCTCCACAGTTAAGTCGTTCCCTTTGCCTTAGACACCAATTGTCCTTTCTTCATGCCTTTTATCCCTTACGCCTCTTGCTCCAAAAAAGTTGATGAAGTTCTGGAAAATCTGGTCTGCCACTTCTGTTTGCTTCTTTCCTTTCAACTGGGCTATGGTTTCAACGACGAGAGGAATGAATGAAGGTTTAGTCATCTTGCCTTCAAATGGACCCCTAAAAAGAACAGGTCCATCTGTCTCTGTTAGCAAGTTTGTTAGGGGTATGCGCTCAATGATCTTTCTAATTCCCTTGGAGAACACTGAAGGCGGGCCCTCAGTGATTGAGTATCCACGATCTACGATCTCAGACAACAATCCGATGGGACGACTAAACCAGTGCAAGAGAACCTTCTTCACGCCGTAAGACGGGAGAAGGCTCATAACCTGACTTGTAGTTCCCCTCGAATGAACGATAACGGGGAAAGATGACTTCTCAGCCGCCGAAAGCATTTCGACGAAAACTTGCAACTGCAAATCCTTGAGTTTCTGGCTTTTCGTATATTGGAAATCCAAACCAATCTCCCCCACCGCAACTGCTTTCTCTCTACATTCTCCATGTTGAAAGATTAGGTTGACAGTGCTCTGCAAATCGTCGGGTGCCAAGTCTCGGACGTTCCAAGGATGAATGCCCAAGGCGGCGTAAACGTGATCCGGATGTTCCTCAGCAAGTTGAAGGCTCAGGAGACTTGTCTTGAGATCCATGGAATTAGAAACCAGAGCAACAACATTTGACCGTTTTGCATCTTCTATGAGCTCGCCAGCCTTTGAACTGTATTCGCGGTCAGAAAGGTGAATGTGGGCATCGACGAACTTCATAGCAACCCCTTGATTTCACTGTTGACTTGTGACAGCTTCACTTGTGGCTAAAAATCTTTCTGCTAGTTTGTTTCGGTCACCAGTCTTTTCAAAGATTCTTCCACTTGGCGGATATATCTCAGTGTTTCCTCTGAACCTTCAAATCTCCTCAATGTCTCCTGACACTGTTTCAGAACGTCTTCAAACGGTATTCGGTAACGAATTCTCTCCAACCACTCACCGATTTTTGCTTCTTTTCGACCCTTAAAAGACCAGCGGCGCAACGAACAGAAACATTCTGAACAGACTTCGGTGAAAGTAAAAGTACGCACCTGGTCTACGCGTGCCAAATTGAAAGCGCCATTGGGCAGGATGTTACGAGTGAGAAATGTAAGATATTTATGTTAATTTCGACAAAAAGTACAATGGTGGATCCAATGAAAGAAACAGTCAAGAGTAAAGTGGAAAAAGCCCTTGAACAATTGAGACCCCAACTGCAGGCTGACGGTGGAGACATAGAACTCTTAGGCGTAGACGATGGCATCGTGAAAGTGAAAATGAAAGGAGCATGCGCAGGTTGTCCAATGTCAACTATGACCCTTCAATTGGGAGTCGAGAACTTCCTCAAGAAAAAAATTCCTGAAATAGTTAGGGTTGAGGCAATTCCGTAACTAGCCTGATAGCATGCATGCATGGAAGGTTGTTGGCGAAACAGTCTTTTGGGTATCCGAATTAATATTGCGCGCGGGCATAGTGGCCTAACATACCCTGCCCATCACAGCGCTAAGAGAGCCCTATGCAGTAAAAAAACTGCTCCAACAAGCTATGCTCACGCATGCATGCAGTCCACCTCTCTGAAGCCCGCGCGTGTTTCTTGAGCGGGCAGCGCGCGGTGTGCTCTCACCAAAAAATCTTTGGGTGCGCGCGCTTTACAACTACGGATAGAGGAGGAACATGCTTGTGGGCAGGGTGTTTGAGCCTTTCAAGATTGGCACCATGGAACTTAAGAACAGAATAGTTATGCCGCCTATGGGCACCAACTTCGCAGCCGAAGACGGCTCAGTGACCGAGCGTCTAAAGAATTATTACGTGGAAAGAGCCAAAGGTGGTGTCGGCCTGATAATAGTTGAAGGAGCCTACGTAGAGCCTAGGGGGAAGGGCAGTGTCAGGCAACTGGGCGTGGATCATGACAACAAGATTCCCAGATTAAGGGAGTTATCCGCGGCAGTACATGCGGGTGGTGCCAAGGTCGCTCTTCAACTTTTTCACGGTGGCAGACAATCCCTATCATCAATGATTGGAACCCAACCGGTTTCAGCCTCAGATGTCTATTGTCGATTGACAAGAGAGGCTCCCAGGGCTTTGACTGTCGAAGAAATCAAAGTTGTTGTAGAAGCGTTTGTCGAGGCAGCTAGACGAGCCAAGGAGGCGAGGTTTGACGGCGTGGAAATTCACGGTGCTCACGGATACCTGATAAATCAGTTTCTTTCTCCTCTCACAAACAAGCGAACCGACCAGTACGGCGGAGACGTAAAGGCAAGAACAAGATTTCTCCTGGAGATTCTAGAGCGCATCAGAGAAAAGGTGGGCAGTGGCTATCCGGTTCTCTGCAGGATCAACGGGGACGACTACATCGAAGGCGGTATCACATTGGATGAGGCAAAAGGCATCGCGAAGATGCTTGAAGCTGACGGTGTAGACGCTCTCCACATATCTGGGGGAATCTTTGATTCACCGGTGCCCGTTACGACCGCGCCCATGGCGGTTCCTCGGGGTCACATGGTACACTTGGCTGCGGAGATAAAAGGAGTTGTCAATGTTCCAGTTATTACCGTCGGGAGAATCAACGATCCTGAACTAGCCGAGGAAATCCTACAGCAGGGAAAGGCTGACCTCGTTTCCATGGGAAGAGCCTTGCTGGCTGACCCCCATTTGCCGAAAAAGGCAGCAGCCGGAGCTCTAGATGAAATCAACCGGTGTACCGCATGCGATGAATGCATCAGCAGGTTGTTTTTCGAAGAGGATATTGCGTGTTCTGTGAACGCTGCTTTGGGAAGGGAAGAGGAGTACAGAATCGAGAAGGCAGAAGTTCCGAAGAGGGTTCTGGTCGTTGGCGGTGGACCAGCAGGCATGGAGGCGGCTAGGGTTTCAGCCATGAGGGGACACGAGGTTATCTTGTACGAGAAAGACGACAGGCTGGGAGGGCAACTGAATCTTGCCTCTGTTCCACCCCACAAAGAGGAAATCAAAAACGTATTAGCCTACCTAGAACCTCAAATTCGCAAACTCGGAGTGAAAGTTACCCTCGGAGAAGAGGTTACTTCTTCCGTGGTTGGAAAGATCAAGCCCGATGTGGTGTTTGTCGCAACGGGGTCTGTTCCCGTTGTTCCGGAAAATCTGGAAGTTAAAGGAAGTAACATGGTGACTGCAAACGACGTGCTCGCTGGCGTGGCGTCGGTTGGGAAAAGAGTTGTTGTGGTCGGCGGCGGAATGGTCGGCGCTGAAACAGCGGAGTTTTTGGCTGGAAAGGGCAAGAAGGTGACGGTCTTAGAGATGTTGGGGAGGATTGGCTGGGACATGGTTCCCATGGTTGTTACGCTTCTGTACAGGAGGCTCAAGGAACTCGGCGTGGTCATGCTTACTAATGCAAAGGTTAGGCAAATAAGTGGGGGCAGCGTGGTCTACGAAAAGGATGGGAAGAAACAAACTGTAGAGGCGGACAGTGTGGTGCTGGCCATGGGCTCAAAACCGAACATAGGTTTGATGAAGAAGCTAAAAGACAGAGTTGCTGGGCTCTATGCCATAGGAGACGCTAAGAAACCAGGCAACGTCCTAAAGGCAATCCATGAAGGCGTTCGGCTGACCCTTGAAATATAACGAGCGCGCATTTGCGAAGTCTTCAGAGCCCAAGAGCCTTCGAGGCCCCACCATTAATGGTGCTGCCCTTCTCGAAAGTCAAGAGGTTCTTAATCACGCATCTTGGCTGTCAACGCAAGAATCAGGATCCTAATATCCTTCGTATAAGAATATGATAGACATTCAATTTCTTTCGCTTAGCGGACATGAAAGGGAAACTCGAAACTTTCGAGAACTTTATCTATTCATAATATAAGAAGAAGGATCAGACCTCTGGAACACATCTCTATGACATGCCTACTCTGTCGTCTAAATGCGCGCACGGTTCTGAAACTGGAATTGCATCTTGAGGCGGTTCCGTGTTGTGGATAAAAAAGAGGGGAGTCTAGGCTATTCGATTCCCCACCGCTTTGTGACCTTGACCAGAAGGAAGATCACAAAGGCTACAATTGCGAAGGTTATCAGTGCTGCTACGAACTCTCCTACGCCAAATAGCTGGCCGACATAGTTTGGGTCTATTGGGGTCCCCTGACTATCCAGTTCTGTCGGTGGAATCGGTATTTTGAATGTAGCAAGGTTACCAAGACCGGGTATGGCAAGACCTATTACCGGCATTACCAAGCCCGTGACGAGTGTTTGAACCAGAGCGCCAAGATAAACACCCATGATGAAGGCTACGGCAAGCCCCATGACCTTGTATTTGGAGATGAAGTCCATGAACTCTTTCCACATGCCTTTCGGAGGTGGCGGAGGAGATGCTGGCGTCAACAGCTCACGTATCTTAGTAAGCTCCTCCAACATTTTGTCTTCTTTGGACAAGATCTCTCACCGTACAGCCTTGTGATATTTTGAATATTTATCTCTTATCAAGTGATGGTTTGTAGGAAGCCGTCCCTTCAAACTTGCACATGGCACGCTCAGAAAATGGGGGAGAAAGCTAGGCAAGTGAAATCTCTTTCAGGAATGCCAAGCTTTCTAAGCTGTTTAGTTTGATTTTCTTGTCTGAAACGGTGTAGAGCACGTTCTCAATGTACAGTGCACGTTTGACATAGTAGGTCGTGTCCCATTGGTTGATCTCCTGTTCTTGGTGCGTTATATTGCCTCCAAGGACGATGCCCTGAGCGAGGGTTATGTTGAAGACGAAGAGGCTCTGTTTAGTCTGGTATTCAGGGGTGTATTGGCCCAGTGACACTGGAATCGCAAGCAGGTCATTGGAGTGTGCAAAGAGGAACGCCTTGTGATCCCATAAAGCTGGTGTGTCGGACCAGTCGGCTTCAAAGCTGTACTCGCTTACGTTCACCGGGGAACTCACGTCGGTTACATCAAAGAGTGATACTTTGACGTTGTTAGACTCATCTCTCCCTAGACCTATCACGTGGTTCTCGTCGTAGGGGTGAAGATATCGGTTGAACCCTGGAATCTTCAAATATCCCAGTATTTGGGGCTCTGACGGATTTTCTAGATCTATGACGAAGAATGGGTCTCTTCTCACGACTGATGTTGACAGATAGCACCTTTCTGCGATGAATCTGGCTGAGTCGAGAGTTTCTTCGACTGCAATGTCCTGCAACTTGCCAACGATTTCTAATTCCATATCCAATACAAACAAGTTGCTTCTGGGATCGCCGTTCTTCCAAGTTGCAGTGGCTATTCTGAAGTAGCCCTCGTATTCGTCCATTGAGAACTGGTTGAGCACGTTTCCTGCTACTTTTCCCATGGCTTCAGCCGTCATGTTGTTGCCTTCTATGCTCACACGACAGATGGTTGTGTTTCCATCGAATTCAGGAAAAGTCACGTACATGTTGTTTTGCGAGACGTACATGTTGCTTGTTCCTCCTAACATGAGGGTCATGTAGGTCGGGGCTTCGGTTGCTTTCTGCATGTTTACGGCGACAAAGGTAGTGTACTGATAGTAGTTGTCCGAGCCGTTGTAGTAGTGGATTTCAGGAGGAACTATTTCCTTGACCAACATGTCGTTCGAGTAAATTTTGGGAAGAACAACAGTGTCGTAGATCACATAGGCTGGTTGGCTCACAACGAAATAGACGTAGTTGTCTATCATTCTGGAATTGAAGTAGCTGCCCGTCAGCATGAGATCACGCAGCAGCACAGGGTTTGCCTTGTCCTCAATATTGTAGACTTGCACGAAGGTTCTGATGTCCACGATGAAATATGTGGATGTGTAGGGAAGCATTGGGACGGTGTACTTGCCACCCAAGACCGTTAAACGGTCCCCATTCACGAATATCCCTACAGGATGCAAGTCGTCGAAAGTTATTTTGGTCACCACTTCAGCCACTTGGGGCGGATAGGCCTTAACAATGAACAAGGTGTCATTTGACAAGAGATAGACGTATTCACCATCTGTCTTCACGATGTCTGCCTCGTCAACCCCCGCTACCTGAATGTTCGTGGTTGAATATTCATGGACTAGGCCAGGCGAGCTAGGCAGTGCGTCAAAACCTTCAACCGTGGCGCCCAGCAATCTGACGTCCTCGGGACCATAGAACGGGAAAGGGCCCTGAGTTTCTGAATTCGAAGCTAGGAAATCGTGAAGCTCTCCTCTCGAGCTGAATGTTGAAAGCAGAGTGGAAGG
>CAYFXU010000075.1:0-9059 GCA_964347145.1 uncultured Candidatus Bathyarchaeia archaeon
GTGTCAAGAGATTCTGTTCCTCCACCAACATCGAGTTGATATGTCTCAGAAACCCTGACGCCTCGATCAGCCAACGTTTTCAGGAGAACTTTGTGAAGAATCGTAGCCCCCACCTGGTCAGCTAGGTCGTCACCAACTATCGGCAGACCGGATTTTTCAAAACGTTTGGCCCAGGCAGCGTCGCTGGCTATGAAAACCGGAGTCGCGTTAACAAAAGCACATCCAGCTTTAAGAGCTTCCTCAGCATACCACCCAGAAGCCTTTACGGCTCCGCTCGGGAGAAGGTTGACGACCATCTCCGCGCCGCTTTCTCTGAGTTTCTGAGTCACATCCACATTTGGAGAACCGTCAATTTTAACAACGTTTTTCAGAAACTCGCCCACGCCGTCCAGAATTGGGCCCTTCAGAACAGGAACATTCAAGCGGGGGACATCCACGAATTTTGATGTGTTGTTGGGCGGGGAGAAAATGGCTTCAGATAGGTCCCTTCCAACCTTTCTAGCATCTATGTCGAAAGCGGAAACAAACTTAACGTCCTTTGGATGATATCCGCCGAGAAAGAGATTCCTTAGTCCCACCGCATCTGCCTCTTTTACTGCGTCTCTGTAGCGGCAAATTCCCTGAACAAGCGCCGACGCGCAGTTTCCCACACCGACCAATGCCACTTTGATTTCCGGCATAGCCTCGTCTCCTCTCTCAGAGTCAAGCGACAATGTTATAATAAGTTAACGCATCAACTGCGTGTTGGTGAATGATGACTCTGGCTGCCGTAGAAATCTTGAAAGCAAGGAAAAACCTAGAAGGGGTAGTTTACCAAACGCCCTTAACCTACTCCGAAAAGCTTAGCAAGATGAGCGGCGTAGAAGTGCATTTGAAATGGGAAAACCTGCAAAAAACTGGGTCCTTCAAGCTTCGAGGAGCCTACAACAAAATCAGTTCACTGACTCCAGAAGAACTTAGCAAGGGGATTATCACTGCATCGGCTGGAAACCACGCTCTAGCTGTGGCTCTAGTGGCCAAAATGATGAAGCTGAATGCCACCGTTATTGTGCCTGAGGAGGCTCCAAAGATAAAGGTGGAGCAATGTAAAACGCTTGGAGCTGCAGTGGTCCTTAAAGGAGCCAACTACGACGAATCCCTGATCTACTGCAAGAAGATGATTTCAGAGACCGGGGCAACATACATTCCTTCGTTCGAAGACTACAAGGTCATTGCCGGACAGGGAACAATTGGCTGTGAAATCTTGGAAGAAATGCCTGACACGAACGTGATCCTAGTTCCTGTTGGAGGGGGAAGTCTAATCTCTGGAATAGCTCTTTGGGCCAAGACAGTTAACCCAAACATAAGGATTGTAGGAGTTCAGTCAACCGCTGCCCACACCATGTATGAATGCTTCAAGGCCAAGAAAATCGTTGATGTTCCTGTTCCTCCCACCATAGCCGATGGACTCGCCGGAGGAATCTCGCAAATGACTCTAGACCTTACCTTAAGATACGTCGACGAGATGATTTTGGCAAAGGAGAAAGAATTGAAGAGGGCAATTCTCTGGGTTCTTAACAATGAACGCCAAGTTGTGGAGGGGGCCGGAATAGTGGGGCCCGCAGCCATTCTGCAGAGAAAAATCCGGTTTAAGGCAAGCGAAAAGGTTGCCGTGGTTATATCGGGAGGCAACATCGACATGGAGTTTTTTAATCTGCCTAAATTAACACCTCCAGTCAAAGGTTGAAAAGGAGAGCGTTAATGATGAGCGAGAAAGCTTGGTTAGACGCTTCGGTCTTCCGATGCCCACGATGCGGACGATGGTACGTAGACGCCTCGTGGTACGTTGTTGAACTGGAGTCAGACATTGAATGTGGAAAATGTCATGAGACTTTCAACCCACTAAAACAGGCGACAGATCGAATAATGCTTGAGTTCAAAATTGATGCGGAAGGAAAGGTTCTGCGCGCACGCGCCACTCAACAACAAAGCAAAGAAGGCAAAAACGCAAACAGGAAAAAGCAAACAGAGCAACAATTTCGTTAATATAGTATAGCGTAGTACGTATGGTCTGCAAAAGTTCGTGTTAGGTGTGGAGTGGAGAAGTCCATGAAATCTAAAGACAAGTTCGAGATCATCAGCGAAATGGCAAAGCGTCGAGGCTTCTTCTGGCCTTCCTACGAGATTTACGGAGGCGTCGGTGGTTTCGTAACCTTCGGTCCACTGGGATCGAAACTGAAAAGAAGAATCGAAGATAAGTTCCGAAGTTTCTACATTCGACCCCTCGACATCCTTGAAATTGAATCGTCGGTGATCATGCCAGCAAAGGTGTTTGAAGCCTCTGGCCATGTCGATCATTTCAAGGAACCCATAGTTGAGTGCCTCCAATGCAAACGAAAGTTTCGAGCCGATCACTTACTTCAAGAGTTTGGAAAGATGAGCGACACAGAAACCGAGAAACTCACTCTTCAAGAGTTGATGAGCGAGATCAAAAGACGGAACATCAACTGCCCAGAATGTAAAGGAGACTTCGGTGGGACTGAACAATTCATGACCATGTTCACCACAACAATCGGCCCCTACTCCGAAGCCACCGGTTATGGTCGCCCAGAGGCAGCCCAGGGAATCTTTGTGGAGTTTAAGCGCATCTACGAAAGCGCCCGAGGAAGGCTTCCCTTTGGAGTAGTCCAGATAGGTCACGCTCTGAGAAACGAGATTTCGCCTAGGCAGGGTCCGATAAGGCTTAGGGAATTCACAATTATCGATGTCGAGTTCTTTTTGGACCCCGAAGACCTCCATTGCCCATTGCTGAAAGATGTAGAAAATGACACGTTGAGGCTAATAATAGCGAAAAACAAGTTGGAAGGCAGAGAAGAACCAATAGAAGTCACTGTTAAAGAGGCTCTAGGCAAAGCCTACATAAAAGCCGAGTGGCAGGCTTTTTTCATGGCTTTGGCCAAACGTTTTCTTATGGAGTTGGGAGCTCCGGAAGACAAGCAACGATTCATTGAAAAACTAGAATGGGAAAGGGCTCATTATTCTGTGCAAGGCTTCGATCAAGAGGTATACTTAGATCGATGGGGTTGGGTGGAGGTTTCAGGCCACAACTATCGGACAGACTACGATCTTAGTCGCCACATGCAGTCCAGCGGTGTAGACATGAAAGTCTTCAAAGAAGCAGAAAAGGGAGGAAGGAGATTCATCCCGCACGTGGTTGAACCCAGCTTTGGGTCTGATCGGCTAGTTTATGTCGCCCTAGAGTATGCGTACAAAACCAAAAAAAACCGAACCTTGCTAGGTCTCCCACGCGAACTTGCACCTATACAGGTTGGCATCTTCCCTTTAGTTAGCAAGGACGGTTTACCAGAAAAGGCCAAGGAGATTTACAAAATGCTGATCAGAGAGGATTTCACAGTGGAATGGGACGAGTCAGGATCCATCGGGAGAAGATATGCACGAGCCGACGAGGTGGGCACTCTGTTGGGAGTGACCATCGATTATCAAACCCTTGAAGATGACACTGTGACTATACGTGACCGTGACACTTGGAGGCAGGTTAGAAGCGAAGTTGAGGAGCTTCCGAAGATGCTTCACGCCTACCTCCGCCATAAGATAGAGTTCGAAGATTTGGGACAACTGATCGAACGCTAAGAGTTAACAATTGCCACAACGAAAGGCCTTCGCTTTCGCTACCTTTTTTAAGGCTTCGCTATACTCTATTGTAGGTGACAACGTAGATTTTCTTGGGGCGGGGGCGATGGTTTTTCCGGTAGAGACTGAAGAACGAGTGAAACGGAGAGCTCTCAGCGTTTGTCGAGATCATCTAAGGAGGGTCTTGGATATCTCCCGCAAGATTCCGCAGATAGTAGATTGTTTTATGAAGGGAGACAAAACTTCGGCTCAAGGTTTGTTCAGTGATATCAAGAAGTCAGAAGAGGATGTGGACGTTGCGAGACGCGCTGTTTCACGAGAACTTGCCGAAATAGGAGCCATCTTAATGAGCCGAGAAGACTTCCTCCGCTTCACCAATCTGGCAAGCGAGATCGCGGACTTCTGTGAAGGAATAGCCTTCCGACTGTTGGAAATCATGGAAAAGGGATGGAAAGTACCTACGGAAATAAAGGAGGGGTTGGTAAAGCTTTCAGATGCTGTGTTCGAAACCATCTCTAAGCTCCGGGAAATCGCCATGACTTTGAATTACGGTGCCTCCAAAGCTCTAGAGAAAGCTAGAGAGGTTGAGGCGGCAGAACGAGTCGTGGACGACCTTTATCGAGAGCTAGAAGTCAACATAATCAACAGCGACATGGAGATTCCCCCGATGCTTCTCTTGAGGGACGTGGTCCAGATCTTGGAGGACGCCGCCGACAAGGCTGAAGACGCCTCGGACGCCGCGCGCATACTGGCGTTCACACTTTAGAGTGAAAACGGATGCCTAAGAAGATCGAAACCGAGTTCATAGACAATTTTCTTGTGGTATGGGATCCTCTGAAGGGAACTGAGCTTTACAGGCTTGGATTCTATGGAAAGCCAATAGGTATTCCTAAGCCAAAGGCTACGGACTTCAAGGTCCCCCTCATCCTAGACCTTATGGAAGGCCTTTATCTAGTCGAGAATGGAGCAATCACGGTTCATGAAGGCCCGAGCGGCATGAAGGTCGGCTTTGCAAAACTAAGAAGAAGGGCAAGAAAGCTGTACGAAGAATTCGACTTCAAATATGCGGTTTATAAAGACTTACGCGATCAGGGACTCATAGTTACGCCAGGCATAAAATACGGATGTGACTTCGCCGTCTACAAGCAAGGACCAGGCGTCGACCACGCTCCGTATATGGTTTCCGTGAAGAAAGCGAAAGACGAGGTTACGGCGACGGAAGTTGTGAAGGCTGGAAGACTTGCTACCACAGTGAGAAAAAGGTTCATCATAGCTATACCCGACTTAGAAACTGAACGAATACGATACCTCATCTTCAAATGGTTCAGAGCTTAAGTCGAAATGAACCCCTTTTTTTGCATGCGCGCGCTGAGAAGAGCTATTAAAAGAGGAGCTATTATTGCTGTTATGCGTGCGCTTTTGTCAAAGGGACATTTCAACTAAATCTTCTGCACGCATGTAAGAGGATTCATCAATCTCCAATCCGTGTTCAACAAGCTTTAGGACTTTAGGCTTTTCCTCCGGAAACTTGTATCCGTCGTAATCTTGCTTAAACAAACAAACGTAGCCTGATCCTACCCTATAGGCTGGATTTATGAAATGGTCAAAGCAAACTCTGCCTGTAACATCCAAATTTTCAACCATCATCCCGATTTCTCTTAGCTCTTCATGAGGGGAGAGCAGTTCAAACTCGCCCTTCTCCCATTCTTCGAATAGCGGTGTTGCCTTGCGAGGCACAAAACGCCTCGATCTGACAAAATCTGGATTTATTGCGTTTAATACTTTTGAAGTGTTCATCGCGTGCTGTTTTGACCAGGTTTTTCCGCCCAAACCAGGCATCCAATATTCGGAAAGTTCGAAGCCCGCTCCCTTGGCTTTTCTACCTGCTAAGACATGTTCTTCGCCGGTTACGCCCTTGTTAACGTATTTCAGTAGCTCGTCGTCGCCTGTTTCTAGGCCAACGTGCAGCCTTGAGAGGCCGGCTTTCCGCAATTCCTTCAGTTCTTCCAAGGTCTTGGTCTTTTGGGCAAGGGTTTTGGCTCTAGCGTAGGATGTTATCCTTTGAAGACTTGGAAACGTTTGTTTCAGATACCTTACCACTTCAAGCAGATCCGCGGCGCGCATGATTAGACTGTTTGCATCCTGTAAGAATGCACTTCTTGCGCCGGAACGGAGCCAGTTAAAGACGTTTGCCACGCTTTGAAGATTTCTCGATTCGTTTTGGTCCAGCTCAATGAAAGCCTTGTTGTATAGAAGGTAGGGGTCAATCAGTTTGGCTGCCCATTCCACGCCTCCAAGTTTCTTCGCCATCACCTCTATTAGTTCACTTATCGCTTTCGCCGAGTCTATGTCTCTTTTTATTTCCTCCAGACTTCTCAGTTGAAAGCGCTCCCGATTGTAAGGGGTACCGTAACAGAATTTACACAGATTCCATGGGCAGTTACGAGTTGCCCTTACGAGCAGTGAGTGGCTTCCGCCTTCCGAGGGTGGTCTTATGGAGCCTATTTCGAAGGAATAATCCTTCAATTTTTCAAGCTCTGGTAGGCTCATGGCTCACACTGGAACTCCACTATTTTGTCTCTAGTCCTTGCATAAGTTCATGTAAATCGTTGCTTATGTTTTCACCTATGTAACCGCCTTCTAACACGCCAAAAGTCGGCTTTCCTAAAGCTCCCACCTTTCTGCCAATTTCTCTGTAACCCTTTGAACTTAAGCCTAACGAAGCTAAGTCTCCCTGATGAGCGTCGAAGCCAGCTGAGATTCCAACGACTTCAATACCCGATATATCCACCTGACCCAACGCCTTGTCCAGAGTCTCGAGGTACAAAGAATCTCCCGCTGGAAACGACAGTGGAAAATTTAAACAATTGGCTTGAGATCTGAAACCTGTCCCTGGATAATGGGGATATCTATGTAAAGATATGTATGTAACCTTAGGGTCCCCCAGGAATATCTCTTGAGTCCCATTTCCATGATGCCCATCAATGTCCAAAATCAAGGTTGTCAAATCTAGGTTTCTCACAGCTACGGCAATGTTGTTGAAGTAACAGAAGCCCAACGTAGCGGCGCCTAAGGCCTTACCATTTCTACCAGCATGATGGCCAGGAGGCCTCATGAGAGAAAAACCTTCTTCTCGGGCAGCCAGTATTGCTCCGCCAGCAGAAAGCCTGGCGTATTCGTAGATGTCTTCAGGAGCTGGTGTATCTCCATCCAAATAGGTCCCCGGCCGCGCGCTCTTGATCAAGTCAATGTACTCCCTGCTATGAACTCTCAACAAGTCTTCTAGTGAGGCTGGCTCCGGCTCCAAGAAATCATATCTCTTCTTAAGAAACTCAAAGGCTTCTCTGACTCTCTCTGGCCCTTCTATGTGTCCAGGCCAACTATACTCCAAACATTTCTCTGAAAAGATAATTCTCATTTGCATCTCCTCTGCTGATAAATTCAGTCTTCGCTTGGAAAACTATGTAAACCTTATGTTTTATAGAGGTTTGCGCGCGCGCATCCCTTCTTTGTTTACTGGAAATGTCAGGAAATCTTTTAAGAGGAACACTGTAGAAACTACACTTCCGAAAATCAATTTAGAGGCAGCCAAATGCCAGAAAAAACAACTGTTTCGATTATAAAATGTGATGTTGGTTCCCTAGCTGGACACCACACGGTGCCGAAAATCCTCCTAGACATTGGAGAAAGACGTCTGAAAGAAGCAAAAAAAAATAGACTCGTCAACAGCCATTACGTGTTTCACGCCGGCGACGATCTTGAACTCCTCATGGTCCACAACAACGGAGAAAACAACCCGAAAATTCACGAGCTGGCTTGGAACATTTTCCAAGAAGCTACCAAAAAAGCACAAGACCTTAAACTGTATGGTGCTGGACAAGATCTTTTAGGAACAGCCTTCAGCGGAAACGTTCGTGGAATGGGTCCTGGCGTAGCCGAAATGGAAATCGAGGAGCGAGGCTCAGATCCCATGGTCGTTTTCGCGGCCGACAAGACCGAACCTGGAGCCTTCAATTATCCCATGTTCAAGATATTTGGCGATCCAACCAACACCGCGGGACTAGTAATCGACCCAGCCATGATTGAGGGCTTCAAATTTGAAGTTCTGGACGTTAAGGAAAATAAGAAGGTTATTTTGGAGTGCCCCAAAGAAATGTATGAACTGATTGCGTTGATCGGGACGCCTGGACGCTACGTGGTTTCCCACGTGTGGCGTTTCAGAGACGATCTTATATGCGCAGCAACCAGCACAACTAGACTTTCATTGATTGCAGGTAAATACGTAGGGAAGGATGATCCCGTCTCGATTGTGAGGACTCAACACGGCTTGCCCGCACTTGGAGAGGTTCTTGTACCTTTCATGCACACCTACTTTGTCGAAGGTTGGATGCGCGGCAGTCACTGGGGCCCGTTGATGCCCGTAGGCTTGAAGGACAGCAGATGCACCGCTTTTGATGGCCCTCCAAGGATTGTGGCCTTAGGTTTTCAAGTTAGCAACGGCAAGATTGCCAGCGATGATGACGGCAATCCGTTGATAAGCGATTTGTTTGATGATCCAGCCTTTGATTTGGCTCGTCGTGAGGCTGTTGAATATGCGGTGGCTCTTCGTAGGATGGGAGAGTTTGAGCCCGCTCGTCTAAGCGCCGAGACAATGGAATACACAACTCTGCCTAAGGTCTTAGAAAAGTTAAAGGACAAATTCGTGAAGACCGGATCCTAGCATTCTCCCTGCCTTTCTTCGGGGAGTCGTCTGTAAAGAGTCTTGGTGAAGCCTGCGTTTCCAGGAGTTCGGACTCTGCTAAATTTGATGCCCCTTCAAGGTGAACTTAGCCAACTCTTCACATCTAGACTTAACTGTTTCATAGACTTCTTTTCTGAGGTCCTCTCCAGACAAGCTCGCGCTACGGACCAGACTTATCTTTTTGGATAACTCGGTGTCTCCCAGGTCGCGAATCCAAAGCTCAAAATCTCTGCGTGGCAGATGAAATTCGATCGACTTCAAGTCGATTTTTTGGATTTTGTCAGCGAAGTCCTTGAGGCTATTTGCATAAACGCCAAGGTACCGGCTGACTCCGGTGTGGAAATGGAAGGCTTTTTCTAGAGGAAGGGAGCCTAAAATGCTCAGAGCCAGTTTTTTATCTATTCTCGGCAGACCTAACGCTTGTTTCCCGAGACTAGTTATGGCGTAGTGGTGCTTCTGTGGTACAGAAACATACTTTGCTTTTATGAGCCCCAACAAGTATCCCATCGTCGAGGAAGAGCCTATGCCAATTTTTTTCGCTATCTCCTCGAGCTTCATCGGCTTTCCAGCCGCCCATAATATTTGCAGGATTTTTCCTCTAATTCTACTCGCGCTCATTATGATGTGCATGCCTCCAAAGAATACAACCTAGTTAGTCCTTCAGATTATTATATATTTTGAGGAAAAC
>CAYFXU010000076.1:0-9012 GCA_964347145.1 uncultured Candidatus Bathyarchaeia archaeon
TCGATGGCAGATTCCACCGAATCCGTTGTTCCCATTATTATGCCTTCAAACGGAGCCCTAGCAAAGGGCGGCAGCTCTAAGGCGTACAACGCTCCGACAACCACTATGATTATCAGAATTATGGCTCCAACAACCACAGTCCTCGAAACTCCCTTTCGGGAATCTTTGACTTTCTTCATTTTTACACCTTCAAAATTTTAGTTTCCAATGCACATCTGTCACTACCGAATTTAAGTTTTATGCGTGCGCGCATTACAAAACTAACATTTTGCGTGGAAAAACATCTAAAACCAATTTGGACGCGCGACCAATTGACTCTTTATTCATCTGGCCGATTCTTTGATTTCTTGTTTAAGAGACAACTGCGATTGCACGTACGCGTACTTCAGATCAATTATATTTGAATCATTCATTCCATAAACAATCAAATACACATCGATTCTAAACACAGTTCAGTCGGTTGCATATGGTCAGAGTAGGAAAAAACGCATCAAAAAGTGCATTCTCCGTCAAACTTATATATAAAATCGAATATTGTCTCCGAAAGCGAAAGGGAGTGTTTGAATGAAAGAAAGAATGGGGATAACCAAAACCACGGCTATCATTGTGTTGGTAGTGATTGTCATAGTGGCTGCTCTTGCAGGAGTAATTTACTTCCTGTATCAACCCGAAGAAGCTCCTGGTCTAGCTAAACCAGGATACGTGGATGACAAAGAGCTGATATTCGAGTCTGGAGGCACTTTCCAATGGATGGATCCTCACGTTTCGTATTATCAGTACGACTATTGGATTCTTTGGCACAGCGTGGAAACCTTGTTCTGGTACAACAAGGACAGCCCCACCGATATCATTCCATGGTTGGCAGAAAGCTACACAAAAAGCCCTGACGGATTAGAGTACACCATTGATTTGCGGCAGGGCATAACCTTCCAAGATGGAACTCCGTTCAACGCAACGAGCGTTTGGTTCAGCTTCAACAGGCTTCTGATTATGGACGGCACAAGCGGCGATCCTGTTGCTCCAGTGGCTGGAAGTCAAGCGGCATGGATGGTTCAGCAACTAGTCGATCCTGACGGAAACCTCTTCACGGCCATGGGGGCTGAACCGACTTACGACGAAAGCTGGGTTGCAGATGTTCTGGCCCTCAATTTCGTAGATGTTGTTGATGAGTACACGGTTAAGATAAACCTCGCCGCTCCTACAACACAGTTTCTGCCAATTATGGCGGGTCCTTGGGCAGGCATAGTCTCACCACACACCACGATTGCCAGGGATTACGAGCACGGCGGCGCGCGCGAGCGCCCATGGGGAACATGGGACGGAAACTACACCACATACTTCTTGAAGAGGGCGGGCGACGGAGACACGTACTTCAACCTCCCAGAGGACGGTTGGCTGTTTGGCACAGGAGCATACTACGTGGAGAGCGTCGATCCCACCACATTCGACATTGTCTTGAAGGCCTACGATGACTATTGGGGAGGCCCAGACAACATGAACCTACCACCAGCAGGCAAGGAGAGGATCGAAACAATACAATACAAGTGGGTGCCCAGCTTCACTACACGACTTCTTGATTTGAAACAGGGAGCAGCAACGGGGATTCAAGTTCCCGAAGTCGACATATTCTCTGTGGTCGATCGAGACAAATGGCTTGACGAAGCTGAGTTGGTGTCAATAATTGATGGTGTAACAGCCCACGGAGTATTTCCGTCGCTTAACACTTGGTGGTTCGACTTTAACACCAACGTCACTAATCCTGACGGCTCATTCAGAGAGTGGCAGCCTTTCGCTGATCGGAGATTGAGGTTGGCAGCTGCCAGCGCGGTTAACATGACCTTCGCGAACATCTTCATCAACTACAGGCTAAGCATCTTGGCGAACAACGTCGTTCCACCGGGCACAGTGCCAGAACACGAATACGAAAGTGTCAAGCCCGTGTTTTCCTTTGATCTGGACGTGGCCAACCAATCGATCGTAGATGCGTTCGAAAACCCGTTAAACAGCACTGATTACGTGATGCATTACTATAATGGAACTCAGATTCCTGACGGAGTGGTTGACAACTCCTTCTCACGACAGAATCCAAAGACTATCCAGTTTTATGTGCAGTCGGGAGCTGACACTTTCATAAAGGTTCTTACGACCATGGCGGACAACCTGAACGCGTTAAGTCGTAGTCAATATGGCTTGGTGTGGGAAATCGTCATTGTCCCAGGCGGTCAACAATACACTTTGGCTTCTAGGCATCAGATCGACGGTTATATGGGCGGATGGATCGCAGACTACAACCACGTTCTCAACTGGTTGCAGCCAATGTACTTTTCAAGAGGCACATACTTCTCGTGGAACCTATGGAACATAACCGAGCTGGACGACCTCTACCTGCAAGCACTCGCCGCAGACGAAGCAGAAAACACAACCGAGCTGTTCAGAATCGTCGACGAAATGAACACTTTAGCCAACGACATACTGATTTACATGGTGTGGTGGCACGACACCGATTACTTCATCCGTTCCTCTTGGCTACAGGGCTGGTGGGAAAACACCGTCTACGGTGTAGACCTCTGGTCAACAATGTACTACGAAGAGCCATAAACATCAAAATCCCCCTCCATTTTTTTGAACCCCGGGAACTCGGAGAGTTGTGAGCGTTAAACCCTACAACTCCAACAGAAACTGAAAGCCCAATTTGCGCGGCGGCGCCTTCCTATGTGCGCGCGCGCAAAAAATGCAAGGCTTTCATAACTCAAAATCATCACACTTGGGAGGAACACAAGGTAATTGAAACTATACCAGTATATTATTAGACGTCTTATACTAATGATGTTCGTGCTGTTAGGCGCCAGCATAATAATTTTCTACCTAGCTCGGGGCTTCCCAATGGGCATCGATCCGGTGACTCCATACATCCACTCCAAAATGACTGCTGAACAGATCGAGGAGGTAAGAAGAATCCACGGATTCGATCAGCCCCTTCATATTCAATACTTTTACTGGCTACGTGACTTTTTGCGAGGCGATTGGGGTATCACTGGCGCATGGGCAAACAGCCGCCCTACTAACAAGGTTTTCTTCGGCCACTTTCCTTACACTGTTGAATTATCCGTAGCTGCGATCATTCTGACCGTTATCATCGGATTGCCACTAGGAATAATTTCTGCCATCAAGAACAACAAACTTCCTGACCATGTATCCCGTATCATCGCGTTGACAGGCTATTCAACCCCCTCCTACTGGTTTGGCTTTCTCCTACAGTTGGTGTTCTTCTATTATTTCTCTCTGTGGGGACTCCCCCATCTTCCAAGCAGCGGTGCAACTAGTATGTTGGGGGAAGTTCCTCGGATAACGGGCATGCCGGTGCTCGACGGAATATTAGGCGGGAATCTAGCATACACTTTGGATGCGTTGGCTCATTTGATTCTGCCGGCCTTTAGCCTAGCATTCATTAGCTTGGGATTCCTGGCTAGGATAGTTAGAGCCAGCATGCTTGAAGTCTTGCGTCAAGATTACATCACTTTGGCTCGGTCTAAAGGACTCAAAGAGAGAGTCGTAATCTACAGGCACGCCTTAAAGAATGCGTTGATCCCAGCGGTTACCATGACAGGCATATTCTTTGCCGCGCTCCTAGCGGGTGCCATGATCACAGAATTCGTCTTTGCATGGCCAGGAGTCGGACAACTTTCCCTGCGAGCAGTGTTCCAAGGCGATAGCAACTTCTTGTTGGTTTATACTCTAGTAATCGCCACGATCATCGTCATCTCCAATCTTGTGGTCGACGTCATCTACGTGTTCCTGGACCCAAGGATAAAGTACTAAGGTGACGTCCCATGGAAAGTAGAGGCGTTGAAGGTAGAAAAGGTGAATGGGCGGCTCGATGGGCGGACCTAAAGTACACGCTGTACCTTCTAAGAAAGAACCCGTTGGTCATGATAGGGTCCGTGATGGCTCTCTTTTTCATAATCCTATCGATTCTGGCCAATTACATCGTCGATCCAAAATTGGCTACTCCAGCTGGGTACCCACAATTTGGAGGCAATTATCCTTTTCAACGGAGCTATGCTTGGAGTGACGGACACTTTCTTAGGTGGGGCCCCGGCATCTATTATTATCCAGGTCCAGAATTCTTTTATCTCGGCACGGACGGTTGGGGTAGAGATCTCTTTCAGATGATAATACTCGCCATACCGGTAGACATAGAAAATGCCATAATCGTTACTCTTGGAGCAGCGGCATTCGGCACACTAATCGGTGCGCTGGCAGGTTATATTGGCGGCGTGATAGATGAAGCGATACTCAGAATTACAGACATTTTTTTTGCATTCCCGGCTTTGGTTCTAGCTCTGGTATTCGCAGCAATGTTTGGCAGGAGTCTGGAAACGCTGCGACTTGCCCTTCTCCTGGTCTGGTGGCCACCATACGTCCGGCTTATGAGAGGTCAAATACTCAGTGAAAAAGAGAAAAGCTATGTTGAAGCTTTAAGGGCGCTTGGAGCGGGACACTTGAGAACACTTTTCATGCACATTATCCCCAACGCCATATACCCAATATTGGTCCAAGCCACCTTAGACTTTGGAAACGTTGTCTTAACATTCTCGGCTTTGATGTTTCTCGGCTTCTCTCCCAGCCCATCTCTTCCAGAACTCGGTAACCTAGCATCGGACGGGTACTTCCACATATTCGACGCACCATGGCTCATAATGTTTCCAGGATTAACCATGCTTGTAATTGCTCTTGCCTTCAACCTCGTTGGAGATGGTCTAAGGGACGTGCTCGACCCGAGGCTCAGAAGATAGGCATGTTCGAGGTGATCAAATGAAGAAAGAGGAACCTATCCTCGAGGTGAGGGACCTAAAAGTAAATTTTCGCACCTATAGAGGCGAAGTAAAAGCGTTAAACGGTGTAAACCTGAAACTGTACAAACGGGAAGTCCTAGGTCTCGTGGGGGAATCAGGATGTGGCAAATCGGTTACCGCCCTTACCACACTTGGCCTTCTTCCCGATAACGCTTACGTCGTAAGCGGAGAAATATCTTTCAAAGGAGAAGATCTCCTGAAAAAATCAAGAGAGGGCATGAGAATACTGCGGGCCAATGATTTTGCAACGGTCTTTCAAGATCCAATGACTTACCTTAACCCGGTCTTGTCCATAGAAGCCCAGACTAAGGAAGTCTTCCTGCTCGACACAAACCTACTGAAACAGGCAGTGATAACCCAGAGAACTGATGGAAGAGAGATAACCTACGAGGACCTGATTTCGGGAGAAATGAAGGTCGAAAGCGAATCTAACTCAAAAGTTTCAAAGAGTGAGATTAAGAAGATGGCAAGGAGCCTATGCATAGACATTCTGAAGTTAGTTAAGATGCCGGACGCCGAAAGAATTCTACGCCAATATCCCTTTGAACTCTCGGGAGGCATGAGACAGAGAGCCATGATTGCAATGGCCCTTGCCAGAAGACCCTCAGTTTTCATAGCAGACGAAATAACGACGGCCGTAGACGTAACCATCCAAGCCCAAATACTCCATTTGATGAGGGAACTGAGAGACAAAATAGATGCCTCAACCGTGATGATCACACACGACCTTAGCGTAGCCGCAGAAATAGCTGACAGAGTCGCGGTTATGTACGGAGGAAACGTGGTTGAAGTTGCTCCAACAATTGAAATCTTCAAGAACCCCCGTCATCCCTACACTTCACTGTTGATGAAGGCAATTCCAAATGTGAAAAGACCCAGCGAGAGACTAGAGTCCATCCCCGGAACTGTGCCAGAAATGATCAACCCTCCTCCCGGCTGTCGCTTCCATCCACGCTGCCCTGTTGCCACAAATGAATGCTCCGAAAAGAACCCAAAACTCAAGACGATCGCCGAAAATCATGAAGTAGCCTGCCACTAGGGAGTTACAAGCAATGGTGAAAGACTTATTAATCGTTGAAGATCTCAAAACGTGGTTCCCAATAAAGAGTGGAATCATACAAAGAACGATTGCACATCTGAAGGCAGTAGACGGAGTCAGCTTCGGTGTACGGAAAGGTGAAACTTTTGGACTCGTCGGAGAATCGGGTTCTGGAAAGACAACCATAGCCAGAACCATTCTGAAATTAATTGAACCAACCGCAGGGAAAATATACTTCGATGGTTTTGACGTAACAAAATCGAAGAAAAGCAAACTGAGAAAGTTACGCAAGAGAATGCAGATTATCTTCCAAGATCCCTACGCCTCTTTAGACCCTAGACAAACTGTAAACTCTATGCTTATGGAAACCATGAAGATCCACAAAATGGCGTCCACCAGATCTGAGACTCACAAAAAGGCTTTAGAGCTTCTGACGAAGGTTGGGCTAAGCGAAGAACATCTTTACAGGTTTCCCCATGAATTCAGCGGCGGCCAGAGGCAGAGAGTGGCAGTGGCACGTGCCTTGGTCTTGAACCCTGAATTTCTCATTCTAGATGAACCCACATCCTTCCTCGATGTGTCAGTTCAAGCCTCTGTTTTGAACCTACTTAAGGAACTTCAGGAGGAACTCGATTTGACCTACCTTTTTATTTCTCACAACCTAGCCGTGGTTCATCACATGAGTTACAAGGTTGCAGTCATGTATCTTGGCAAGTTGGTGGAGGTGGCTGACAGAGATGCCGTATACAATTCTCCCAGGCACCCCTACACATTTCACCTAATGGCAGCCATACCCATACCAGACCCTGAATTCAAGAAGGAAGAAGTACTTCTAAAAGGAGACGTACCCAGTCCAGTCAACATTCCTCCGGGATGCCGGTTCCATCCACGATGTCCCTACGCAACTGACAAATGCAAAAAGGAAGAGCCGCTACTTGTTGAAGTGGATGGACATTGGGTAGCTTGCCATTATGACATAGATTTTCAGAGCAGTGAAGTGAAATCTTGACGAAAGAGAAGGAAGAAGAAAAAGGTCTAGACTGGAAAGACTACATTGCCATCGTAATAGCGATGCTAACATCAACTCTTCTTCCATTTCTAATATTCATAGCCATTCTACTCATCATAATCATATTATTCAAGTAGAACAGGAGAAAAGTTTTCGTGACTCTATTCGATAACCTCATGTTTTCATGGGCAATCCTTCTTTTAGTGCTTGGCCTAGTCTTCGGGGCCTCCGGTTTCGGCATCCTTGTCACAGGTCGTTTGGACGGCTTTGTCATAATCCTCATCGGAGTGACCATGTTTTGGGGAGGATGGATTATGAGTCGTGCAAGAGGAGCATGGTGTGCAGCAGCCGCCGTTCTTAACATGTTTGATGCCGCGTCAACAGCGGCATTCTGGAACTTCGAGATCAACCCTTTCGTCGTGGCTGTGGGACCAACAATGTTCATGATAGCCAAGATTGCGAGTTCAATAGCAATCATGTTATATGCAAAGCTCCATTCAAACCCGAGAAAAGGAGGCATCGCACTAACAGTGATTTTCACCCTTATCGTAGGATGGAACCTGAGTCAACAACTGATGACCTATTTGGGTCTCAAAGACTTTGCCTATGGAATTCTCTTTGGAACTATGCTTAGCTTCGCCGCCTCGGTGATAGTCCTGTACGCTCTTTTCAAAAGTGAAAAGAAGAGTACTGCAGCCTATTGTCTATGAGAACGAAAGCTTTCTACGTCTCGGTAAACGAATTGTTGAACAAGTTCTCACCCACACAAAAGCGAAGATTGGTGCGGCCGCCGGGATTCGAACCCGGGTCGTCAGCGTTCCGCCCTTTTGTTGGCAGGCTGATGTCCTAATCCAGGCTAGACTACGGCCGCATCTGCCAAACTACAAGTTCAATAAGGCTTCAAAAACCTTTCTCATTGCAATCTTGCAAAGCTGACGTAAATAGCTTTAATAGTTAACATGTCAGAGGAACAGAAAAGGAGAGAAGGTTATGGCAAGGAGAGTTGCCGTAGTGGGTGTTGGGCACTCCAGATTTGGAGTGCGATCAGATGTTACAATACAGGAACTTGCTTTTGAAGCAGTGAAGGATGCTCTTCAAGATGCCGGAGTGGGGCAGAGGGAAATAGACTTAAGTGTTGTTGGCACGGCGGGAACGAGAACCTATGAATTGATGCCCGCTGTACCGATAAACGAGTACGTTGGGCTTGGGGGAAAAGGGCCCATACGGGTCGAAGCTGCATGTGCCACCGGCAGCGCCGCAGTGTATACGGCATGCACCAGTATAGTTTCTGGGCAAGCGAATGTGGCAATAGCGATTGGCGTTGAGAAAATGTGTGAAGTTGATACGGCAACTTCCATGGCCGTGGGTGGGCGTGGAGGCAATTACCTATGGGAATTTCATCTTTTCGGAACATCTTTTCCCGCATACTATGCGTTTTATGCCACTGCACATATGGCGAGATATGGTACAACAGAGGAGCAGATGGCCAAGGTTGCGGTAAAAGCCCACAAATATGGGGTGATGAACCCTTATGCGCATTTCCGGCGTGAGACGACCATAGAGAAGGTGTTGAAGTCAAGGGTGATAACGTGGCCCTTGAAGCTCTACGATTGTTGCCCTATCAGTGACGGCGCAGCGGCTGTCATCCTTGCGTCTGAGGAAAAAGTGAAGGAGCTGAAGGTAGAAACTCCTGTGTGGGTGAACGCCATAGGTTTCTCGTCAGACACCTCAAACATTTGCAGACGGGACGATTATGCTGGATTGAGAGCCACCGTCGGAGCGTCACAGATGGCCTATGAACGGGCTAAGATAACTCCTCAAAAGGTTGATGTTGCAACGGTTCATGACTGCTTCACTATCGCTGAGATAATGGCTTGTGAGGATTTGGGCTTCTGTGAAAAGGGGGAAGGCGGCAAACTTCTGGATGAGGGGGAGACCGAGATCGGAGGCAAAATACCCGTCAATGTGGACGGAGGCCTAAAATCAAAAGGACATCCTCTAGGAGCCACAGGCTGCTCGATGGTTTGCGAGTTAACAAAGCAGCTGAGAGGGGAAGCTGAAAAGAGGCAAGTCCCCCTCAAAAACTATGTGGGACTAGCCCACAACGT
>CAYFXU010000077.1:0-8777 GCA_964347145.1 uncultured Candidatus Bathyarchaeia archaeon
TTTTCTGTAAGCCTTTTTAGAGACCTCGACAAACTTTTTTGAGTTAGTGATTCAACAAGATCTGCGTAGCTTTTTGGTCCGTCTTGTAATTTCTTGAGCACTATTTCTTCATAGCAACGGGAATGGGCAGGTAGCGGATTCCCAACATTAAATCTGTGCAATATGTCACGAAATTTCTGACCATACAATGTTAGTCTATGCTTGGCTCCGTCTTTTTTCACAAGGCCAACTTTTTCCAACGGTTCAACATATTCGCCGGCGATGGTGTGCTGGCTGTGATAGTATCCTTGACTTTTCAAGCTTTCTTGTAGTCCCTTTATGCTCTGAGGACGTTCAGAGAGCGCATTGATGACTCTTTGGCGTCTATCGTTTTTGACAGCATTAAGCAAGTTATGGACATGCTCATCCGCACATAACATTCCACTCATTTCAATGAATTCGTTTTTTGTTCTCCATATTTCACATCGTTCGATGCAAATCATGGGCGAAACAGGTTCGCAGTATCGGCAAATGCTATCCGCCTCTTTTAGGATTTCGACTAGTTCTGCACTGTTGTTTACTATCTTTGATAGCCATTGATGAGATTTTATTTCAAGAGCCATTTCTGAGGACCTCGGCGACGTATGCCCTAAAGAAGACATTTTTGATCATTGTTTTAGGCCTCGCCGAGAGAGAGAAAGGAGAAAAGGAATAAGGCAAAAACATCCCTTTGAAGTCCTCTTCATGACATACGTCATATAGTATATGACATACGTCATTCTTATATACCTTTCTGCAGTAACACTATAGGCGGTGAAGCAAAACGTGTTGCTCCCATGCGAAGTTGCGGTAAGATCGCTGGTTCCAGCCATCCGATCCGCCATTGCCAGAGAATTAACACAGAGTTATGGAATGAAACAAAAAGATGTGGCAAGGCTTTTGGGCGTCACGCAAACAGCGGTGAGTAAGTATACTCGGCACGTTAGAGGCACAGTCCTGAAGATTGAAGACGTAGAAGAAGTTCAACCTAGGATTAGGGAAATCGTCGTCTCACTGGCCAATGGACGTATTTCTAAATACGAACTTGTGGCAAATTTTTGCATAACATGCGAAATAATCAGGCGAAAAGGGTTGATGTGCGACCTATGTAAACTTTCGGATCCGTCAATCACTGTTCAACAATGCTTTGTCTGCCATTCAAACAATCATTGTTTGGGGCGGCCATCGCAAAGTGAGGAGTAAGCTGCCGATGTTTTTGGGTTGCCAAGAACGGAAAATGCTTAATTGAAACGAAGAAGATTTCAATTCGGTGATCTTGTCATGGTCGAAATTGTTTGCAGCCCGCCTAAGCAACTGATCATTTTGGAGTGTACGCAATATCCCTCCATAAAAGCTCTATCAGAAACTATAGCCACAATCATTAGAATCGGCGAACCGGTCGTCCTCAAATGGGCTGAGGGCGTTACGTTCTCATATTCGCTTTTGCCGCCGACGACCGACAGTCTGATGAAAGAGTTTTTGCAAGGCCGCGTCTATTGGACAGACACATTATTCGCCCTGATGCCTGAATACAAATCGACCATCAAAGTGAGTACCTTAGACATTCCGGTAATTGATGTGAGTCCAAATCCAATCTTACGCGAAGCCGCAAAATGGATGAAACAGGGCGCCCAAAAATGATTGCCTGCTGAAAAATGGCGTCAGCTTGAATTCGCCAAAGATTCCGTCCGCATCTGTCTCGGCAACTCCACGATCGGTGAAAATCATATATCCGCACTCTTCAAGGTCTCAACCAGTTTCTCAACTCTTTTCCTTATCTCTTTTCTTATCTTTCTGAATTTTGCAAGAGGTTTTCCTGCAGGGTCTTCTATATTCCACTCTTCTACCCGTTTTGGAACTACAGGACAGACATCCGTCCCACAACCCATGGTTACCACCACATCGGCTTGTTCCACCATCTCAATAGTCAGCGCTTTAGGTATCTGTCCAGTCATGTCGATTCCGATCTCTCTCATGACCTCTACAGCCTTTGAATCAACCTTTGCCGCAGGTCTATCGCCTGCACTTACCGCGACAGCCTCACCCTCGGCCAACTTGTTCAATAAGGCTTCCGCCATCTGGCTTCTGCGAGCGTTTTCAACGCATACAAACAAGACTTTCTTCATGGTCCTTAACGTTCCACGATTATGTTGATATTATATTTGGAACTAGCGAGGAAATACTTTTAGGTCCTCTTCATAGATTAGTTAATGAATAGGAAATGCCCAAGATACAGATCGACTTGGGGCTGTGCGACGGTTGCGGAGCCTGCGTCACGCTTTGTCCGGCCTTCGTGTTAGAAATTCACGATGGAAAAGTGAAAGTTGCGAATCCCGAAGCCTGTTCAGGTATCAGAGCGAAACAACATTGTTCAGAATGCCGTGAGCTGATGGAAACGTGCGTAGGATGCGTTGCTTGCGTCAAAGGTTGTCCAAAAGCTGCCATCGAAATACTTGAGACTTAGCCTTTCTTTTAACCTCAATCCGCACATTATGGATACTCCCATCTCCACCTCCGAGCTACGAACTGCACAATCGTGTTTCTATCTTATCCTCGTCACCATGGCTTCATTAAAGCTCGTGGAGACTGGTTTGACAGAATCATTTAAGGCCAAGAAAGGACAGTGTGAGTCTAAAATTGGCGCGCGCGGGCTCCAATCTTTAATCTTCATCCCTTTATCGTCAAATTTTCCCCGGTTAATCGCAAATTTTATGCGCAGCTCGTACGTATTGAATACAAGATGAGAGAGTTATGCCTGAACTCTATGTCAAATGTAAAAATTGTGGCTGGGAATTTCCTACTGGCATAGGTATGGATAGAGAAAGCTTTCAGACGGCCCTAGACGTAAGCAATTATCACATTTGCCCCAGATGCAAGCAAACTTATCTGTATAACAAAGAAGACTACTTTTTCCGATATTAGAATAAGCCTCTTATCCTCTGGAGGCTGCTTTTCCTTCCTTTCTTTTTCTGGTTTTAGGGATAATAATCCCATTCGTGTTGATGACTAGCCCAGATACGCGCACTAAATTATGTATAGGAAAGCATAGAGTAGGATTCCCGAAAATAATGCTATCATCCACAGGACCAAAGTGATTTTCATTGTTTTCCTTTTTCCTACACAGTATCGGATTGACGAGCGTAAACGCCAGGGAACAATGATCCATACTGCAAGGATTCCCGCTATGGCCCCCAGAATTCCATGAGCCACAGTAACCGTAGAGATCATCGTGTAGGGCTTATCTACAACAAGTCGCCCCAGATTAAGCAAAGAAGGTCCCATAACCCATATGAAGGAAAGCGCGTTCAACAGAGTTGCAATCAACATCGTGCTTCCGTGTAAAAAGTGATGACGTCCTTTCCTAAGTGTGATCACACTTGCAGAAAGCACAGCCAGAATAACAATTTGAAATACAAGGTTGATTTCTGCTAGAGATAGGTAAACCAAAGACCTCACCAGGTCAGTAGCAATTATCTCCATGAGCCCAAAAGCTGTTTGATCGTTTGGTTAAGTCGTGCTAAAAATCTCATTTGAGGTTCTGTCATGTGGCTACGCACGCATCCTTATCTTGTTATGAACACAGAACATTTTGCATGATGGCTAACATCGTCGCTTACGCTGCCAAGAAAGAACCTTTTTACGCTGCTTAGTCCTCTACTTCCAACAACTATGAGGTCGTAGTTCCCCTTTTCTGCAACTTCTATTATGCTTTCCGCAGCGTTGCCAAATTCTAGCTGCGTCTCAAACTTTAATCCTTTTACTTTGGCGACGGCGTCAGATAAGACGTGTTCACCAATTTCCCTTACCACTTCTGGCTTGAAGCCAAACAGCTTTGATTCTCCAACGTTGAGGAATGTTACTTTCGCTTTGTGCTTCTTAGCCAGTTGAACAGCATATTCAATGGCTTTCTCTGAACTTTCAGAACCGTCAACGGCTACAAGAATTTTCAACAGTTTGGTCTTTTGTTTTACTAAGAGGACTGGGCATTCAGCATGGCGAGAGACTTTCTCGGCAATGCTTCCCAATGAGAAGACTTCGCCCTCTGTTTCTCCGCGATTGCCTATCAATATCAAGTCATGTTTTTCATCTTTTGCTACCCGTAAAACTGTTTCAGCTGGATCTTCGTACTCAACTAATCTAGCGTCGACATCTATACCTTCCTCTTTGAATAAAGCCTCGGAGTCCGAAACAATCTTCTTTCCCGTTTGTAGAAGCCAATTTGTAATCTCGGTGCGAATTGAAGAAGGCATTTGATAACGTAACTCCAACGCTGCGTACAAAACGTCGTGAGAGACTACATGAATCACGGTGACCTCAGATTCGAAATTCTTGGTGATTGCAACCGCGAGTTCTTGCGCATGGAGACAAGAATGCGAACCGTCAACGGGCAAGAGTATCTTTTTGAAATAGGATTCACTTTTCATCGCATTCACTTCCACACATGATGAGTCATATTCTTTAACCTCAATAATGTATTCGTTCATCATATATTAATCAGTTCACCAAAAGAAAACCGTAGGTCTTTAAGTAGAAATCTGTCAAATGGTTAATAGCGCGCGTGGGGTGAAAGTTTGGGGATGCTACTCATAATTTTGTTTTCTTCACCGATCCAGTTTCAGAACACAGACACTGTTTACAGGTTTACTAAAGCTGCAGTGGAAGAAGGCCACGAAGTCATAGTGTTCTGTGACGTAGACGCGATTTACAATTTGATAGCACGCCAGGTTTTGCCAGAAGAGAAGACACCCGGGAAAAAGCTTGCGGAGTTGATCAGTAGGGGAGTCAATTTCCTGGTGTGTAGGGAAAGCGCAAGGCTTAGGGGCATCGACTCCAGGAGGGCGTTGATTAAAGGGACCGTAGAAAGCAGTCTAGGCGAATTGGCTCTATTAATTGATCAATCTGACCGAGTTGTAGCATTCAGTGTTTGAGGTGATCGTCTATGCCGAGAAAGATTCTTTTGGTCATGAGGAATCCTCCCTACAGAAGTTTAATGGCGACTGAAGGTTTACGAATAGCCACCGCCATGATCGCCATGGACGTCCTTCCACAACTGCTTTTCATACAGGATGGCGTATATTGTCTGTTAAAGGATCAAAAGCCAGAAGCTGCTGGGCTGAACTCCTTCGATGAGCGATTAAAAACTCTTGCAGACCTAGTTGGATTGTATGCTGTGAGGGATTCTATGGCTGAGAGGGATTTGAAGATTATCGACCTTGAGGAAAGTTACAACGTGAAACTGTTGTCCTTAGATGATGCTGCAAGACTGATTATGGATAACGAAACGGTAGTTGCGTTTTAGGAGAGTGATAACAGAATGTTGATAATTTTGAGCAAATCTCCCTTTGTTGGCGATTATGAGGCTATCCTTGACATAGCTCTCAAGGCTGTTCAAAAGGGAGAGAAAGTTGGTGTACTGCACATCCAAGACTCATGTTTCGCGCTAACGTCCGATGAATATGCAGATAAAATAGTGGACGCTGGACTTGGCGTCTATGCCCTAAAAGCTGACTGCGAAGCTCGAGGCTTGTTGAAAAAGATGAAGAAAGGAGTCAAAATAGTTGATTACAAAGCCTGGGTCAAACTTGTGATGGATGAATACGACAGAATAGTTTCTTGGATTTAACCTTCCATTTTGATCCACCAGATCCAACCTCTCCTTTCTGTGGACAGCTGGCCTTTAATTACTCCTTTTAGGCGTAACCTGTTTAGAAATACAGGCGTCTTGTCAGGACAAGAGACCATGTGTTTTCGGGTTTTTTCTTCAATTTCGCGAGTTGTAAGAGGCTTTCTTGCCTCCTTTAATATGGAAACAACAAGCTCAACGGCTTCCTTTTCACCGAGTTTCCTAAGGTCCATTAACAACTATCCTTCTATTTCTTCTTCAAAGGTTCTCTGTATTTTTTGAGCAAACTTCTCGCTCTCCGAGTCAAGAGGGATGATCTGAATGTCTTTGGCCGACTGTATGCCTACGCCAAGTTCGGCGGCTCTTGCAATCTGTTCCTGTTGGAAGATCCTTCCTTTCGAAACTTCTGGGGTTGTTCCAAAAAGGCGCAAAATGGCCACTCCAGCCGCGTCTATGGCCACTCTATCCTTTCCTGCAATTATGGCGCTTGGGCTCACCAAATCCCCGCTTTCAGGGCCTCCTCTGACAAAAGCCTTCGTTGCATCCATAATTATCAGATGGTTTTCGAAAGTTCGATTGATTTCAGCTATCATGAACCTCTGATTCTCGGAGGAGTGAAGCTCAGACATATAGTCATATCCATCTTGAGGATCGTACTTAGCCACCAGCCCAACAGAATTTTTTAGGGACATCGTAAAGGCACCTCCGAAACGGTGGGTTTTCAAACAACAGGTTTGAACAACTTTGTCCGCTTCATGAAAAATCTTGACCAGGAGAAAACCTCTTCTCCAGTGGGAGCCCCTTGACTTCAGGCGCACCCATTCCTCCTCCGCGAGTTCATCTAAGACCAGAACCTCAAAGCCCTGTTCAGCTGCAAGCCTGGTTACACCCCGAGTCTCCAAAATAGTTCGAGTATCTCCCATACCGCTACGCTCGGCCAGAGTTATTTTTTCGGCTCCAGCTTCCTTTAAACAGTTGACCAATGTTACCAGAGTGCCCAAATGGGTGGAGGCGGGAAAAGGATCGGCGCTGTTATAGTTCGCCTTGAGGGCAACCTTCTTTTCTTTAAATTCCGTAAGGTCAAACCGATCCAGAAGCTTTTGAATTCCTTCCTCTCGATTCTTGGTCTTTACTACGAATATCTCGGTTTTCATTTTCGGCTCCACACAAACTCAATATTCCAAATTCCGTTTTTCGAAGTCTTCAAATCATCTTTCACAATTCCTGTTCAGTTACAACGCTAGCTTCTTTGCAATTGTCGTAAGATGTTTGCCTAAATCTTTTGCCATCTTTAGCTCATTGGCTGATGGCATACGCTGACCCATGGGGCCAACTATAGTTGAGGCTCCATATGGTGAACCCCCAGTTATTTCTTCAATCGTCATCTGCTCCTTGAAAGAGTACGGCAAGCCGACGACAACACAACCATGGTGTAAGAGCGTGAGATGGGTCGAGATAATCGTGGTTTCCTGTCCACCATGTTGAGTGCCTGTGCTGGTGAATGCCGCCGCCGGTTTGCCGATGAGAGTGCCGTCCATCCAGTCGCTTCCGGTTTGATCCCAAAAGTTTCTCATCTGGGAACACATATTGCCGAACCGAGTTGGAGTGCCTACAATAACCCCGTCAATTCCTTTGAGGTCTTTTCGAGGATCCGCAACCGGAACGTCCTTCATTAATTCTTTCGCCTTTTTCGTGTACTCATCCCAAAGCTCTTCTGGAACAAGTTCGACAACTTGTTTAAGGACTGGTTCACCACCCGCTTCTCGAACGCCTTCAACTACTGCATTGGCCATCCTAAAGGTATGGCCATACATCGAGTAGAAGAGAACGAGAATCTTGGGTCTATTTTCTTTCGTTTCATCACCTCCGATTCAGACTCTAACAAAATCCTTCTCAACTAGCTCTTTATTCACTAGAAGGTCTTGAATCTTTCTTTCAGAGCGCTGTAAACAGGACATCTTTTCGATGCATCACCTTCAACAGTGGACCCGCAGACTAGATACATCTGGATTAGACCCAAATCCACGTCTTCTCCTATGCGAGCGATCTACCGCCTGTTAGCCTTCTGACACAAGCTTGCAAGAATCTGGGCGCGATCAACGTTTCATCCGTTTGATTATTTCTCTGCATTTGTCCGCATACTCGCACCAGTCAAGGCACGACTGCTCCTTCCCGGGTCTACCAAATTCTTTGTTACATTTGTCGCAAATTCCAACATCTTCATCGCTCCAAATTTCCAACCTTCCACCGCAGTTTGGGCATTCAAAATATTCAGGAACGGGTCTAACAAACTTCCTTATGCCAGGACAAGTTTCAAAGTTTGATCTGAACAAGATCTCTTCACCTCTTGAATGATCTCTTGGTTACGGGTGCCTATGGATTGGAGAAAGGATCTTATCTCCCTTTATGCTGATTGTTTCTTGCCTCAAAGGAATGACCTTTCCCGAAGAATCCAAGGCTTCTTTGACGAGACGATACAAGCCAAAACAACATGGAACTTCCATGTTGACGACAGTGACACTTCTAATATTGTTCCGCTTAAATATCTCAGTCAATTTTTCCTTGTAGAACACGGCATCATCGAGTTTAGGACACCCAATCACAATTGTTCTACCCCTCAAAAAGTCGTTGTGAAAGTTCGCATACGCAAGTGGCACACAATCAGCGGCTATCAATAAATCCGCATTCCCAAATACTGGAGCGTTGGTTGGTATCAGAGTCAATTGAACCGGCCAATGAGAGAGCATTGACTCTCTCTTTTCTTGGGCCTCCACAGTCTGTTTTTCTATTGATTTTCTTTCAAGATGCATTGCTGCCGCTGAGGGACAGGAATGATGGATCACATGGACATGACTATCTGTGGGGACAGATTCTTTTTTATTCAAATGTTTCTCCACTGATTCTTCATCGAATTCTTCTGCGTCTCTCTTTTCAATGGTTATAGCTCCTTGTGGGCATTCCCCCAAGCAAGCTCCTAGACCGTCGCAGTATTTGTCACTAATCAGTTTGGCTTTTCCGTCAATAATCCCTAAGGCTCCTTCCGCGCATGCTGGTATGCAAAGTCCGCAGCCCGTGCATTTTTCTTCGTCGATCTTAACTATGCTTCTCAAAACCATTCATCATTCACCTTGCCTAC
>CAYFXU010000078.1:0-8715 GCA_964347145.1 uncultured Candidatus Bathyarchaeia archaeon
CAGGTTAACGTCAAGAGCCCTTTGTAGATTCGAACCTTCTTAGGCTTTCGGGGATGCGAGGCTTGAGAATTTTGATTATGGACTGGTCAAGATTCGATACTCCATGGTTATTATTTGCCTGCATGTGTATTCTCCGCTTTTACTGAGTTGAAGTCAACGTTGATAGTCGGTTCAAACCTTTTTCAGATTTCCTAGGGTTTTGCGGCTCAAAAATAGAATAGAGTAACAGAGTCGTGCTCATTGCTCGGAGTTGAGCCGCCTTCAGACGACTAGATTCCACAGGTCGTTTCATTTGCTTGTGAAAAAGCCACGACGGTCTACCTTTGATCTGAGAAGTTCTAGCTGCTCCGCAGTTGGAGGTTCTGTGGTGCGCACCTCTTTTGGAATCATAAGGTCGAAGCCTGTGTTCTTTTTGATCTCTGTTATTGAAACACCCGGATGAAGAGATTCAAGTTGCATCATCTTGCTCTTATGATGAAACCCTAGGACGGCTAAGTCTGTTATAACTCGGGAAGGTCCGCCTCCTTTCAGTCCAGCTTCTTTGCGATCGTCAGGTCCGTGAATGTAGCCTGGACTGGTTATATATGAGACTTCTTCAGGAAATCTACGTTTTTCGTGGGAAATCAATATAACAATTCGTCTTGAATGTGAAGCAGCGTCATTCGCCCCTCCGCTACCGGGAAGCCTAATGCTTGGCCTACGATAGTCTCCTATGACAGTAGAGTTAATATTTCCATACTTATCCACTTCAGCCCCTCCTAACAAACTAACATCTACGTAACCTCGCTGAAGACAGCCGAGAGCATAGAAGCCCCCGCAGCTTTTCGCACATTTGTACGACAGTCTCGGATCGGCAATGCTTATAGGAGTGTCTATGGGAACAGAGTCAACAATTCCGGACTCAAAAAGTATTCTAGCTCCTGGTGCGTGGGTCATCTTAGCGAGATAAGCCGCCGCCACTGAAATCCCTACCCCGATGAACACCAAATCTTGATCTGCAATCTCGCGCGCCGCTGCTACGACCATTAACTCCTTGGTGGTGAAGCTTTCTGTGTACTTCTCTTCCATAAGTTCTTCTCCTTTTTATGGGAATCTAACGTACGAATTGGCTCGCAGTTGCAGAAGTTTCTTCAATCCACCTATGCGCTTGAGGTAGGCAAGGTGATTATCAACTCCGTAAACGAACTCTTCTAGATACTTTTTGAAGTTCTCTTCATCCCTTGATTGTTCAAAAGCATATTTAAGGTGATCAATGTCGTAATCATAACAAGCGTGTAATGCGGTGGGGTGAGCGCCATAGGGCATCTCCACAATCGCATCTACGATGAACGACGGGATTATTGTCCGCTCAGGTCGGCTTTGTATGACGGCTTTGCTAACAATCTTCTCAACTGTGACAAATACCTTGCTTGATGCCCTTGCTTGTTCATCTGCTAGAGCAGTCGGCCCGAGCATTTGTACGTTGCCGTCTTCGTCAGCGTGCTGAGCATGAATGACAGCTACGTCAGGCTTCAAAGCGGGAACAAGAACAACTTTCTCTCCGCTAAAGGGACATTCCATGATTCGAAATTTGTTTCCTTCCTCAAGCCAAGTGTGGCGAAGCATATCTGAGCCTAGCATCGATTTTGTAGGTAGAAACGGGACGCCTATAGCTGCAGCCATGAGCCGAGAAGCATAAGCCAAGAAGCTATAGTCCTCTACTGCTAGGTCTCCCTTCTCCACTGACCGCCTGAATGCCGGGGCGACGCCTCCAATCTCTGCTGAGTCTGCAATAACTACCATTCTGTTTACGCATCCGGCCCCTATTAGGAGGTTATTGACATACCAAGCGCCCGAACCGGCGATCTCTAGGTTCCGTTTATGTTGCCTTATTATTTCATGTGCGAAAGCGACTGGATGAGCACTAATACCGACACCACTAAAAGCTACGCGGTCACCATCATTGATGAGCCTTGCTGCGTCTGAAAGCTGCTTAACTTTATCACTAGTTTTTGGGCTCATCCTGTAGACCGCCCGCTAATTAGCATTTCAATTAGCCAATCAACCTAGGTTGGTTCGAGGTCTAAGTGAACCCAGATATACGCTTTCTAGTCGGTCATCACTTAGAAGTGCCTCACATCTACCTTCAAGCTTCTTTCGTCCCGAGCTTAAAACATAAACATAATTCGCAATTTTTAGAACCTTGCGCACGTTTTGTTCAACGATTACCATGGAAGAACCCTTTTTGTTTATCTCAACTATCTTTTGGTACACTTGGTTAATTACTTTAGGGGCTAAGCCAAGCGAGGGTTCATCAAGCAACATGATTTTTGGATGAGACATCAAGGCTCGGGCGATGCATAGCATGGCTAGCTCTCCTCCACTCAGCTTGTTGGCAGTATCCTTTCGTCTCTCCTCTAGTATAGGAAACAAGTCATAGACTTCTTCGAGCCGTTTTTGAACCTCCTTTCTATTGTTGACAATGTATGCGCCCATCAGGAGGTTCTCTAGAACCGTCATCAGGGGGAAGGCCGTTCTACCTTGAGGTAAGAGACAAATGCCTTTTCTCAGAATTTCGTAGGACTCTGAACCTGTAATATCCTCTCCATTAAGCGCTATCTTTCCTTGCATAGGCCTAACAATGCCTGCTATTGTTTTCAGAAGGGTTGATTTGCCGGAGCCGTTTGGCCCGATTATGCAAGCGATTTCCCCGTCATTTAAGTGCATGGAAAAAGAATGAATAACCTTTAAGTCACCATACCCGGAAATTATGCCTTTTACTTCAAGCATCGTTCAGCCAACTCCCAAATACACGTCTTTAACTATTTTGTTGCGCTGGATTTCCTCTGGCGTTCCTTCTGCGATTTTTTGTCCGTGGTCAAGGACTATGGCTTTCTCGCAGATGCCGTTAATTACGGAGATATTATGCTCCACCATAATTAGCGTCTTGCCTTGGTCACGAAGCATACTGAAATATTTCAGCAATTTCTCAATGAGAACGGGGTTTATTCCAGCAGTGGGTTCATCTAGAAGAATAAGTTGAGGATCGAGCATCAATACTCGAACAAGCGCCAATAGTTTTTGTTGTCCATAAGAGAGGTTTCCAGAATACTCGCTTTTTAAATCATAAAGTTCAACGAATTCTAGTAGCTCTCGGGCTTTTTCCATGGATTGCCTACTTGTTCCATAAGGTGATGCCACTAAAACATTTTCGATAACGGTCATCTTCCTGAATACTCTAGTTTCTTGGAAAGTTCTTCCAATTCCTAATCGAGGAATTTCATGCGGCTTACGACCGTTAATTCTCTTTCCATTGAAAAATAATTTCCCATGATTAGTTTCGTAAAAACCCGTAACCAAATTTATGAAGGTTGTTTTTCCAGAGCCGTTAGGTCCTATTAATCCTGTAATTGTGTTCCTAGCAACACATAATGAGAGATCGTTAAGTGCTACTATTCCACCAAATTTCTTTGTGATGTTTTTAGCTTCTAGTATGCTCACTATTTCGACCTCCTGGCAGTTTCTTTAAGCCTGATTCAAAGTTTCGTATTATTGTCTCTGTAACTCCACTTGGCACTAACATTACGGTTACGATCAAGATACTTCCGTGTATGATTAGGTACACACCTGCGTACCCGCCTCCAAGGATGGCTCGAACGAACTCGGACACTGGTGTCAAGATGAAAGATCCTATGACTGGTCCGCTAATTGTACCCATTCCTCCAATTATCGCTGGAAGGGCCATTTCAACTGAAAAATTAAGTGACATCGCGCTGTCTGGGTGGAGGAAGAGAATGTACTGAGCGTAGAAGGTGCCAGCTATTGCTGTAAAGAAAACACTTATTGCCAAGGCAATGAGTTTGTACCGGATGATATTAATGCCTAAAGATTGAGTTGCATCTTCATCTTCGCGAATGGCAATAAAATATAACCCGATTTTGGAGTTTCTAATTTTATACGTTACATAAACTAGAGTTAACATTGTTATTAATATAACGTAGTAGTAGGGTTTTCTGCTAACAAATTGAAAGTTAATTGGCGAATCCCGCAATAAGGGAACCAAGAGTCCTACTGCCCCTCCTGTCAATGATCTCCAGTTAAGAAACAGAAGCCTTAACACCTCAGCGAAGGCTATAGTGACTAGAGAGAAAAAGGGCCCTCTCAGCCTGAAACATAGAAAGCCAATGATGAGACCACAGATTACTGCGAATCCCCCACCAATGAACATGCCAAGCCAAGGCGATGTTTTCCATGAGATAAACAGTAAAGTTGAAGTGTATGCACCCAAGCCAAAGAATGCCGCATGGCCTAAGGAGAATTGCCCGGCAAGTCCTCCTAATATGTTCCAAGCTTCACTCAATACGGCGTAAAACAGAATCATGATTAGTAAATGTAATATGTATGAATTTGATGTCATAGACGGGATTGCTGCTAGGAACATTACGATAATTAAAGGAACGTAGACCTTCGGGCGCAATGCATTATTTAAGGTTTTGATCCCCATGGCATTTCCAGCTTTTACACGCGACTCTTCCCGAGCAATCCAGATGGTTTAAGAAGTAGAATAAAGATGAATAGAATGAAAGTTACAAGTTCTCTGTATTGAGGTGCAATATAGACTGCTCCGAGAGACTCTGCTAAACCTACTATTAGACCTCCGAAGAATGCACCTGTGAAGCTACCCATACCTCCAAGCACCACAGCTAGAAATGCTGTTAGGGTAAACGTGGTTCCCACAGTAGGCGATATATAGTAGAATGTTGAGAGGAGCGTGCCAGCGGCTCCTACGCAGGCAGTTCCTATGCCAAAGGCAACAATGTGAATCCGAGACACATTTACGCCCATGAGCGATGACACCTCTCTGTTCTGAGCGGTTGCACGCATTGCTCTTCCAATTTTTGTTCTAGTAAGAAATATGTAAAGCAAGCCTGTGAGAATGATGGCAACAGCAAAAGATGCGAAGCGTGGAATGCTTATGAATACTTCGCCTAGCTTGATGACAGATCCCGTATAGTAAGTCCGTATAGCTCTGTAGTCGGCTTTCCATAAAAGCAGGGCTACATTTTGTGCAATTAGCATTACTCCAAGAGTCAGGAACAGTTGACTTGTTTGAGGTGCCTCGAGTACTCGATTGATAAGAAATTTTTGGATACCTGAACCTATAACGAAGAGGATTGGTACAGTCACGATTAGTGATATGTAGGGATCAATTTCGTATAAAGTGAACATCCAGTAAGTTGAATACATGGCTATCATCATTAGGTCGCCATGAGCAAAATTGATGATCCTCATAACTCCAAAAATTAGTGTTAGTCCTATGCTTATCAGTGCGTAGAGCCCTCCTATCAAGAGCCCGCTAGCAATTGCTTGAGCTAATACCACTAACACCATTTTGCATTTCCCTATTTACCTTTAATCAAGAGAAAAAGATGGCGCGTTTATGTGCGAATACTGCGTCTTTAGTCCCGTTCACTCCATAGCGGTGCTGGCCAGACAGCTTCGGCTGAGCCGCGATCAAATGGCCAGACGGTTCGTTGAGTTCCGTTCAAGACTTGTAGATAGACATGTGTTCCGTAGATGTTGTCGCCTTTTTCGTTGAATTTAGCTCGACCTCCCGCAGTCATGACCGCGGGGCCGCTAGATATGTCTATGTTTAGAAAAGCATCTCGGATCGAGTCAGGGTCAAGTGGGTTGTCCGGATGGAGTGAACCCGATAGCTCAAGGACTTCTTTTATTAACCAGGTAGCGGCGTAGCATAGACCGGCATGTTCATTCATGAATATTCCGTGTTTCGCTTCGTATCTTTCAACAACGTCTGCCATGCCTGTAATGCTTAGGTCCCTTTGCCAGCCGCTGCCAGCGAAAAAGTACTCCGAATTTTCGCCAGCTGAGTTGATGAAGTCCGGTTCGAGGTATCCGCCCCCCATGGCAACATATCCCATTGCGTTGAATTCGAATTCTTGGAACGTGTTCGCCATTAGGATTGCATCGTTTAGATAGGAGGCCAAAACGACGACATCGGGTTGAGCCGCTTTGAGTTGGGTTACCACCGGCGAAAGGTCTGAACTGCCTTGGGAATATGCTTCATCATACACAATAGTGAAACCTACCTCTGGCGCGCGTTTCCTCGCGGCTTCCGCGCCTGTCTGTCCCCAAAGTGTGTTTTCGTAAACGATAGCTACGGTCTCTATGGGTGTCTCATAGTGTTGCGCCATCTCGACGATCATGTCGATAGCTCTAGCACCCACACTAGATGCTCGGATAGCTTGCCTGAAGGTGTAATTGAAGCCCCTGTCTGTTATCGCATCGGCCTGCGCCATGGGAGCAAGGAAAGGCACTTTGTGACGTTCTGATACTTCTGTGGCGACATAAGTGAGAGAACTGGCGTAAGCTCCTAAGATGGCAACTGGATTATGTGTTGTAATAAGTCTTTCAGTCTCAGATGTCGTCACAGTCGGATCTGTTTTGATGTCCGCATAGACTATCTTAATCTTGGCTCCTCCAAGGGATTCTATCCCGCCTGCAGCATTGATATCTTCTACGGCAAGGTCATGACCACGTTGACATGAGACTCCAATGGTTGCCATGGCTCCCGAGAAGGGAAGGGGTGCTCCAATTATGATCTCTTCAGTTGCCGCAGTCATGGTGTAGTAATACCAACCCGCGGCTATGGAGGCAACTGCGATCAAAGCAACGATTACTGCGCCTTGAATCTTGGTGACAGCCCTTTTTGATTTAATGCCCAGTAGTTCCCGTCCTGCACGTTTCAAAGCTTCGCGAATTTTCGCCATGATATCATTCCTCTATTTGATTTGGACCAAACAGATAATTAATTTGTGAAGACAAGATCTATATTTGCTATGCAATTCTCCCTAAGAAGAAAATTCCCAGTGGAATAATATTCTGAAATACATCACATTCAGTTTTTATCCCTCATAGAAAACACAGCACAATTTGAGTAACAATCATCTAGATGCCATCTAAGAGAGATGTCTGCAACAGATTAATGAGCGCACGCTTGGCGTATTTGTTTAACTCCCATCGCCAGACATCATGAACCAATTTCTTTTCTCTTTAAGAAAGCTACTTTGTGAGAGTGTGAGAGCCTGTTCGTAGGCCGCTTTCTCATATATGCTGGAGCCTCGCAGGTTGATACTGGCATGCAAGGCTCTCGTGGGACGAGGATGTGTAATGAACCCAGCTTTTCTGAAGATTGCTGTATATGGATGTTTTTCTGACAGCACGCAGATGACTTCGTCAACATCGTGTTCCTTGAAACACTTTAGCGCCCTCTGGATCAGATAACCAACCGCATTGTAATGGTCCTGAAAGCCTAAGATATCTATGACTAGGCCGTATCTCATATTTTCGTGCTGTTCTTCACTTAGGACGCAGTAACCAAGAATCCTATGGTCTTTCACTACCGTGTAGATTGTGTATTTGCTCCCAGGGTAGTCTGCATACCTCCAATTCAGATATCTTTGGTCTCTTTTAACGATGATCCTGAAATGCTTCGAAATCTCTTCCCAGAATCCGTTGATCCTTTCATCAAATCGACTAATCCTTTCGATTTTCAAGCTCCCATTTGTGGATCTGGTTCTACATATTTTTCCCAGCACGTAGGCCGCGGCGCGAGTCAGAAATTTGTTGTGTATGTATCTACTCAGCCTAGGCTGCCAATCCAGCACTTTTATCATATGGACCATGAAGCAAATATGACCCCTCCATTCGTATCTTTTGTAGGTCGGTCCCAACCTGATGTTGGCAGTTCCATAGGTTAGGGGAATGTCGTTTTCAGCAACGTCCAAGTAGCACCGATTTACAATGGATGAGAAGACGCCTTTTCCCTGATACTGTGGGTGGGTTGCAGCGTTGACAGACATGGATGCGGTCATATAGGCATTCCCGACTTTCATTCTTATTGGAATAACAGCAAAGTGACCGATTATCTTGTTATCGTGTTCTGCTAACCAAATTATTGGCGAGCCCGCCGGATTCTTTTTGTATCTCCATCTCCAATATTCTAGGCTATGCCACCTTCCGAATGCAATGTTTAGCAGCTCAACTATTGCTTGCTCGTCTCCATCCCGGTATTTCCGAAGGTTCCATGAAGAACCCATTTTGCTTCATCTCCCAGCAGGTAGGCCATGTGAAAGAAAAATGCTCCACTAGCGGATGTTCTTTCTTGATGTAGCAAAAACTGTCGGACAGGCCTCTAGGCCGAATGCGCACGGATTGGGGACCATTAGAATGGTGCCAAGAAGTAGATTTGTGCCAAGATGGCGAGAATGAAGATTATGCCAACTGTCAGGGCTGTGGCCCGCAGTCGCCCTTTTTCCACCAATAGATTGGTTCTTCCGTAGTACGGCGATATAAGTTCCGACGTTGCCAGCAGGATGATTGACATGATGGCAAGCCAAAGTGTCATGTCGGAAAATGATAGTGGGAACTGCACACATTATTCCTCAATAATCTCATAGCGAACCTCTATTTTCTCACCATTTGAGGAAATCTTGCTATTTTTGATGATGATGGGATTGCCTGTAACTCGGGTCAGGGCACAAGCTATGGAGCTGCACAAAGGACACGCAAAGGAACCGCAGGAGTTATTAGAAGTCTTCCTGGCGCTCCTGCAGAAATCTTTGTAGATTGAATCCCATATTTCTACATTGACTATCTTACCGCGCTTGTTCATCTCGAAGTCTTTGGCTATTTCGAGCCCCTCGATGAAAAGCT
>CAYFXU010000079.1:0-8450 GCA_964347145.1 uncultured Candidatus Bathyarchaeia archaeon
GTCGAAATCCATTGAACACTTCTCAGGCGCTCTTTTTCCTGTACGTCCTGTGGGACCTTGTGACGAAAGGTTTTTCTTGGAGCATGACATTTTGGGCGAGAAAGGTGAATAGCGTTTGGGCGGAAGCCATGTTGCGATAGAAGTGGATTCTCTTGTCAAGAAATACGGTGACCTTACGGCCGTTGACTCTATATCCTTCACTATAAAAAAGGGTGAAATCTTCTCTCTATTGGGTCCGAACGGTGCTGGAAAAACCTCGACGGTTGAAGTCTTGGAATGTTTGCGTACGCCAACTAGTGGTCGTTCCTTTGTGCTGGGTTTTGACATTTCGAAGGATCAGGATGAGATTAAGAAGAGGATTGGTGTCTTGCCTCAAGAGTTTAACACTTTTGACAGTCTCACAGTTAGGGAAAATCTTCAGTATTTTGCGGGGATGTTTGGAAGTTCGGTGGACGTTGAGGGTTTGATCAAGCTTGTGGATCTTGAGGACAAGAGAGATGAACAGTATAAGAAGCTTTCTGGCGGGTTGAAGCAGAGGCTTGGGGTTGCCATGGCTTTAGTGAATGATCCTGAGATTGTGTTTTTGGATGAGCCTACGGCTGGTTTGGATCCCAAGGCAAGACGTGAGGTTTGGAATGTGATCAAAGGGTTGAAGAGGCAGGGGAAAACCGTCTTTTTAACTACTCACTATATGGAGGAGGCTGAGGTTTTGTCTGACACGGTGACAATAATACATAGGGGTAAGATAGTTGCCTCGGGGACTCCGGATGAACTCATCACGCGACATGGTCAACGCAATCTTCTGATCTTGAAGAACACTGATGAGGCGGCGGTCCCTCTTGTGGAAACGTTGGGGTTGGAGGCTAGCTTTGACGGTGACACTGGAGATGTCATGGTTACTTTGAACCGTAGCTTGGATGTTTCAGAGATTGTGAGGGCTCTCACCCTTAAGCAGATTGCCTTCGGAGAATTGCAGTTGAAGAGTTCTTCTCTTGAGGATGTGTTTCTAAATCTTACGGGGGAAACGTTGAAGGAGGCGGAGGCGCTATGAATCGTGTTCTCATTGACCTGAAGGCAAGTTTCAAGATGTTCTTCAGAAGCAAGGCTGCAGTTTTCTGGACTCTTGCTTTTCCCTGCATTTTGATCCTCCTGTTCGGAGCAATATTCAGTGAGATGGACACTAAATACGGCCTTCACGTTCAGAATCTAGATATTGTAGGCGGAGAACCAACACTGGCTTCAAGAAATTTCATAGGTGCTTTGAACCTGACAGGTGCTTTTGATCTGCATGTTTTGGAGGATCCGTCAATTAACGCTACTGAGTATGCGCTTGACCATGAGCTTGGTTACATGGTTGTGATTCCTGAGGGATATGAAAACGATTTGAGTGTGTCCTTGAGCTCTGGTGGTGCTACAAACGCTTCAATTGAGGTTATTTATGATCAGTCGCAGAGTTCTGCCTCGGTGGTTGTGGGTATTTTGAGCAGTGTGATAAATGAAATGAACAAGGTGCTGTCGCAGAGCGTTGATTACATTGTTGTTGAGGGTGAGACCATTGCTCCGAAGCGGTTTAGTTTTATGGATTTCTTTCTTCCAGGAATGATTGCGATGTCGGCTATGACGACGAGTATTTTTTCTGCTGTGGAGATTAGTTCTCGCTATCGGGAGAGCGGGATTTTTCGCAAGCTTGCGACGACTCCTCTTCGCAGGATCGAGTGGATTATTTCGAGGACTCTCTATTTGATTGTTGTTTCTTTCATAGGTATGATTGTGATTCTCGGGATTGGGATAGTCCTTTTCGGTGTCAAGGTTATTCCTGACCCAATGTCTGTGGTTCTTGTGGCTACGACCTCTATGCTTTTTTCAGGGTTGGGCATGATTCTATCCCGGTTTGTGAAGGATCCTGAGACTGCAGGTGCTGCTGCGAATGCTATAACGTTTCCGATGATGTTTCTATCTGGGACCTTCTTTCCTTTTGAGCAGATGCCTGAGTTTTTGAGAGGCATAGCCACTGTGTTGCCTCTCACTTACGTTAACAACGGGTTGAGGGACACTATGATCATGGGCGAGCCTCAGCGTGCAGTCATGAACACGGTGATAGTTGTGGTTCTCGGCGTAATCTGTCTCCTCGTAGGCGCATGGATCACCAAATGGGAAGAAGACTAAGCCTAGTTAAGTGGGCGTTCGTGCGTATAAGCAGGAACAAGCACTCGCGCGCGTTGGAAGCAAATTCTAAAAGTAATTATGTTTGTATTTGGTTGTGGAGAATCTGAAGAAAATGCCTTTTTCGTTTCGCGTGAAGATGGGCCAGCAGGAGATTGAAATCAGTGGAACCAGAGATGAGGTGATAAAAACCATTGAGGAGCTTCCGAGTATAGTAGCCAACATTTCAAAGGCTTTTGAGACAACGAAAAACATGGATACGGCCAAGTCCGCTACTTCCACTTATCCTCACATTTCTTCTTCAAGCTGCAGCAAAGCAGTTCTACACCTGCTCGAAACAGATTGGGGCAAGCAGCCCAAAACCCTAACCGAACTTGGAGAAGCCTTGAAAGCCAACGCCCTCCATTACCCATCCACCACACTATCCGGAGTACTAGCGTGGCTAGTAAGAAAAAACAAGATAAAGAGATGGAAGACAGATAAAGGCTACGTGTATGTTCTAGCTGGAGGGAAGAAGTAAACATGGGAAAAATTCAGGTGCGAATCAAAGCTCCTTTCGGAGAGATTCTTGTTGAAGGAGACAGTGCTCTCGAGATTCTTGCAACGTTGAAGACTATGCCGCCTGAATTCATGAACGATATAGGGAAACTGATATCTGTGAAGTTGACTCCGCCAATTAAGACCCAGCTAGAGGGAATAGTAGAACTGACAACCGAGGGACCAATTGTTACCACCCGAGAGAAACTCACCCACTATGAAGCCATAGGACTAATCATATTTGCTTCCGACAAAAAAACCAACACAGCCAGCAAGATCAGCAGACTTTTGGCTTCAAGCGGAATCAGATCCATGGTACCGGCTCGTCTCAACGAAATGACAAAGCGAGGAATCGTTTTCAAACCAGACCCTGTTAAGCCCGAGTTCCGATTAACCACCCAAGGCGAAAGATGGATCGAGGAAGAAGTGTTGGTGAAACTGAGAGGCGCAAAGGGTTGACCAGAGAAACAATCACGGTGCACGTCAAATACGGAGACGTAGAACAAACTTTTACAGGAAACGTGAACAATGTTTGGGTTAGCGTGAACCGATTCTTCACCGAGATGATCCCCGCCCTTGAAGTGGCACGTAAAGCCATTCTAACAATCGACCTTGAAAAACTCATTGACAACTGCAAAAACATTATCGCCGTTTCCTCTGAAGGCCCAGGTCTCCTTGTATCTAAGGAAAAGCTCACAGACAGCGAAACCCTAGCATTATATCTTCTGGCGGCTTACATCGGCAACAAACTAGGACTGTTGAGTACCGACACTCTTTCAAAAGAAGAATTGCAGGCTAAGCTGAGAAAAAGTGCAAAAATAACGAGCACACGACTGGGTGAACTCTGTCGAGAGGAATTGACAATAAAAACCGAGGAAGGCGGTTATAGAATAACAACGATTGGAATCAAACGCCTCCAAGAAGAAGTTTTACCTAAATTCTGAAGAAAGGTTCAAAGACAAGTGAAGACCAATCTGGTCAAACGAGCGTGAAATACGTCAAAAACTCCTCTAACCCAAGCTTTGGACCGCTCGAAACGGAGTTGGCTTCACAAATACCGTACTCATGAAGTTTCTGGCTCACGCCCGCGAAACCAAAGAAGTAAATAGGATCCCTCACATCATGTTCATCGTTTCTTGACGTGGGAAAACCAACATGAACAAGCTTACAGTTATATCTGCGAAGATACCGGACGAAGTCTACAAGGAACTTACCCTCCGCATTCCTGAAGGGGAAAGAAGCAACTTCATTCGAGAAGCCATAATAGACAAACTAGAAAAAACTCCCCGCCCCGACAAAATCTTTGAGTTGGAAAAGAAAATAAACAAACTGGAAACTGAACTCTTCAAGATAAAGAAGTACTTAGCCGAGCTAGAGGTTCTCACGTACGACAGAGGGAAAGTAAACCCCCACACGTTTTGCATTGACGAAATCGATCACAAAATCGTGGACCACCTTCTCGATCACAGAGGAGCCACAACCACCGAACTTGCGGATTTCCTAAAAACAAACCGATGGTTGGTCCTGAATCGCCTTAGAAAAATAGAAAGGTCATCAAAGAAGCAACTTGGGAAATCCATCGTTGAATATTACCCAGGAGAGAAAGCTGGGAAGAAGAAGGCTTGGTGGATAAGGGAAGAACTCGCCGGAACGTGATCACCCTTCACCCATCATATGTTTTAGGTCTAATCGTCTACGATAATGGGCCATCAAGATGCGCGCGCCAGAACATGTGAAAACCTGCAATGTCGCAACCCTAAAGTGAGGAAACCACATAGGACTGCCAAGAGACCTCAAAAGCCAAAAAAAGTTACACGTCCTGATTACTCAAGGACTCTGGGATATGATCGCCTGCACTGAAACAAAAAGTGGAGGCGTATCAGTGGAATTAACATCGACAGAAGGAAAATGTCAGAAAATCAGCAAGTTAGGGCACTCATCGCCACCTGAAAACTCTGCAAAAAGCAATTTAATAAAGCCCCTAACGCAACAAACTTAATCTGCCCCAAAAGTGATTGGGATGAGTGAAAACGAGGGCCCGTAGCCCAGACAGGATTAAGGCGTCGAACCATCCTAGGAGGACGGCACGCAAGCCTCCGGAGCCGGAGATCCGGGGTTCAAATCCCCGCGGGCCCGCCAAATGGGGAAAACTAAATGATTTCCGTCAATCCGTTCGGCGATTTTCGTGTTAGATGTGAAACTGCTTTAAAGGATGCCTTGAACAGGCTGTACCCTCAGATTTTAATTCCATCCTTCCTACTTGTATCTCCTCCGAGTCTCGAGTTCGGAGAGCTGGCATCTTCGGTTTGCTTTGAACTTGCCAAACAAACTGGGAAGAAGCCCCTGAAAATAGCAAAGCAAATTGCAGAGATCATTGATGTATCAAAAATTCCATTAATTCAATCAATCAATGTGGCTGGAGAGGGGTACATCAATTTCTACGTAAACTTTGAAGAATTCTGTCTTTTAGCTATTGAATCGGTTAGGGTTCTTGACACCGAGTATGGGTGTGTCAAGGCTGATAAGCCGAGAAAAATCATCGTTGAACATACTAGTGCCAACCCAGCGTCCCCAATTCACATTGGACAAGCAAGGAATCCTGTGCTGGGCGACGCCATTGCACGCATTCTAAAGGCTCGAGGACATGCAGTTTTTAGACACTTTTACATTGACGATGTCGGACGTCAAACATCAATCATCGCCTACGGGTACGAAAAGCTAGGTAAGCCCAAGCCTGAGGGGAAGCCTGATAGATTCATAGGCGCAATCTATGCCATAACAAGTTGTATAATGGAGATTCAACGTCTCAAAAAAGAGGTTGAAAAAGCGAAGGAACTTTCTCTAAACCAGGAAGTTTCGAGGTTGCAGCGGGAACTAGATGATTGGACTTCGATTGCAGTTGAGCTTGAAGGCAGATCTCCTAACCTTTTTCCTCGACTACTTGAAGAAATTGGTAAGGATGAAAATCCCGAGAACCAAGTTAGCGATCTTATTCGCGGATACGAAGCTGGTAAGGAAGGAGCGAAACAATTGATCAGGGAGGTCTGTCAACTATGTCTTAAAGGCTTCAGAGAAACCCTAGGTAGGGCTGGAATCTGCCTTGATTCTTGGGATTGGGAGAGCGACTTCATCTGGAATGGCGACGTTATGCGTGTTCTCGATAAGCTAAAGGCAACTCCCTACGTCTTTCAGGTGACAGGAGTCTTAGAATTTGACGCTGAAAAAGTTGCTCGAGACCTAGGCCTCAAGGAAACTCTTGGCTTGAGAGAAGACCATGAGCTGCCTTCCCTGACTCTAGTGAGAGCTGACGGCACCACTCTGTACACAACACGGGACATTCCATATCATTTTTGGAAGTTTCAGAAGGCTGAGAAAGTGATCAACGTGATCGGAATGGAACAAACTCTGCCTCAGCTTCAGTTGAAACTAGCCTTGAGCGCACTGGGATACGTAGATTACGCGGAAAACTTGATTCACTTTGCCTACAATATGGTAAGCCTTCCGGGCTATCGAATGTCTAGTCGTAGAGGTCGCTACATTACCCTCGACGAAGTTATGGACGGAGCCGTCAAAAGGGCTTATGAAGAGGTTTCTAAGCGTTCTCCGCACCTTTCTGACGAACAGAAACGACAGATTTCAGAGTTTGTGGGTATAGGAGCTGTGAAATACGCTCTCGTTGAAGTAGATCCAACTAAGCCTGTTGTCTTCACGTGGGACAGGGTGCTTGACTTCGAGAAGAACAGCGCTCCTTATATTCAATACTCCCATGCTAGAGCTAGTAGCATAATAAGAAAAGCGGGGAGGAAACCAGAAAAACCTGATTACTCCCTATTGACAGATCCCATAGAACGCGACATAGTCTTGACGTTGGCTCGCTTTCCCGAAGTTTTCGTGGACGCAGCAGAGAACCTTAGACCCAACGCCATAGCAGATTTCGCCAACGCTTTAGCCGACAAGTTCAACACATTTTACAATGCACTACCTGTCTTAAGAGCGAAGCCCCCAGAACTTGGCGATGCAAGACTAGCCCTAGTTGAAACCACAAGAATTGTGTTGAGCAACGCCTTAAATCTGCTTGGAATAGAGGCTCCGGAAAGGATGTAGGTCAGGCTAGATCAGCAGTTTTCCATTTTTCATCAAGAGTTTTCCGTCAACAGTCACGATAGGGTTTTTGACTATGCCATCAGAGTGAATGAGCGCCAATGCATCTTGGTCGTAGTTGTATCCAATGGCAAAGTGCACTGTACTCAAAACTTTCTCGTCTTCCAAGACATTTCCAACAATCTTAGCTTTTGGGTTGAGTCCTATGCCAAACTCGCCAATGTTCCTCGCATTTTTTGAATACTCCACAGCTTTCTCTTTCGTCAACTCGCCTTTTTCTACCATCTTCAAAGGCTTCCTCTCCGCCTTTCTGATGTGAGCCCTAAGCTTTCCAGCTTCTTTTCCTCCTTCAATTTCTCTTACGAAACCTTCACGTATAGTAACCTTAAGCGGTTCCATTAATACGAGCGTCTTCTCTAGAGTCAGACTCCCATCAAAAACTATTATGCCGTTTGCGGTCCCGAGCATCGGTGAAATGAACACTTCCCCGCAAGGAAGGTTTCCGCCTTTTCCAGGCATTTTGTAATCCCCGTCATCCTTCATTGGCTTGCGTCCTTTTATTCCGAAAGTGATGTCTGTGCCCAAGGCTGTTTTCACGTTGACCTCCCCAGCGTTCTTCATTGCTCCTGCAACTTTCGCAACGGTTTTCTGCAGAGCTGAATAATCTAGTGGAACCGTTCGGGTAAATATGTCGATTGTCACTTTCGGAGACCAGAAAGCTCGTATCTTTCTAACTCCCCGTAGCAACTGGTTGAAAATGTGGAGGTAGGCCTTCTTGTCCAATCCCTTATAGGGGTTGGTCAGTCCCTCTACGTCTTTTCCCAGTCTATCAGCACTCATAGAAATTACAACTTCCGGTTCTGATTTAATGGCGTTAATAACTTCTGGCTCAGCGAAGTCAAAAGTTGTTTTTTTGGGCTGAACCATCAGCGTAGGTGATGCACCAGCGTTGTGAGACGCGAGGTACAGAGCTTGCGAAATACCGTAAACGTCCCTGACCGGGTTGGTGACGATTAAGACGTGTTCACCCTTTTGGACACGCAAAACTTCATTTACAGCTACATCAGCTGCTCTCAATAATTCTTCACCAACACGAAAATGAGGCTTAGACAAGTCGATTCACCCACAAAGATTTCAGAGTTTCTTTCATTATCGCTGCCGATGTGTTGCTTCCAGTTCTGTTGTCTCCAGCTTCAAACAAAGCTAAGGTTTCTTTCAAGGTTCGTATACCTCCAGCTGCCTTTATACTCATGTCTTTACCTACTGTTTTTACCCACTGTTTTCGCATAAATTTAACATCTTCGACGGTGGCCCCCCTCCAGCGAGTTCAGTGCAGGTTTTCATGAAATCCGTCCCTGCCTCCTTGGCGAATCTGAACGTCATAATCTTTTCCTGTGTAATCAGGTAGCGCGCGCGGTGGGTCTCATCAGAGTGTGGTCAATGGTTTTCGCCAATTGCTGCCTCGAAAGTTCCATTGTCAACATCTCTAAACTCTAAACTCAAGGCTTAAATGTCAACACGAAACATACTTTTGCACACAGGCACAATTGTTGGAGGCGAGCGTGTGGCAAAGTTTCCGTCAGAAGAATGGATTAAACTGTTCAAAGAAGAAATCAACAAGAACAAAGCCTATGAAGAATCGGCGAAAG
>CAYFXU010000080.1:0-8392 GCA_964347145.1 uncultured Candidatus Bathyarchaeia archaeon
GACAGAATTCAGTCTATTCAGAACTATCTTCCATATGATGATATAAACTGCGAAATACATAGTATAAAGTGGAAGTCACACCATAGATAGGGCTACTTCGGGAGGCATCGCCACTGCAGTGGGATTTAAACATATTCCTATTATTGCGCTAGGGCATTCTGTATCGCAGTCACAAAATCATCTAATGTGTTCTTATCCCAAGGTTTTCTTCCTCGCAAGACTGTGAAAGGAACTTTCTTCTTTTTGCATGCTCGTCTAAAAGATGCCAATACCTTTCCCTTCCAGACTTCGGCGTCCTGAAGCAAGATTATCTTTTCATAATTGGTCGTTTCAATGTAGTTTGCGATCTGTTTCGCGACGTAAGTTGTCGTTTCAGCGTCAAGGGGAGTGGCAATCTCGTGTTGGGAGAGCGGATAGACTTCGTTGAGTTCCATGGGTATTACTCCGAAGGGTGCTGCATACGTGCACAAATGAATCTTGTCTATCTCATCGCATATTCTATGTCGAATTTCCTTTAGGGCTCTTTGCTGTTCCTTCGACTTGTGAAACGGTTTAGTGCGAGTTTGTGGCAGTAGAACTAGAACCGTTGCTCCTCTTGGTGGAGAATATCTTTCAAGAATCCTTATTCTGTGGCGGGCAACCTCGGGGCGGGCTACTCCCCGGGCGCTGAAGAAGAAGATACCGCTCTTTTTCGTCACGGGGCTTTGTTTTTCCAAATACTCACTATATTTCCCCATTTTTTTCAAGGCCGATAGGAGCGAAGGGTGCCCATGGGCTCTCAACTCCAAGTGTTCCCAGAGCCGTCCCTCAACTATCGCTTGTTTTATGCGATTCAATTCAGTGAAACTAACATGAAGGTTATGTTTGGCAAGCATCGCCTGTCTCTCAACCTTCGGCGTCGCCATCAGACTCTTTGGATCATTTTTGGCGCACATTGGACATGAGCATGGAAGATACTCAAGATCGCCAAGCCTGGTGGTTCCATACTCTGTCATGTACCGGTTTCCACGAGCGTAAATCGCGTAGGCGGCAGAGTCAAAAAAGTCACACCCCAAGGCCACGACTAAGGCAAACATGAAGGGGTGACCTGCTCCGAAGAGGTGGAGAGGCCGATCCTGCGGCAAATTCATTTTCGCGGTTGCAATCATGTCGACAAGTATATCGAATAGATATTGTTCCATAACCGTCGTTGGACTACCCAAAGCATGGATCTGAAAAGGCAACCTTCCCATTTCCCTCGCTGATCGGGCGACAAGGTCGAGATGTTGACCTCCTTGAACTGGTCCAACCCAAGCTATGTCGTCACGGCTTTTCTCCTCTGCCAATTTTCTCGCTCTGCTTAGGGTTTCATCTACAGTGTCTCTCACGTGTCTTTTGGAGACTCCCCAAGCCGTCGGGACATCCAGTATGGTGGCAATGTCTGTGTCAATTTCCTCTTGATAGCGCACAATCTCTTCGGGGCTGGTGCTCACGTCTCCATATACAAGAATCTGGTATGCTCCAGAGTCGGTCATAATCACGCCGCTGAAATCCAGAAAGCCATGTATTCCCTTCTTAACAGCAATATTCTCAAAATTCCGTTTTATTATGTAGGCGTTGGTCATGAGGGATTTGCACTCAAACTCCTCCTGCAATGTTTTGGGTAGGACTGGTTGAACGGTGGGATTTATCACTGGCAATAGTAGAGGGGTCTCGATAACTCCGCTCTTAGTTTCAAATTTCCCTATCCTCGCAAGCAGATCTCGGTCTCGTATCTCGAAGGACATGCAGTCAGCCGCCAAGACACACTTATATTACAAGGACATCTCTTAATTGTGCTGGTCAACGAAGGTTACAGAGAATGGTCTGCCAACTTCAGCTACACGAAAAACCGGCCTTGACCGATCCTCTCTTGATCGAAGGATTACCCGGCATCGGATTCGTTGCAAACATCGCAACGTTACATCTCATCAAAGAATTAAAAGCAAAAATGTTCGCAGAGATAAGTTCCTCTTTCTTTCAGGATCTTGCGATAACCGCGGAGAATGGAAAATCATACTTTCCAATAAACGAACTCTACTACCATAAAGGAAGGGATGGCGAACGTGACCTTATTATTCTTTATGGTAACACCCAAGCCTTGACAACGGTTGGACAATATGAATTGTGTGGGCGCATCCTAGACGTTGCTGAAGATTTGGGATGTGGATATGTTATCACCCTGGGCGGATTGAAACGGGAAGAAAAGGTTGAAAAACCCGAGCTTTACTGTGCGGCGTCAGACCACGAAACACTAAAGGACGCTTTAGGTCTCGGCGCTAAAATTATCCGCGGACAAATCTTTGGTGTGGCGGGGCTCCTCATCGGATTGAGTAGACTAAGGAGCATGAGAGGTTTTTGTCTTCTAGCCGAAACTCCCGGCTTATACCCAGACGCAGTGGCTGCGCGGGAAATCCTAGAAGCTGTTTCCAGAATTTTGCATCTGAAAATTAACCTGACCAAGTTGCATACGGCTGCAGAAGCAACAAGCAACATACTGAAATCTTTCGGCATAATTTCTCCTTCAACGGAAAGAAAACTGGAACCTAAATTTCGTTGGCTTATTTAGACGCGGCCTCTTTGATGAACAAATCGTAGACTTTTTGAACTCGCTCAGCTGCTGGGCCTGCCCCCTCCACCACGCCTTTTTCAGTGACCTTAACCTTGTCCATAACCCAGATGAAACCTTTGTCCTCGTAGAGTCTAACCATGGTTGGAAACACTTTCTCAAGACGTTCAGACAAAGCCTTCAGATCGAAAGGCTTTTCCACGGTGAAAATCTGGGCGATGGCGCTGCCATTCAAAAACACCCTGTGGAGATACGTTCCTTTATCATCCTTTGCTTCTGACAGACAGAGGCTCAGCGTCTCCGGGTCTATACCAGCCAAAGTTCCACTGTATTTTTTTCCATTCATCGTAACAATCATGACCGTTTTTTCAAGCAGTGCTGCTACCTCTCCAAAAAACTTTCTTTTCGCCACCGACAATTTACCACCCCATCTGTAATCTATCCAATTGAGAACTTATCTATTTCGAAAGTGATTGAGAGGCTAATAACTCTTATGCGCGCGCGTCACTGAAATGGACATAGAAGAATCTTCTAGAACAACAACCGGAAAGTTCTACTGTGCGCGAGGGCTCATTTTTCGTATTTCATCAACTTTTTCATCAGCTGCCGTCTCTTGTCCGAAGAAATTGTCATCCTATTGTCTGTCACCACGTAACTTTTCTGATCTACAAAGATGATCTTGCCCGGTTCAAGGTCGTTTTGCAAGTTCACGTTGGGGCCAACAATGCTGTGGGGACCAATCTTTACGCCTGGTGAGAGACAAGCGTTGATACCTGTTTTGCAGTTGTCCCCAATTATGGCGCCTAACTTTTCTGTGCCGGAATCTACTTTCTTTCCCTCTATTCTCAACCTGACGTTCTTCTCGTCGAATCTGAAGTTGGCGGTTATGGTTCCAGCGCCGAAAAGACAGTTGTCAGAGATTATTGAGTCGCCAATGTAGTTTATGTGGAACCAGCAATTGTCGCCGATCAGAGAATGTTTTATTTCAGTTGAGAAACCTACGACACAGTTGTTGCCTATGGATGAGTAATTCAGAACTAAACTGTTATTTCCGATGAAACTGTTTGTGCCAATATAACAGGGTCCTCTTATTGACGCGCCTTCGAGAATCCTTGTTCCCCGCCGTATCCAAACGTTTCCTTCGACTTGCGCCCTTTCCGAGATCTCCACATCGTCTTCGACGGTCTGTTTCTTTATGCCCGTATCCATTAGATGCTTGTTTATGGTCAAAAGGTCCCAAGGGTACTTGTAACCCGCGAAAAATCCATCGTAGCTGACGGCTCTAGCAACATTCTTGTCATGGATGAATTTCTGTATCGCATCTTCGTATTGATGGTCTGAAACCGGAATTCTCTTGTAGTAATTGAAGATTCGTTTTGTTAGGAGGTAGACGCCGACTACAGCCAGATTGCTCGGTTCTTGACCTCTCTTTGGCTTTTCGACAAAATCAGTTACCTTGTTGTCCTCTACCCGAATTATTCCGAACTTCCATGTTTCTGCAACGGGTTTGCAGGAAAGAACTATGTCTGCGCCTCCTTCCTTGAATTGTTTGATCATCTCGTTTATCAGGGAACCTTCAAAAACATCATCAGCGTTGACAACGAAGAAACTGTCTTCGACTAGGTTCTCAGCCGTTTCCAGGGCGTTCGCCATTCCCAACGCTTCTTTTTGAACCGTATAATCTATGTTAACTCCAAACTTGCTCCCGTCTGTTAGGTATTCTTTAATCTGCTCTCCATTATGACCTACTACAACAATGAAATCTTTTAGGCCTGCTTCCTTCAAGGTTTCAATAACGTGTCGAATAATGGGTTTTCCCAAAATCTTGAACATGGGTTTTGGTTTATTTACCGCCAAGGGAAAAACTCGCTTTCCTGTTCCGCCGGCAAGTATGACAGTTTGCAATTAACCACCGTGTGAGCTGTTCCTATCTAGATTGTCAAAGAGCAAGACTTATCAAATTTTCGAAATGCGTGCGCGCTCTCTTGGCTATACACCATATATTGGTTTAGGTTGATGGATCCAGACCCGGAATACGACCTGAATTTAGATTGCAGTGAATATGGTTATGGCATTTTTGAAACGCCCAGAGAAAATTGGGTATAGAAACCAGCAGCGAACGCCTATGAATCGTTGACATACCCAAAGTCGATCGGTCAGAGTAGTGAGTGGATAACTATGGTTGTTATTTCTGGAATTGTCGCGGCAATTGTTGCAGCGAACGCAATGGCTGATTGTCATTAGTCACTCTTCAAGACATGTTCTAACTCTTTTTTCGCAAATCCGTAGAGTTCCTTGAGTTTTTCTTCGGTCCTTGCTTCGGCGGAGACTCTTATGATTGGTTCGGTGTTGGAGGGTCTTAAAAGAACCCATCCGTCTTTGTCTATCACCTTGACTCCATCTATGTCTAGAGTTGTTAGGCCATGATCCTTGAACCTAGATCTGAGCTCTTCGATGACGCCAAATTTTAGGTTGTCTGGGCACTCAAAGTTTTTCTCGTAAATTGACGGATATTTGGGGAGAGAATAGACCATTCTTGAGAGTTTCTCGTCGCTTTTGGAAAGTATTTCAGCCATTCTTAAACTCGCAAAAATGGCGTCGTCAACGCCGTAGCATTCTGAAAAATAGAAGTGGCTGCTTTTTTCTCCTCCAAACAAAGCGTTTTCTTCAATCATCCTGTCCATTATAAAAGTGTGGCCAACCCTTTCAACTATTGGAGTCCCGCCGAGTTCTTTTACGAATTCTTCGATAGCCATTGAACAACTAAGTTCGTAGACTATTTTGGCGCCTTTGCTTTTTTGGAGGACGTCCTTGGCAAAGATCAGCAAAGTTAAGTCACCAGGAATTACGTTTCCTTTTTCATCGACAAAAACTGCTCTGTCTCCATCTCCGTCGTATCCCACGCCTAAATCTGCATTATTATTCACTACTTCTTTCTTCAATTCAATTAACGTCTCTTCCTTTGGCTCTGGCAGATGGGCTGGAAAAGCGCCATCTGGGTTCTGGTTCAGAGTAATGATTTCACAATTCAGCTGATCGAAAAGAGACGGAACGAGAAGTCCACATGTGCCGTTTGTGGTGTCGGCTACCACTTTAAGCTTTCTTTCAATTTCTATCTTGTTCATAACAAAATCCATGTATTCTTTGATTATCCCCTTATAGCTGGTTAATTTACCCCTTTTCTTGCCGAGTTTCTCCAGATTGACTTCTTTGGCTATCTGCTTAATCTTCTCCATATCCTTGCCATAGATACACCCCTTCCGCCTAAAAGCCTTGAATCCATTCCATTCTGGCGGATTATGAGAAGCCGTAATCATTATGCCGGCGTCCTTTCGGAGAAGATTTATTGCAAAATAGAGTAGAGGTGTGGGAACGGTGCCAATGTCAGTAACATTGCAACCTGAAACCAAGCCAGAAACCAAAGCTTTTCTGAGTTTTTCTCCGCTTAATCTAACGTCTTTGCCAACCAAAACCTCTTTATTTTCGCCTAAAAAAGTTGCAAAGGCTGCTCCGATTCTAGTTGCGACCTCCTCTGTCAAATCTTGACCAAAGACACCCCTAATGTCATAGGCTCTAAAAATGCTGTTGAAATTAGATTTTCCAGAAGCGGTCAAAGAGTCTAACCTCAACACTCTATTCTTCGTAAGATTACTTAAACAATGCTTTGACACTCACCCAACAGAAAGCACGTTACTTCTTCTACCACAGAGTCTTGCACTTTCGTTTAGACTATTCTTTTGGGAGGATGGCTTCCCATATTCCGAATCCACCCACTGTCTCTTCCCTCTCAACGGGATTGTACCATCTTTTCTTCGTCCCCGCTTTGGACCTCATTTTCCACTTGAAGGATTTTGGTTCTCTATCTATTCTCTCAAGCACACTTCCTATTTTTCCAGCTATCTCTTCTCTGTCTTCTTTTTCAAAACGTCTGGGGTCAATTTTGGCTTCCACGCCCAGCTTGTCCATCTCTGAAATGAACCTACTTATTCTCTTGAGGTTGGTTGTGGCGGTATACCAGAATCCCCAGTCTCCAGACAATAGCTTAGCGATGTACGAGAGGTCTACGCTTTCTTTTCCTCCTTCTTCTTCGACTTTGTGAGCCTTCAGTAGAACTAGACAGTCTTTCAAATCCTTCACGCTAAATGCTTCCCACATTTGTATTTTCTCAAGCAGCATGTCGGCTACAGGGATGGTTGGGTGGTCCAGTTCCAGTCTTCCTTTGAAATCCACCGGATGGTTCGCCACCAATAGCTTGTCGTAGAATACGTCTACGTAAAACCAACCTTTCGGATGATAGTATATTTGTCTCTCAGAAGCGGCCGAGGAAAGAGTCGCCCTTCTCTTGGCGTATCCCATATCACTGAAGAAATCCTTGATCTTATTTCTATACTTTCGGTAAGACATGAAATCTATGTCGCTGTATTCTTGACCTTTCACAACTCCTGTTCCAGTTCTGCCTAGCTTCATTGCGAAGTCCCTGAATTCCAGGCAGTGAATAGCTACCCCCAATCCGCCCATAATTCTGAGGATTATGCCTTTCTTTTCAGCTTTTTCAACTATCGTTTCAGCTTCTTGAAGAAACACTTCCGTGGGAACTATTCCTTTCCAGTCTTCCGGCAGTTCTCTTCTAATCTCTTTGTCGACCATCCATGACACTTACTGTGTTCTCCTTCAGCCTTCAATTCTTTGGAGTCTGATGATCTTGTTACCTTCAAACTCGATCAGAAACGCCCTCAGAATTCCTTCCGCATATTCGCTTCCAGGATTGACACAGTGTGTCCTACCGATTTTGATCGAGCCGGACGCTTCGTGTATGTGCCCATGCAATCCTAGGAAAGGTTGGTACTTTTTGATCATCTTCTTTACGGCTTTGGAGCCCACTGGAACCATTATGACTCTTCCTCCCTGAATCACAGGGTTCAGATCGTCGTCGAGCAATGGTGCTTCGTCCAACTTGGTTTGATGGGGCGGAGCGTGAAAGTTGAATATGGCTGATCCGGGGTCTTTCAGTTGAGAAATGTATTTTTCCAGTCTCGCATCAAGTTTTTCATCATCCTCTTCCCTGGCAGTATTCCAGGGACTGGGGTTGACCCAGCCCGTGCTTATCATCTCATGGGATTCGTCGATATCTATCACCTTTCCCTCCACGTTAATTACGTCTGGGTGACCTCCAATCAAGTCGTCCACTGGGAATCTGTCGTCATTCCCAGGGCACACGACCACTCGGGTTTCACTTGGAACCTTCTCCCGGATTAGATCAAGCCAATTCTTCAGTGTTGAGGTCATCACTTCTGAAAACACTTGATCTACCTTTTTGCGATCTTTACAGCATTCCTCGAATCCACTTTCATCGGTCAAATAGGGGTAGTATCCAATACCTCGAACATCCTTGACCGCTTTTTCTAATCCGCTTGAGTCGACTAGGTGATTTTTTCCCAATAGGTAATAAGCGTATTTCCCATCTTTCTTTTCAATGATGGGAACGATCATCTTTCCAGTTAGATCTCCTCCACAGATAGCGACGTCTACATTCAGCATTGACGAAGCGTTCAGAAACTTTCTCCAAACTCCTTCAGACCCATGCATGTCAGTGGCGAAGAGGATCGTCGTCTTTTTTCCCTTTTTTCTGAATAGAGGTGTCAATCAAACCATTCCCAACTAAATTCTATATTTCTGAGAGTGATGGAAATATTTAAGTCTACACATTGTTGAAGGAAAATCTTAAATTCTATGAATGTCAAATGGGAAGACCGTTTGAAAAACCAAGGTGAATAAAAAGATGGGTGAAAGTAAACCTGGAGTCTT
>CAYFXU010000081.1:0-8266 GCA_964347145.1 uncultured Candidatus Bathyarchaeia archaeon
GCGCCGAAAAAAATTAATCTCTGTTGCTCGGTTTATAGGGAAGTTTGGAGGTACACTCTGGTGAAAACGTTTTTGACCATCTGGTTTGACAGTGAGGGTGCGGGTCCCCTTGAGGTTGTTGAAAGGCTTCGTTCTTTGGGTTTCGAGCCTTTGAGAGGATATCATGACCACGTTTATGATTGGGGCAGGAAAGTTGATCTTGAAGACGTGATTCAACTTGCAAATGCTGTTCACGAGACGTTGAAAGGTCTAAGAGTCTTGTACAAAATAGAGACGGAATGAACAGACGTATATCGCGCAGCCGCGCCTGGGCACGAGATTTCTGTCGAAAAAGTCGCCTAGCCCACAAAGAATAGATTGCTTGAAAAATAAAAAGGGGGGATATTGAGAAGGTTTCTTTCTATTTCTTCTTTGCCATGGCGATGAATTTGTCTATGGGGATGGCTGGCAAACTCAGAATCTGTACGGTTCCGCGAGATCCAAGTTCTACAGAAACGCGGGTGATTGCCTCGTTGTCAGGTGCCTCGACAACGTTGACGAAATCGTATGGTCCTAGCACCGCGTATTGGGAGATCACCTTGGCGCCGAAGGCTTCGATTTCCTTGTTAACCTCTTTAATCCTTGATGGCTTTTCCTTGATCGTTTTCCTTCCCTCGGCTGTGAGCGTTGAAAGAAGAATATAGGTAGGCATCTGTCTGTCCTCGAGACATAATTCTGCGCTCTTCCAATTTGTAGTTTTCGCAAAATTTCATGTTTCTCGAAATCTAGAATCGCAAGACGAGTCTTCGAGACCGTTGAAAGCTTAAGTGGCAAGAGCAGCGAACACATATTGGTATATGTGGTGTTCAAAACACAGGGTTCTGTTCTGCAAGAACAAAAAGGTAAAATAGGGTTTTGACAGCTTTTTGGTTTCTACACGCGCGCAGTGTGTCGATTATGTTTGGATACATGGGAAAGGTTCTGAGAGTCAATCTGTCAACGTCCAAGATAACTGAAGAGTTTCCTAGCGAAAATACTTTGAAGATGTTTTTAGGTGGAAGTGGACTAGCGACCAAATATCTCTTCGATGAAGTTAAAAAGGGAATAGATCCGCTAGGTCCAGAAAACAAGCTCGTATTCATGACCGGGCCATTGACAGGAACTCTTTCTCCAAGTACCGGAAGATATATAGTAGTCGCCAAATCTCCGCTCACTGGTTTGTGGGGGCAAGCAAACTCAGCTGGCTTTTGGGGCACAAATTTCAAACGGTCAGGTTTTGACGGAGTGATATTTGAAGGCATCTCGCCGAAACCAGTCTACCTTGTCACCGACGACGGAAAGGCTGAGCTCAAAGAGGCAAAAGACCTCTGGGGTAGGAAGACTTCGGAAACTACAAGATTGATCCGAGAAGAGCTTGGAGAGAATTTCCGCGTCACTTGTATAGGCGTTGCTGGAGAGAATCTGGTCAAATACGCTGCTATCATAAATGACGCTGATCGACCAAACTGGGGTCGAGCGGCTGGAAGATGCGGTTTGGGAACTGTGATGGGTTCGAAGCGTTTGAAAGCTATTGCTTCAAGAGGCACAAAGAATATCGAAGTTGCAAATGAAGGTGTTTACAGGGAAGAAGCCAAAAAAAGATATGATTGGGTTAACGAGAGCTTGTTGAAGATGACCCTTGAAGCGTATGGGACAGCAGCTGTCCTTGACATGGTGAGTGTGCGGGGCGGGCTTCCCACAAGAAACTGGCAAACCGGCGTCTTCCCAGGTGCAGACAATATAAACGGAACAGCAATTAATGAAAATATCCTTACAGAAAGAAAGCCCTGCTTTGCGTGTCCAATCGCTTGCGGAAGACTAAGCGAGATTAAAACGGGGCAGTATGCAAGCAAAGGAGAGGGACCAGAATACGAATCTCTTGGAAGTTTTGGGAGCATGTGTGGAATCGACAATCTAGAGGCAATTACGCTTGCGCATTTCCTGTGCAACGAGTATGGTCTTGACGTAATTTCTGCTGGAAGTACGATAGCTTTTGCCCTAGAATGTTATGAGAAAGGAGTGCTAACCAAAAAAGACACTGATGGACTGGAGCTTAAATTTGGCGACCCCGATGTCATGATAGAACTAGTTCACAAAATAGCCAAAAGGGAAGGAATTGGAAACCTACTGGCCGAAGGAACAAAGATCGTCTCAGAAAAACTGAATAAGGGAGCCGAAAAATTTGCCATGCACGTCAAAGGCCTAGAGCTTCCAGCCTACGATCCCAGAGCTGCCAAGATATGCGGACTAGCGTTTGCCAGTTCAAATCGAGGAGGCTGCCATATCACAGCTTATATAGAAGGCCCGACTTTTATGGCAATGCCCTTTCTCATCATCGAAGAAAGCGATGTTGGAGACATAGCTCAGGAAACCCCCGAGACGGCTAAAGTTGTGAAGGATATGGAGGATGCGTTTGCAGTCTTTGATGCTATTGGGGGTTGCAAATTCATGGGAATGGTCCTAACTGCAGAGGACTGGGCAACTCTAATAACGAATCTCACAGGTTGGAAATTCACTGCAAGCGACTTCAGAAAAACCGGCGAAAGAATCTACAATTTTGAAAGAGCCTTCAACATAAGAGAGGGACTAACTAGAGCTGACGACACTCTTCCAAGGCGTTTGTTAGAGGACCCTTTACCCGAAGGTCCAGCTAAAGGACAAGTAGTAAATCTAGATCCACTCTTGGATGCCTATTACGAGTTTCGAGGATGGGACAAGAACGGCAAACCAACTCCGGAGAAGTTGAAAGAACTTGGACTAGATTGGGTGATTAAAGAGATCTACTAGCGACAAAACTTTAACATCAGATACTCGATTATTACTACCTCAGCATAGCGTGAGTGAGAGACTTGCCCGAGAGAATGAGCTACGCTGAAAAGCCCTGGGTGAAAAGCTATTTCGTGGGGCCATTCAAACTCGAAAAGACTATGGAGCCATACCCCAAAATATCTGTTTACACTTTTTTGGAGGATTCTGCAACTGATTTTCCTGAGCAAGTCGCATGCGTTTATTTGGAGAATGAAATGACTTATCCGGAGTTGAAGCTACAGGTTGACAAGCTAGCAACCGCGCTTGCTGATTTAGGTGTGAAGAAGGGCGACAAGGTTGCGACAATTCTTCCAAATTGTCCACAGTTCATAGTAAGCGATTATGCAATAATGAGGCTAGGAGCAGTACATGTTCCCATAAGTATTTTACACAAGGCCCCCGATGTGCTGTATGAGATAAGTCAATCTGGGGCTGAAACAGTAATCTGCTCCTATAGGCGCCTTGAGCGTGTTAATTCAATCAAATACAAGACAAAGCTCAGGAACCTAATTTTTACGTCAGTACCTATATTCCCTGATTATTCTGGGTCCGAACTGAAAGAAGTTTCTGGTGCTCATCGACTGGAAGACTTGGTAGAGGAATATGAGCCTAAACCTCCAAGAGTGGAAATAAACCCAACGGAAGACTTGGCACTGCTTCCTTTTACTGGAGGCACAACAGGAGTCCCGAAAGGCACCATGTTAACTCACTACAACATAACCACTAACATAATTCAGTCAATACATTGGATGATGAAACCTCTAGTAGCCGGAGTCAAGGGAAAAGCCTCGGTACTAACATGTGTTCCTCTTTTCCATCAGTATGGGCACTGGACTGTGCACGCCTCCATTTCTTGGGGTCTACGCCTGATTTTGACAGATCCAAGAGATATTGACAGAATCGCAGAAATAGTAAAGACGTATCGTCCTTTTATGGTTGCGGGTGTTCCCACCCACTATATGCTATTGCTCACTAGGGATCTTCGGAGAGTTCCGATTTTTTTCTATTCTGCTGCAGCTGCTCTTCCTCCAGACGTTGCAAAAGAGTTTGAGAAGAAAATTGGTGTTCCAATGGGTGAGGGCTATGGTTTGACAGAATCAACCGGTGCCACTCATTTGAATCTTTCAGCACTCTCAAAAGTTACTGGATTTATGGCAAATGTAAAAAGATCTATTGGCGTACCGATTGCTGATACAGAAGTTAAAATCGTAGATCCAGAGACCGGTGAGGAAGTTCCGTTCGGTGAATCTGGTGAACTCTACATTCGCGGCCCTCAAATTATGAAAGGTTACTGGCCAACTCCAGGCAAAGGCCTAAAAGATGGCTGGCTTGCTACAGGCGACATTGGAAGAATGGATGAAGACGGTTACTTCTACATCGTCGACCGCATAAAGGACATGATCAACGTGTCGGGGATGAAAGTCTACTCAAGAGTAATCGACGATGTCTTACATGAACATCCAGCAGTTAGCGTTGCAGGAGTCGTTGGAATCCCAGATTCAGAACGACCTGGTAGTGAAAGAGTAAAGGCTTTCATAACATTGAAGGCGGAATACGAAGGTAAAGTCAATGCAGATGACATTATCAAATATTGTAGAGAAAAACTTCCACCGTACGCTGTACCAAAGTTCGTCGAGTTTAGAAGGGATTTGCCACTAACTCCCGCCATGAAAATTTTCAAAAGAAAACTTAGGGAAGAAACGCGCGCAAAAAAACAAAGCAGCTAGTTCAGGTCGATGATCCATACACAACTGCAATGAACCCTAAGATCATTAAGATGCCACTCAAAGTGGCTAGTAACTGAAAATACTCTTTAGGTAAAGGTCCTGACGAGAAGAGAATATTGCTTAGAAACATGAAGCCCAAGATTAACAATATTGTACCGATAAGAAAATATACCGGTTTTTTCTGGTCTTTTTCATTTTTGTGTTCCATTTTGCGCAAAATCTGAAGCCTCAAGGGTCTGTGAAGCTTTTTTGATATATCCACGTCTTACCTTCCTTCGTGCCGTTGCTACGTTCCTCTTTCGTCATCCATCACATTGTTTCAAGTCGTACTAAAAGCTTGGGCCCCGCGCAGGCGCAATTTCCGAGGCAAAATGCGAAAACTAGATTCAGCGATTAATGATTGCGCGCAAATCGTCTACATCTTGTGCTGAGCCTGTGAAACAGATTGTCCATTTCTTGGTCTTATCTTCATGAATTTCATATGTGCGTTCAATCTTCTGGACGACCATTCACAATGATGACTTGAATGTTTATATAGGCGTGTTATGAGCTTCCCACTTCTAGGAAAGTGATATAATGAAAAATAAGAAGTGCAGGGCCCCGGCATACGAAGTGGACTTGACCAAAACTCAAGGAGATGGAAACTTCTCTTGTCCTGGTTGCGGGGTTATCATTTCTCCTGAAGACGAAACAGAAGACGTTTATCAAATTCTAGAGACGAAGGTCAAAGATGAAACTTTGGAAGAATTGCTAATTCAATGCAAAAAGTGTGAAAGCAAGATCCGTCTGGTAGGTTTCATTATACTTAAGATGTAGATTTCTTAAACGTAAAGCAATGGCTCTTGTTTGCGCTACCTCATCTTCACAAACCGTTTTATTCCAGCTTTTCCACACCTGCGAGAGATTTGTATGGACTTTAACATAAGAGTAGACAATCCCTGCCTTGAAAGAAAAGATTTCTGCATAAATTGCAACAGCCACTTCATAACGATTAGACCCTCTATAAGAACTGTTGCCGTTTCAAAACGTTTTATTAGAGACTTGAAGGATAGAGAAAGAATAGTCTCCATTATCAATAACATTCTTGATTGTTCTCGTCTTGAATTCCACGAGTTACATAAGTTTGAAAAGAACATTGATGGAAATCTAGTCTTTAGGGCAAAAAAAGAACGAATACACATAGTCTATGGCGTAGACAAAAGAAAAAGAATTATCTTCTTAAGGGCGATAAAGAATTTTGCTGAATACAAGAAGTTCCTAGAAAACGAGAAGGAAATACTGAAAATGATTGCCCACACGCGTAACCAAGCGCCGACTTGACCCCTAAATAATCGAACAAAACCGAATCAAAAAGATTCTGTGGACTCAATGAAATGGTTGTGTACGCACGCGCATCATGCGCATCCTCAAGAAACAATAAGACAATATTCATTGATGTTTTGGCATAAAGCCATGTCAAGATCATCGCTGAACCTCGTAGAGTCTTTTCGTCTAGGCAACTATCCAAAAAGGAAGTGTTCAGGCGCGCAAGTGTATTGGTGTCCAACAAACATGCGACAACATTTAAGTAGCGCCGATGAGGGATATTTATATTGTATCGTAATATAGCATACATGGGATTGTGGAATGCACACAAGAGAGCCACCCATCTCCGATGCAAACATTCCGAATGAAACACGCAAATACTACAAGAGAACCACATCGAACGAGGACGACACGGTAGGAGAGAAAATCAACATAGGTCTGATTCTAGTCATTGGAATTCTTTCAATGATTAGTTCGATCGCCATGGTTGTTTATTCTGTAGTTCAGGTTATATTTGAGCAACAGTTCCTGATGGAATTATTGAAAACATTAATCGTCTCAGCTTTGCTATTGGCTATAGGCTTGAGTTCACTGTACCTATTTCGAAAGAGGCTACGAATACTGACAAGGAGAAAGAAGAATCCCTGGGGGATTTAGGGTGCGCGCGCGTGAAGTACTCTCCTAGGAGCTAAGTGAGGGGACTGGAGCTTTCTTTTTCGTCTATGAGTCCATTCTCTGAGCGACTGGTTCCAGTAGACGAGAAAGCCAAAAATGAAAGAAAATAGGAAGTTAGCTGGTCAAGGATAGGATCTAACTCTATATCTAGAAGTTCACCCTTCTTCCTTCATACGCACAGATGAAGAGTTTCCGAGTGTCCTCCAAATTTGGAACCCGTGGATTCATAAAGGTGCATGATGAATTAGCGGCTCTGGCCACTAAATCATCCAGTCTCTTTTCAAAATCCTCTCGACTTATCCCCATCTCCCTGATGGAAGCGGGTTCTCCCATCTCACGGTCAAGCCTCCTGACGGTTTCGACCAGCTTTTCCACCGCTTCTTCATCTGTTTTTGCTTCAATACCGATTGCTCTTGCGATATCAGCGTATCTTCCCATAGCTTCTCTTGCACTGTACTCAATCGAGTATGAGAGGAAGAGATCTACAGTTCTGCCGTGTGGAATGTGAAAAATAGCACCAAGGGAGTGACCCAAGGCGTGGGCGATGCCTGCCTGTGAGTTGCCGAAGGACATTCCAGCCATAGTGGCCGCGTTATGCATTTTCTCCTTGGCTTCCTTTTCCTCAGGATGTCTATAAGCCGTCGGAAGATACTTGAAGACCGTCTGTATCGCTTTGATTGCTAAGGCATCTGAGAAGTCATTCCTCCATTGAGAAACGTAGGCCTCTATCGCGTGAGCGAGTACATCTAGGCCCGTGTCTGCCACTAGTTTTGGGGGCATAGATTTTGGGAGCTCAGGATCGAGTATATCTATGTCAGCTACTATCTCCCTAGAGGCGAGTTCCAACTTCCTTTCCTCCTTCACATCAGTAATTATAGTGGACCAGTTCGCATCGGATCCGGTTCCGCTTGTTGTGGGGATACAGATTAGCCTGGCTTTTCTTCTCAGCCCTAGCTCCGTCAATGGGCTTATATCGCCAACTTCGATGCCGGGATTCTCATAGAGAGCCCATATGGCCTTCGCCGCGTCCATACAGCTACCACCGCCCAACCCGATAAACCAGTCTGGAGCATATTTCCTGGCAACCTCGGCTCCCTTTACTATCGTCTCTACAGACGGTTCAGGTTCAACCAAATCGAAGATCTCCACCTCCAGCCCAGCCTCTTTCAGGTAATCTGCCACTTTCTCTACAAAATCCAGCTTGTGTATCACTTTGTCTGTGACTATAAGCACTCGCTTACCCTTAACCGCTCTCAAGTACTCTAGCGCGTCTTCACCTATTACTACCGTCCTAGGAAATGTAAGCTCCCACATGACTTTTCCCCCGAAAGCGTGTTCCAAAAATAGAAATAGGGGGTTTAGAGAAATTCTGTCGGCACTTTGCTCGCTGTGCTCACCAGCTCGGAGGCAGCTCTGGTGTATCTCATAATCTTCGCCATGCTTCCCTCAAGCTTGAACTTGCGCGTCAGTAGACCTCGAATGGGCCCTATCTCGCCTTTAATCAGTTTCACCCAGTTTCCATAGGGACCTTCATAAACGAATTCTGCCTTCTTTGCGTCCCTACTCGGTATCATGTAAGCGTCTCGGCACTTTCCATGCCACAGGTCCACGTAGAAAACAGCCTCTTTGTCTAATTTGTCGTCAGGGGTCGCTATGAATAGGAAGTCGCCCTCCCAATCTTTCGCCGATTCTTCATAGGCTTTGTTCTTGTTGATTTCTTCTTTGAACAGTTT